>JAAFHV010000020.1:0-4768 GCA_013297655.1 Myxococcales bacterium | reverse complement strand
CGGGCGCGCGCGCACCCCGACGATCACGAGGGCCGCCAGCACCGCGCGCGCGGCCACGACCGCCACGAACACCGATTTTTCCGCGGTGAAACCCTCCGGAAGGAGGCTCGTGTGGAAGGCGTCGCCGAAGTACCCGAGGCCCAAGAGCTCGCGCGCGCCCACGATCGCATGCCAGAACAGGAGCGCGCCGAGGGTGACACGTAGAGGGGCGAGGAACGCGCCGTCCACCGTGCCGTCGAGCACGGCGGTGACCCACCCGCGGACGCGGAGCCGCGCCGTCATGGCACCGCCCGCTGCGCTCGCGCGAAGCTCTCGTAGCGGGCAGGGGGGAGGGCGCGCCCGTTGCGTCGCGCGTCCACCACCAGCACGAGCTTCGTCGTCTCGGCGTCGCCGGAGGCAGAGAGGAACACGTCGTCGAGCGCAGCGACGAGCCTACGCGACTGCGTGTCCACGCCGTACGACGCGACGATCTCGCGGTCGAACGCGCAGAGCTCCTGCCGCCGCACCCGGTCCCGCCACGAGAAATGGCGCATGATCCCGCCGCTGTCTTTTGCGTTCCACTCGCCGTCCGGCACCGCGACGAGGCGCCCCGCGACTTCCCGGAAGAGGGAGTAACGGATCGTGCTGGTCTCCGGAAACATACGAAATCCGCCCATGTGAGCAGACCGGTCCCCGGACGTGATGACGAGCGCGATCTGGACCACGATCCACGCGCCGACGAACAGGCCCCGTGCCGTGCGAGACGTCTCGAGCACGCGGTGACGCTAGCAAAACGTGGCCCCCGCGGCGCTCCTTTCGCCGCTCATGTCGGGGCGTGCCTTCGCCGCGCCATCTCCACCACGCGATATGCGCGGAGCGGCGCGAGCTTCACGTCCTCGAAACCGTAGCGACGGTAGAGCTCGTCCGCGTCGCGCGTGCCGAGGCGGACCACCATCGCGTCGCCCACCGCGGGGTGCCCGAGGAGGAGCTCGATCATGCCCTTCGCGAGCCCGCGCCCGCGCGCCTCGGGCGCCACGATGACGTCGAAGATCCACGCGACGCGCCCGTCGCTCGTAGCCCTCGCCGCGGCGAGGAGCTTCCCCTCGTGGTCGATCGCGCCCACCGTCACGAACGACCTGCGGAACGCCTCTTTCACGCGCTCCCGCGTCATGCCCTCGAGCCAGTACGCGCCCTCGAGCAAGCGCGCCGCTTCGTCGAGGTGGCGCTCCTCGAGGTGCGCCAGCAGGCGTGTTCCGTCTCTCGCGAGGAGCCTCGCCGGCAGCGGATCCTTCGGGTTCGCCGCGATCACCGCCTCCGCCGCCGCGTAGTCCCCCGCATGTCCGCGACCGAAGAAGCCCTCCACGAGCTTCTGTCGTTCGCCCGGCGTGCGGTTCTGTCCGAGCTTCTTTTTCCCAGTGATACGTGACACGACGAGCTTCACCACGGCGATGCCCGCGATCGCCTTTTCGTAGAGCGGGCTCGTAGGATCGAGGGGTACGTACCCGTCCTCGGGCTGCAGCTTCGCCATCAACGCCGCGAGCACGCGCGTCTTCTCGTGGGGGTCGTGGCAGGCCTCGAGCACACCCTCGATCTGCACCGCGCGGTAGAGCGTGGTCGCCGGGCACGCGCGCTCCGGATCGAGGAAGGTGCTCGGTACCCGCGCGACGTCTTCCTCGTACGAGAGCACCGCCGCTTTGCCGAGCGCTTCGGTCTTCTCTCCCACCGGGGCGGCGTGGAAGTAGAGCGCACCGTCGATGTGCACGACGTGGAGCGCGCGCAAAATCGGCTGCCCCTCGTCCCCGGTCGACGCGAGGTGCATCGTGGCAGCACGGTCGACGAGCGCGAGCGCCTCGGCCTCCGACATCGCGAAGTATGTGGCCTTCCTCATGCGCTCACTGTGCCCGCGCGCTGGTCCGCTCGTGAGTACCAGAACCGACAAACTACGTAGACCAGTCACGCACCCCGTTGCGACCCTTCTTGGCCCCGCGAGAGGGGGAGATCGCCCCTCGCGCGTCTTCCGCCCGCGTTTCGGCTCGTCGAGTGGCCCCGATGTTCGCCGCGCGCCTCGACGGGAGCGTCGCGATGGTCCAACATTCCTATCGTAAACGGAGAGAACGGATGGACCAGTCGAGCCGCGCGAGCACCCCGACGTTGGCCCTCGCCGAAGCCGAGACGGCGCGCGAGGGTTTGGTGTCACGCGTACGGCGGAGCGTCGTCGGGGAGATTCGTCGCGGGCGCTTGCGCCCGGGGCAGGTGCTCCCGGGGAGTCGCCCGCTCGCGGCGGCCCTCGGGGTGCACCGAAACACGGTGCTCTCGGCGCTGCGAGAGCTCGAGGGCGAAGGGTGGATCGTGACGTCGCCCGCGCGCGGCACGTTCGTGTCGGAGGCGCTCCCGGAGCGAAAGCGCCGCGACGCGGTGAAAGACGCGTCGGCCGAGCGCCCCGGGTACGACGTGGCGGACGAGCCTACGCTCGCGGTCCGCCCGCCGCGTGCGCTCTCGTTCTTCGGCGGCATTCCGGACGTGAGGCTGGTCGACACCGCCCTCCTCGCGAGAGCCTTGAAGCGCGCTCTCCGCGATCGTTCGACCCTTCGTTACGGGAGCGCGCTCGGGGACCTCCGGCTCCGGAGAGAGCTCGCGAAGCTGCTCGCCGACACGCGCGGAGTGCCGCGCAGCGAGGACGAGATCCTGGTCACGTCCGGCAGCCAGATGGCGATCGATCTGGTCGCGCGGGGGCTCTTGCCGCGCGGGTCCTGCGTCGCGGTGGAGGCCCTCGGATACCGGCCCGGGTGGGAGGCGCTCCGTCGCGCCGGCCTCGAGCTCGCCCCCGTCCCCGTCGACGAGCACGGCCTCGACGTGCGCGCGCTCGAGCGCCTCGCCCAGCGGCGAAGCCTCGCCGGCGTGCTCCTCACCCCGCATCACCAATGCCCCACCACCGTCACGCTCTCTGCGCCGCGCAGGCTCGCGCTCCTCGATCTGGCGCGTAAGGGCCGGTGGCTCGTGCTGGAGGACGACTACGACCACGAGTTTCACTACGAGGGTCGCCCGATCCTGCCCCTCGCGAGCGCCGATCCTGGCGGCAACGTGGTGTACGTGGGCACGCTATCGAAGGTGCTCTCGCCGGGGCTTCGCATCGGCTATGTCGCCGCCCCGCGCTCGGTGGTGCAGCGGCTCGCGGCGTTCCGCTACTCGACCGATCGCGAAGGAAACCACGTCGTCGAGCGCGCCGTCGCGGAGCTCTTGGAGGACGGCGAGGCGGGGCGCCACGTGCGGCGCGCACGAAAGGTGTATCTTGCACGTCGCGACTGTCTCGTCGCGCTCCTGCGGAAGACGTTCGGCGGGCGCCTCGTGTTCCGCGTCCCGAGCGGAGGCACGAGCATCCACGCGACGGTCGATCCCGCAGTCGACGTCGACGCGATCGTCGACCGCGCCTACGACCTCGGGCTCTCGCTCCAGTCGTCACGCACGTTCGCGTTCGACGGCAAGACGAAGCCGTTCTTGCGCCTCGGCTTCGCGCAGCTCGACGAGGCCGAATTGGCGCGCGCGGTGAAGCTGCTCGAGCGCGCGTTCCCACAGAAACAAGGCTGAACATCGAGGGCAGGGCTGGTCACTCGGGATGCCACCTCCCTGGTCGCTGTGCTTGCCGGCTCAGTCTTCGAGGTCGAACGACGTGAGAAGCGTGGTCATCCGGACCGTCGGCTGCTCGCGCGCGAACGAGGGCAAAAGCGGCGGCTTCGGGAACGGCAAATGAGGGAAACGAAGCCAAATTTGGTCCGGACCGAGGGGGTCGTCGGGCAGGTCGGCTCGAAGCTCGCTCGCGTCCATCGGCTCGGCGGAGAGGTCGGCGCTCATAGGCAATTGTCTAGAGAGCATCTTCTGGTCCACCATCTCGATAGGTATAGCTTTGCGGTCTCGTGGGGTCGCACCGCATCGTGAGGCGCGTGTCGCGCGGCCGCCGCACATGAAGCGCATCACGGTTGTCTTCGGGTCGCCGACCACGAGGCTCGATGCGGAGAGTGGGGGGCCGCGATCGCGACAGCGCACCGCCTCACGTCTGCAGAAACCGGTCGCGCAGAGGTTCCTCGTCCGCCCAGCGGCGGGAAGAAAACTTGGGCGTCGAACCTTGGCGTGACAGGATGAGGGAGTCGTGAAGCGCGTGCGTCGTACCCTCGTCCTCGGAGCCCTCTCCCTCGTTGCCCTCGCCCTCGGGTGTGCGGCGTGCAACGACGCGGTCGCGAGCGCGAAGCAGCCCAGCGTCACCGCGAAGGACGACACCGCGCTCTCGTTCGGCTCCCACGAGGGCGGCGCGCCTCCGCCGGTCGACATCGTCACGAAGGTCGAGCCGGTCGCCGTCGTCGGCGCGCTCGATCGACCGCAGGCGCTCAAGCCCCTCTACGAGGCGTTTCAAAAGCTCGAAGAGGGCACCGCGACCGAAGACGTGCGCGTGGTCCACTTCGGGGACTCGCACACCGCCGCCGACCTCGAGACCGCGACGATTCGGCGCGGTTTTCAGGCTCGTTTCGGCGATGGTGGTCGTGGCTACGTGCAAGTGGGCAAGCCCTGGAAGTCGTACATCCAAGAGGGGGTGCACACCGGGATGAACGACTTCGTCGCCGCGCGGAGCACCAAAAAAGAGAAGCTCTGGCCCGGGAGCGAGGGCTTCCTCGGCCTCGGCGGCGCCGGGATCTCGACCACCAAACGCGGCGCTCGCGCGTGGGCCGAGCTCAGCGTGCGCGCCTCCAGCCTCGAGCTCTCGTACCTCCAGCAGCCGGTCGGTGGCTCAGATCGGAAG
>JAAFHV010000002.1 GCA_013297655.1 Myxococcales bacterium | reverse complement strand
CGGCCCCGAAGAAGCCCACCGGATCGCGTACGCCGACGGCCTCTGCATGGGCCACAGCACGTGGGGCGGCGGCAAGAAGTGACGAACCAACCGTGCCAGCCGGGAGAGCGAAGCTCGCACGGGGGGCACGATGGACCGTGGGGAGGGAGGTCCGAAGGACCGACTGACGCCACGAACCGTTCGTGCCAACCGGGAGAGCGAAGCTCGCACGGGGGGCACGATGGACCGTGGGGAGGGAGGTCCGAAGGACCGAGCGACGCCACGAACCGTTATTTCCAATCGAACGTGAGGCTGTTGCTCACGACCCTGCAGGCGACCGTGGCCCGCGCGCGCTTCACGAGCGCAGGTTCCGGCGCCGCCGCGAGCCCGCGAAGGATCTCGGCGTTCGGATCGTTCTCGTAGGTGGCGCGGATGGTGTAGCGACCGCGCTTCGCGGGGGTGGGCCCGTGGATCCACTCGAGCTTGTGGTGCATGCCGGGAGCGAGGGAGACGAAGTCGTTCGCGGTGAGGCCGTTCACGTTTCCACAGCGAGCCTGGATCGAGCGCTGGTTCGGCGTGAGGTCGAACGTGACAGCGGGGTTACGCATGTCGTGGCACGAGCCGTCGTCGGTGGTCATCAGATCGAGCGGAGCGGGGCCGTCGTTCCGGAGCTCGAGCACCACGTCGACCGCGTATTTGTCTGGCTTCGCGGAGACCATGACGAGCGACACTCCCGTACAGCGCGAGACGAAAGGCGCCGCGCCGACGCGACCCTCGTAAGGCGGCTCTTCCGATGCGGGCTCGATCGCGAGCGCGAGCGCGACGGAACCCGCGTCTTTCGTGTCCTTCGCGTCTTTCGCGTCCACGGACGGCGCGATCGTCGTGCCAGACGCGGGCCCCTTGAGGTCGACCGGGGCATCGGCGGGCTTCGCGCAACCCACCACGAGCACACCCAAGAGCAGCCGAGGGAGCAGGTTCATGGCTCACGAGCCTACCTCCCTCGCTGCCCGCCGGCCACGCGCGCGAGAGGTAAACCCTCGATTCGCATAGGTACGCCATCCGTGTCGCGCCATAGTGGCGAACGGGCTCGACGCACCCGACCCCCTGAGGCATCGTGGAGGGCATGGAAGACACACGGGAGCTTCTGCTCGCGAGCACCCTCGCGCCGCGGTGGGTGGAGGCTCGCTCGTGCCTCCTCGAAGGCCGCGATGCTGGCGAGGCGACGGTGGACGACGGGCACGGCACGCTGTTCGTGGTGCGCCCTCCTGCGCGCGACGTGCTGGTCGCTTCCGTTCGCGAAGCCGAGAGCGTGATCGTCGCGCCAGAGCACGAAGCGATCGTGGCGGCCGTCGTCCCTCACCTCACCCGCAAAAAGATCCTGGTTCACACCCTCCCGAGCCTCGCTTCCCTCCCGCCTTGCGGCGCGCTCGTCGCGTGGATCGGCGAGCGCGCCGTGCGCGAAGCCGCGATCCCGAGTGACCTCCGCGACGAGCTCCTCGCTGCTCTGGACGAAGACCGCGAGATCGCCGCCGCGTGGGTGAATGGCGAGCCCGCGTCGTTCTGTTACGCAGGAGCTATCACCGAGTCGCTCTGGGACGTGTCGATCGACACGGTCGAGGCGCATCGAGGTCGCGGGCTCGCGGCGGCGTGCGCCTGCCACGTGATTCGCCATTTCCACGCGCGCGGAAAGCGGCCTGTTTGGCAGTCACTCGCGGACAATCCGCCCTCGTTCCGGCTCGCGAAGAAGCTCGGCTTCGTCGTCGTCGACGAGCTCGTCGTGTTCGAGGGTGCCTCCCCGAGCTGAGCGCGTTGCCGCACTCAGTCTCGTCCCGCGGCGCCGATCAACCGCGCGTCGCCGCGGAGCTCGAGGCGACGAGCGCACGTACGGCGCGACGGAGGGCACGCTCCACCTCGCGTGCAGGCGGCGACGCGAGATCGGCGAAGAGCTGCTGTGCGCCGAGGAGCGCGCAGTACTCGAGCATCGCGAGCGTCTTCGGCGAGGCGTGCCCAGCGGCGCGGTGGATCTCTTCGATGTAGGCGATGCGGCGCGCGTCGACCCGCGCGAGCACCTCCCGCGCGCGTGCATCACGCGTCGCCCAGCGACGGATCGCCTGATCGACGGCGTGATCGAGGCCGCGCACGACCTCGTCGAGGGTCTTCGCGCGCTCGCTCGGGGATACCTTCTTCCGCGAGACGTCGATTGGCATCTGGGTGCCGTCGGCCTCCCACCGCGCGAGGAGGGCGTCGGCGTAAGCCTCCACGCTCGCGAAGTGGTGATAGAAGCTGCCCTTCGTTTTCCCTAGCGCGCGGCACAGCCGGTCCACCGTGAGCGCCTCTTCACCGCTCGTACGCAAAAGGGCGAATCCCTCGGAGAGCCACGGCTCGGGCGAACGCTTCACGAAGGCCAGCGTAGCGTCGATACGCGCCGATTAGGCAGAAAGGGACGCGACGGTGAGGACCGCGAGCGCGAGGCACAGCGGCGAGTACACCCGACGATTGAGCATCTCGAACGGGGTACCCACCGTCTCCGGGCGCAGCTTTCGATCGACGTAGCCATAGAGACCACGCGCGAGGAACACCCCCGCCATGCCGAGAGTCGCTACTTTCACCAGCGCGGCTGGGGCCGCGAAGGGCACGACGCCGCTCGCGACGAGGGGCACGATCCCTGCGCCCAAGAAGAGCCCCGCGACGAGCACTGTGATCGGAGCGGACGGCATCTTCATTCCACGTGGGCCACCCACCACCGTCGGGCCGAGATCCTCGCGCTTTTTCGCGGGAAAGACCCCTCCGAGGCACCAGTACACATGCAATCCGGAGATGGCCACGAGCGAGCCTGCCGTGAGGATCGCCGCCGCCGAGGAGAAGAGCGCCATGGTTCGTCCCTTTCAAAAACATACCTTAGGGTATGTTTTGCCGGCGGCAAGGACGAGCCCGAAAATGTGTGCGACCGCGGCGACGGACGCGCTCTTCTCTTCGTGCCAATTCCTCGGCTCGCCGTAAACTTCGGGCCTCGCGCTGTACCGTGAGCCCGCGCAGATGCCTCCCGACGCCGCGGCGATCGAGCTCGTCGCGCGGCAACGCACCGGCCTCGTTCGCGCGCGGTTCGTCGCGTTCGCGCTCGCCTTCGTGGTGCCGGCGCTCTTCTTCCTCTTGTTCGAGCGACAGGCCCGTCGCCTCGACGCGCTCGCGGATCATGGGATTCGCGTGAACGCGATCGTGACCTCGGCGGAGACGAGCCGGTATACGCACTACGCGTACGACCTCGACGGGGTCACGTACCGCTGGAACGTGGCGCGCGAGGCCGCCCCGTTGCCCCTCGGCGCTACGCTCCCGGTTCGCGTCCTCCCCGAGGTGCCGAGCTTCTCGCGACCCGGAGAGACCGGTGACGGTGCCGCGCGCGAGGCCGCGGCGAACCGCGTGTTCTATCCACGAATTCTGCTCGGAATGGGCACGTTCTTCGTGGGCATCGGCGCGCTCGCGCACACGCGGCTCCGGCGCCTCGCGCGGGGGGAGCGGCCACCGCAGCCCGATCTGCGCCTCGTCGCGCGGGTGGTCGCGCTCGTGCTCTTGCTCGTCACGCTCGGAGTGAACGCCGATCCGAAGGTGCGCGCGGTGCACGAGGCCGCTTTCGGAGCGCGACCTCTCGGTGGTCCTCCATGGCTCGTCGTGTCGCTCGTGGAGACGCTGCTCTTCCTGCCCTTCTTCCCGGTGCTCGAGCACGTCGTGCGGATAGCGGCGTACGCCCGTCGCGACGGAGCGGGCGTGGGGCCGATCGGCCTCGTGCTTTATGCGGCCACCCTGGGAAACACGAGACCGGAGCTCGTACGGTCGCGCGCGATCACGCTCGCGGGACTCGTGTATTTCGCATCCATCGTCGGCGCGTGGATCGTGTTCACGAGCGCGAAGGGGATTTGAGGGTCAGGCGCGCGGAGGGGGCGGCGGGGGGCGGGTGTACGGGGCCGGGGGGGACTCGTCGTGTCGCTGCGGCTATTCTTCTCTGCCGAATTTGCTCGATGACGCGCGCCCCTCGCTGGAACGCGACGCTCGCGAAGCCGTGGGCGAAGGCGGCGACGGGGGGTGGAATGGCCTTGTCGTAGTAGGTCCAACACGCGCGGCTCGTGCCCCAGTACTCGAGGAAGATCCCGAGGCCGGCGCCGGCGACGAAGAGCGCCATGTCTTCCCGTGGCTCGCGCGTGGTCGCCACCACGAGCAGCATGAAGACCACGACGCCCCACGTGGCCGGCATGGACCAGGTGGGCCGCGCGAAGACGATCATCCACACGACGAACACGAGGAGGACGGGGCGCGTGCCGCGCGCGAGCTGGCTCGGGATGCGCGGAGCGACGAGACGGCCGAGACGATCGATCGCGAGGGTCGCGACCGGCCACGCGGGCACGATCCAGAGCGGGGGGCGCTCGGCGGTGTCGTACGTCCAGAGATTGGTGACCGTGCCCCAGGCCTCGATCGTGAGGCCGCCGCCGAGCGCGACGATCGCGAGGAGCAGGTCGCGCGAGGGCTCGACGCGAAAACAGAGGAGCGCGCTCATGATGAGCCAGAGCGCGCAAAACAAGGGATCTTCAGCCGAAAAATCGAAGAGATCGGGCCAAACGAGGACCACCAGCGCGTAGAGCGCGACGAGGCTCGCCAACGCACCGAGGCTTCGTTTGGTGTATCCTGCACGAATCGCGGAGAGCACGCGCTACGAGCTTACACGCGACGGCGAGCGGCCCGTGGATCCCGTCGCTCGCGCGTTCACGAGCACCACCGCCGTCGCGTGCGAAGATGCAGCCCAGCGCGCGGGATCGTGATCAGTCGCTCGCGGCGTCGGCCGGGACGGCACCGTAGAGCGCGACCGGCGAGGTGTCTTGGCCCGCGTCGGCGGCGTCATCGGCGGCGGCGTCCGTGGGGGGGATCGCGCCGTCGGAGGGGACCCCGTAGAGCGCGACGGCCGAGGCGTCGTCCTGTTGGGTACCCGCGTCGGAGGGGAAAGAACCATAGAGGGCGGCCGGAGAAACGTCGTCGCTGCACGCGACGGCCGCGCTCACCATCACCGCGCTCCCGAAGACCATCGCCGCGCGAGTGGCTCGCGATTTGGGTCGCGGCACGGGCGCGAACGCCGTAGCTCCGCAGAACGGACAGGCCGCTTCTGCGGTTTTGACGTGGCGGGAACAAGAAGCGCAAAGGTGAAGTGCCATGAGCGCACCGTAGCAGCCACGCCTGCCGGGTCGAGAAAACGTCTCTGACCATTAACTGTCTATTGCATTCATCACGTCCCGTGCGGGTGCGCGGACGAGAGCTAGAGCACCGAACCGCTTCATTCGGTCGGCTTTTCGCCGATTTGCGTCGCCGTGCTTCGTTGCTCCTCCTCGGCTAGCAGCAGTAGGACTCGTCCCTCGTCAGGGACTTGCGGCCCTGTACCGTCGTCGTCGCGCCTCGCACGGCTCGCAACTCGGCGAAAATCCTCGGTCACTAAGCGGTTCGGCGCTCTAGTCTCGTGGATATGATCGCCGCGCGGGTGCTCGCTCTCTTCCCTCTCGCCTTCGTAGGGGCGTGCACCACGTTCGGAACGGTGGGTGGCGAGGTCGAAGGGGGAGCGCCGGCCGACGCGGCGACGACGAGCCCTCCCTTCCAGGACGGGGCCCTTCCGCCTTCGGACGGCGGCATTTCCCCCACCGAAGACGCGTCGAGCGGGGTCGACGCCGCCACGCCGCGCTTTTGCAGCGCCCACGCGACGGCGTCACGGTGCGCGGACTTCGACGACGACCGTCTCGCGTATTTCGAGAGCGGCAATCCGATGGTGCTGTCGCCGACGCTGTCTGGTAGCCCGGCGGTGCTCGTGAAGAACGGAGCGCTCACGGTTTCGGTCGCGAGCGCAGCGGAGACGTGGTGGTGGTCCGTCCCGAAGAGCAGCGATGCCTTCCGCTTGAGGGTTCGTGTGATGAACGTGCAGACGGCGAGCGCGATCGAGATCATTCGCATCTCGACCCCAGGGCAGACCACGGGCTTCGTCTCGGTTCGCGCGCGGGGTGGCGCACTCGAAGTCGATAAAGGTGGTGCCGTCGCCGGCGCCATCGCCAGCCTCCCCACCTCCTACGAGCTCGACATCTCCCCCGCGGGCGTGGCGGTCGGCGTCGCGAGGGTGAGCATCGACCTCTCGGGGGCGGACGGCTTCATGGTCGGAGTCTTGGCAAATTCAGGCAACTCGAGATCGATCGTCGGGTTCGACCACGTGTTGCTCACGCCGTAGTCGTACGACGCACGAAGATCAGGCGCGCCACCCAGCGGGTATGGCGCGGCGCGCGCATGATTCAGCGCACGTTGGCCGGCGCGGCGACGAGCGTGATGGACGGGGTCGAGAGCGACGAGGGTTGCACCACCTGCGCCGTCTCCGCTTTTGGCACCGCCGCCGCGACCGGAGGAGCCGCAGGAGCGGACGAGATCATCCACTCACCGATGAGCCCGAGGATGAGCGCCGCCGCGAAGAGCACGGGCCCGAGCCAGGGATATTTTGCGGTGATCGAGTTGGGATCGGCCGCGGGTTGGCCCGCGAGCACCGCCGACGCGTCGCCGGCGACGAGCGGCTTCCGGAGCTTGGTGCCAGCGTGCAGCGGCGCGAACCCGGACGAAACGCTCGCCGCGCTCGGCTGCGCGGAGAGCAACGTCCCGTTGCGCGTGGGCAGACCGTGGCGCGACGGGATGCGCATCGGCGCCGGGTCAACCCGATCGAAGCGCTCCGCGGCGAGCATCGCGCGCGGCGACGGAGCGGGCGGAGTGGGCACGAGGGGCAGCGCGGCGTGCGCGCGCGGAGGGGGCAGCGTAATGGCCTTATCGTCCGACCACGGAGATTCCACTCGACCCACCACGGAGGTGCCCACGTGCGCCCAACCTTCGGGCTGGTTCGTGACGCACGCGTCCTCTTCGGCGGCGCCGTCGTCGCCCGGGTAGCGAGCCGCTTCCATGCGGCCGTGGCTCGCGCGGTAATCCTGATTCGCAGCGGGGGCCCAATCCGACGACGGAGCGGGAGCCCAATCCGACGAAGGTTGCCTCGATGCCCAGTCCCACTGCGCGGGCGCGGGCGCGGCGCTGTCGTCGTTGTAGGGAGCGGGTGCCGGCGTGAGGTGCGCGCGCGGGAGCGAGGGCGCTTCGTCGGACGCGGGCACGGAAGAAGGGGGCCACTCCTCGTGCGGCACGAAGCTCTCGAGCGCGGCGCGCGCGGACACGAGAACGGGCGCCTCGACTTGCTCGATGACGGCAGAGTCGCCGAGAAACACCGCCGAGTCTTCGCCCTCGAGGATCTGCGAATCGCCGAGCCACTGCGCTGACTGCTCAGCTTCGATCACGGCCGAATCGCCGAGCCACTGGACCGACCGATCGCCTTCGACGACCACCGAGTCCGAGAGGAACGCGCCCGAAGCTTCGCCCTCGATGACGAGCGAATCCGAGAGCCACTCTGCCGAGATCTCGCCCACGCGCGGCATAGGAGGAGGAGGCGACGAGACGAGCCCTCCTTGCGGAAACGGGACGTTGACCCACTCCACCTCGACGCTGTCGAGATCGAGCTCGGACGAGATGGAGCCATCCGCGAGATCGACGGTGGGCTTCCCGGAGGGAGCGGGCTCGCCTTCGCACAAGGCCTCGATCCGCGCGAGCTGCTCGTCGCTCAGCTTGCCAGCCGAGTGGGCGCGCCGACCCGCAGCGCGGAGCTCGTCACGATCGATCCGGAGGGTCACCGCTTCGGAGGCAGTCACCGGACGGACCTGGCGGCGGGAAACGGAAAGGACGGGGGGAGAAGACATGGAGGGCGACAGGTCTCGGTGCACGAACCGGGCCGCCCCTCTCAGCAGACCTAACATCACCAAACGCTGGAAAATAAGCCGGATCCACGCGATCGCGGGGTCCCCGCGATCCAGCCCTTGAGCCGGCGATCCCTCTCGTCGCGAGTGGGACATGCCCACACCTGAATACGTGTTTGCAACGCGCTCGCGCGACCACACGACGCGCTTTTCCGGGGCGTCGCGAAGCTCAGGGATCTTGGGGCTTCGGCTCGGGGCAGATGCCCTTGTGGCCTTCGCAGCAGTCGGTTCGAAGCTCCGCGTTTCGGCACTTGGGCGCGGGCGCGCCGTCGCAGCATTTCACCTTCGCGCTGGCCCACGTGTGGAGCTTCGCGGCGAGGGAGGCGCACTTCTTGGAGCACTCGTCGGCGCGGGTGCGGGGGGACCAGACGCGGCCGTCGACGAGGCAGTTCGTGTGCTTCGGATCGGCCTCCGCCGTTTCGGTGCAGGCGCGAAGCATGAGGCGAAACAGGTCTTCCGAGCGCTGCGCGCCGAACTGTTGGCAGTTCGTGAGGCACTCGGCCTTTTCGCTAGGCGTGGGGCTGCCGTTGTCGCACTTGGCCATGTCGGCGGTGGCGCGGCAGTCGGCGAGGGCGGTGTGCAAATCGGCCGAGTGGCCGGTGGTCACCTCTTCGAGCGTCTTCTGGTTCGACTTGATGGCGTCGTCCGCGGCGCGCGCTTTGGCCATCGCCTCGTCGGCCTGCTTGGCGGAGGCGGCGCGAGCGGCGGCCTCGTCGAGGTGGCGCTTGTTCAGGCGCTCGACGGACGCGACGTCCTCTTTCACCGAGAGGCACTCACCGGACGCGGGATCGGCGCACTTGGCGAGGCGCGCTTTTGCGTCGGTCAGGGCCTCGTCGCAGCCCTTCGGTGTGGCGCAGCGATGGGTGATTTGGCCGGTGAACCCGTCGTCGCGAAGATCGGTGCAAGCGATCGCGAGCGTGCCGAGGACGAGAGCCGTGACGAACAGACGGGTGCCGCGGGAAGCCATATTTCCCACGCACTCTCGCACGAAGGGGCGCGACTCGGAAGGCCGTCGCACCTGACGATCACTTGGGAGAAGCCCACTTCTCTTTCCCCTGCGCATCCAACGTGCGAACGCCGTTCGCGTCGATGACGACACGGACCTTGCCCTCGTTGTCCGTCACCTCGAGGAGCCCTCCCTTGGCAGGATCTTCTGCGAGCCGGGCGAGCACGGCGCCGCCGCTCTCCTTCTCGACCGCGAACGAACGCGAGAAACAGGCCTCGTAGTGGCTCGTCACGCCGCCGCACGCGCCGAGCGCGAACGCGGCGAGCAAGCCGAGCACGAGCTTCTTCTGGCGGGACTCGAGGATCTCGATGCGGCGAACGAGGAGGTCGTGGGACATGCCTCCAGCGTAGCAGCCGCGTGACCGCTCCGACCTTCGCCACGATCGCCCGCGGCCGGGATTACTCCAAGAGCGAGAGGCTGGCGACGTTGGTTCCGAAGTGCCCCATGCGCTGCACTTTGGCGGCGTCACCCGAGATCGAATAGACGAGATCGTCGAGGAAGATGCTGCGCTTTACGGCTGAATTCGCGTTCGACCACCACGTTCGGCAAGAGGCCTTGTTCGCGCCGCTCGCGGCGTGATCGATCCCCCCGAGGCGCTGGAATCCCTTCTCGAGATCCACGTCGTAAACATAGAGGCCGCTGAACGAGACCTCGCTCCCCGCCACGCCGTCGCTCCCACCGCTGCACACCGTCATCGGCACCGCGAGCAAGCCCTTGTCGGCGAAGTAGTTGAACGCGAGGTGGTTCGTCGCCGCTTCGGAGCTCGATCCGCGCGTGCCGATTTTCTCCTTGTGGAGCAGCGTTGGCTTCGTCGGATCCTTCACGTCGAAGAGCTGGAGGATCACGCCGTCGAAAAACGCGAAGTCGCCGTGGTCGTTCGCGTCGAACCCGATCGACATGAGGTGGTCGCGATCGATGCGGTGCATGTACGTGGAAAACCCGGGGATTTTCAGCTCGCCGAGGATGCGTGGGCGATCGGGAGCGTCGAGGTCGAGGACGAAGAGCGGATCGGTCTTTTTGAAGGTCACGACGTAGCCGCGGTCGTCGTCGAAGCGCACGGAGCGAATGTCTTCCCCTGGCGCGATGTGGTCGACCCCCCCGACACGCACGAGATTTCCGAGCGCGCTCGGGGCAAGAATGGATACGACGCTCTCGACCCGCGGATCGGGGACTCGGCCCTTCGTCGTCGCAACGCGAAGGTAGCCGTACCACTCGTCCATCGCGAATTGATTAAGCACGTGGCCGGGCACGACGCCGCTCCCCAGGTATTTCGTGTCGCTCGCGCGCTCGCCGATGCTGAATTGGTGAATCTCGCTCGCCTCGTCCACACTCGAATAAAACGAGTACCAAGATCCGCGGCCGGCCTTGGCAGCGACCGTCTTTTGGTGGGCGACAGACATATAGAGCCCACGCTCGGACGCGAACACGGCGCCGGGCCGGCTCTCCAGCGTGACGGTGGTGACCGCCTCGAGGTCTTTCGTGAGATCGAACGACGCGACGGTGGTGAACGATTGGCCGTCGTCGATCTTGGTCCGCAAAAGAGCGCCGCAGAGCGAGGTCGTCGTCGCGCCGTCGCGCATGGTGGGAAACTGAGTGGTGGTGCGGATTTTGGCTTCGTTTTCCGCAGTGAGCTTGTCGAACTTCTTGCGAACGGTGGCCTCCGGTGTGCCGCACGTGGCGAGCCCCGCGGGCCAGCTCTCGAAGGCGGGGCCCTCGCTGTCGCCGTCGGCGACGACGGTGTGGACCACGTTCCCTACCCGTCGCGCGGACATGAGCGACCCGGTGAACGCGACCTCGCGGGTCACGCGGGGGTGGGCGCGATCCTCCAGGTCGAGGACGACCACCTTGGTGCCCGTTCCGTCGCCGGCGAACACGCAGTCGTAGCCATACGTGCACGGCTTTCGTGGCTCGCGCGTGGCCACGTACACGACCGCACGATTGCCCTCGACGAAGAGCTCCCTCACGCTCCCCGCGAGCTTGGTCACCGAGATCATGCGCGGGTTCATCGCCTCCGCGATCCGGAGCGCGCCGTTCATTGCAAAATACACATATTTGCCGTCCGTCTTGACGATGTCGGCTTCGTCGACGGACGCGACTTGGTTGTTCGTGTGCGAGTAGCTCGTCGCCGCCGTCGGGGCGCGCGGCCCTACGGAACCGCCCATGCGAATCGAATGGGAGGCGCCGCCACCGATGCTGCCGGAGCCGGAGCCGCTCGCCGAGAGTCCGAGGCCCATTATCCCACCGTGCCCATACCCGTAGCAGTCGCTCTCGCCGTTTTGGAGCATCTTGAGCACCTCGGCCTCGCGCCGGTTCTCTTCCCAGCAGCTCGGCTGCGCGTCGTGCCAAGTCTTGTACGACTCGGCCATCCTCGCCCGCATCGCCTTGACTCGCGCGTCGACGACCGCTTTGCGCCTTCCTTGAAAGTCGTTGCAGCTCGAAGGGACGAGGCGCGCTTCGGAGAGCGTGGCGGCCTCGGGCTCCCCCGTCATCGGCGCCGAGATCGCAGGCGGAGGCGGACGCGGGGCGAGGCCTTTGGCCTTGTGTGCCGGCGAAGCGGAGAGGCTCGGCTCGCTCGTCTTTTTGGCTGGCGACGGCGACGGCGCGTGCGGTGGTGCGGGGTTCGTTCCCGGTGACGCGCAGCTCGCGATGGCGACCGGCAGAGCAGCGAGGACGAGCAGGATCGCACGAGTCTTCATGGTCTGGCTCGGACAACCCCCTCGCGAGGATGTTTCCGTGAGCGCCACATTCGAACGGCCCGCCCGCACGTCGCCTCGTGGCCCATCGTGAGCGAACCGCGGGACTGGATGTTTACCGAACGAACGCGATCGCCATCGGGAGCTGGAGTGCCTACTTCTTCACGTTCGCGAAGCCGCCCTTTTCGGACGTGGCGAGCTTCAAGTTCATGTCGAGGCTGGAGAGCGAGGCCGACGAGGCCTTCACGTCGCTGCCGGTGTTGTGAATGGGGAGGATCTGGACCTGCGCGAGGGTGAGCGTGGACTCGTCGTAGAGCGCGCGGCCGATGTAGTTCTTCTGCTGCGCGGCGAGGTTCGGATGAATGAAGTTTCCGAGGCTCTCGAACACCACGCCGGCCTTGCCGTCGGGCTTGCGCACCACGCGCACCGGCTTCCACACGTGAGGGCCGCTCCCGAAGACCACGTCCCCTCCGTAGACCTTCACGAACTCGATCCCAGCGTTGACGAGCTCGTCTTGGGTCGCGTTGTTCATGCTGTGAATGGCCACGATGCGGAGATCGGCGCGTGCGGCGCGGAGGTTCTCGAAGAGGGTGCGCTTGTCGGTCGCGCAGACGGAGCGCTCGCACGAACGACGGCCGCCGATGTAGATGCTCCCGAAGGCCACCTTCACGTCGCGGCCGCCGGCGCGAACGGTCACGACCTTCGCCGCGTTCTTCGACTCGCGATCGAGGCCGACACCATGAAACGCGTGCGCGTCGTCGCCCAGATCTTGGACCTCGCGCGCGGTCATGGTCTCGCCGTCCGGCGAGGTGCAGTCGCGGGAGTGGTTGTTGGAGAGGCCGACCAGGTTGAAGCCGCGGTCCATCGCCTGGACGAGGTTCTCTTTTCGCGACACGAAGGCGTACGATTTTCCCGGGGTGTAGACGCTGTCGAACGTCTCGCAGCGCGAGCCGACGACGGTCTCCCAGTTGATGTAGTTTACATGTCCGCGGTAGGCCTTCCCGGTCGCGTCGAAGCGATCGAGGGCCTTGCCGTACTCGGCGGCGAGCGGATCTTTTTGGTGGGTCCGCGACCAGGCGGCGTCGCCCACGCCGCGCACGTCGACGAGGCCGGCGAGCGCCTTCACGTCGAGGGGGGCGGCAGGGCGGTTCGAGGTGGTGTCCGTCTCGTCGGGCTCGGTGATCGGCACTCCGAGGGCGTCGGTCGAGTCGCCCGATTCCCCATCGCCGTCCCCCTCGCTCGAGGGGGCATCGACCGTGATCTCGGCGGTGCAAGCGGGCACCACGATGGGCAACGACAGAATGGCCAAGATCCCGAGAAGACGACGCATTGTCGCTGCTATAGCCCAAAGGTCCGAGCGGCGCCCGCCCGATCGGCCCGCATCCTCGCGGCTTCGACTGCGATTCCGCTGCGCGGTCACGTGGAGCGCCGGAGTCGGCAAACGGGCGTAGACTCACGCCCATGATCTTCCGAGCCGCACGCACCGGTCTGCTCATGTGTTCCGTGTCTCTCCTCGTCGCAGGATGCGGCATTCCGAAGAACCAGTACGACGCCGCCCTCGCCGACGCCGAGCGCTCGAAGGCCCACGCGAAGGACCTGGAGACACAAAACCAAGCCCAGCAAAAGACACGCGCCGACCTGGAAGCGCGCATCAAGGAGCTCGAGGGAAAGACGACGGACGAAGAGACCCGCGCCCAGCTCGAGGAGCTCAAGAAACAGAAAGCCGCCGCCGAGGCCCGCGCGAAGCTCTTCGACGACCTCGTGAACAAGCTGAAGAAGATGACCGACACCGGCAAGATCGCGATCGCGGTCCGGCACGGTCAGATCGTGCTCCTCCTCGAGAACGACGTGCTCTTCGACGTGGGCAAGACCGAGCTCAAGCCCGAAGGCGTGCAGGCGATCACCGATTTGGCGGCCGCGCTGAAGACGGTGCAAGGCCGCCGCTTCATGGTCGAAGGTCACACCGACACGTTCCCGATCGCGACGAAGGAGTTTCCCTCGAACTGGGAGCTCTCCACCGCGCGCGGCGTGGCGGTGACGAAGCTGCTCGTCGCGAAGGGAGTCCCCGCGAACGAGCTCGGCGCTTCGGGTCATGCCGAGTTCGATCCCGTCGCGCCGAACGGAACGAACGAGGGCCGGCAAGCCAATCGTCGTATCGAGATCGCCCTCCAGCCGAACGTGGAGGAGCTCATCGCGCTCCCCGATTTCAAGTCCGTCGCGCGCGAGCCGAAGCCCGCGGCGACGACGCCCCCCGCGACGAAGCCCCCGCCTCCCGCGAAGCCGCCGGCACCGCCGGGCAAACCCGGAAAACCCGGAAAGCCTGGAAAACCCGGGAAACCGCACCCGCCCAAGGTGGGATAATAGGAGACACCGGTGTCTCGTTTTTTGACTCGACCTTGCTCGATCGAAAGGCTCCGTTGCGAGGGTGAAAGCTCCGCCGCTCCGAGAGTGCCGTAACCGACCGACTCGCATCAGCGCGGCGTTGGCCCGTGTTTCGCATTAAGGGTTATCGGCAGCGCGGGAAACGGCAATCCCCCCCAAACCGGTGCTCGTGTTGCCAACGTCTCTGGAGCTCACGACGTCGCCATCCCCCTCCCCTGGGCGGCGCGTGGGTTTCGGCTGAGCAGCGTCGTGCGGATAGGTTTTCCCCTTCCGGTCCGCACGACGCTGTTTTTTTTTCGCTCACGCGACGCCGAGCCGAGGCGCGATTCGCGAATGGCGTAGCTCGCGGTTTCCTCCCGCAGGGGTCGCCCAGCCATCGCATCAGACCCGCGGAACAGCGCGCGCCGGCGTGCATTCATGGACGAACCCCCTCGTTCGGCGGGTGCGTTGCCGGGCCTTGGCCACCGAACGGTTGGACCGGGCGAGACGCGACGACGACCCTTGGAAGTCCCTGACGAGGGACGAGTCCTCCTGCTGCTAGAGAACCGAACATGGCGACGCAGATCTGCGAAAAGCCGAGCGGTTCGGGTGCTCTAGGCCGAGGCGGAACAACGAAGCGTGGCGAACGCGATCTGCGAAAACCGCACGAATCGAACGGTTCGGGTGAGTTACCTCGCCACCCGACGACGAACGGTGCGCGCCTGACGTCGAACGGGACTCGATGCGCTGGCCCCGCGAACGCGTGGCGAGGTAACTCACGCGGGCGGGCTCTCGCGTCGTTCACTCGCGAAACTGCACAGTGCGAACGTGAAAGAAGCAGCACGTCATCGACGAGCTAACACGTTGATCTCCAAGGGGAGCGTGTTGGCCCGGTCCTAGCAATAGAGCATATCGGCGGCGCGCGAGACGGTCTTCCCCCCCCACCCTGATCGCGTGCCGCCGAATCGTTGTCCGAGTGCGTGCGTCGTGCGGCTACCCCCCCCTCCCAGCCGCACGATGTCGACTCGGTGAGCGAGGCGCCGTACGGATCGAGATTCCCCCCTCTCGATTCGTGCGGCGCCGAAGCTCTTTTGTGAGCTCGCTTTTGGGTGGCGATCCGGGCGGGTGACCGCTCGTCGGCTTGTCAGACGGTCCGCTTCAGGGCGTGAGCGTGAGCGGCATCTGCCCATCGAGGGGGCTTGCGTGCGCGAGCACGGCGGCGCCATAGAGGCCTGCCCGCGCGACAGACCGAGGAACGTCGAGGCCGCGCGCGAGGAAGTACGTGAGCGCAGCGGCGAAGCTGTCACCTGCGCCGTAGTCCCCGCGCACCACGGCGACCGCGGGAGGTGCGGGCACCTCGATAGAGCCCCCGTCGGTGACCACGCGCGTGGGCCGCGAACCGCTGGTGAGGACTTGCGCCGTCGGCTGCGGCGCGAGCGAAGTGAAGGGCATATTTTCTCGCGGATCGGACGCGCTCCCCACGAGCACGTCGACCACGACGGACGACGCCGCGACGATAGGACTCCGACGCGCGGTGGCGACGAGCACCTTGGCCCGACGCGCGTGAACGACAGTCGCGGGATCGTCGCCCGTGAAATAGACCGCGTCGCACGACGCGAGCAGGTCCCACGGGAGCGGGTCCGTCGCGCGCGGCTGGAGCGGAGGCGCGGTGACCACGATCGTGCGCCGCCCTTGCGCGTCGACCATGACGACGACTCGCGGATGGGGAACGTCGCGTTCGGCCAAGTGCAGCGTCGCGTCGGTGCCTCGAAGCGCACGCGCGACGCGCTCGCCGCCTTCGTCGGTGCCCACCGCCGAGAACAGATGAACCTCCGCGTCGCTGCGCGCGAGCTGGGAGAAGGCGAGACCCCCGCCGCCGCCCGCGAGGAAACGTGCATCCTGTATGTGCACGATGTCACCCGCCGAAGGCACCTCGCCGACGGTTCCCAAGGTCACGTGCTCGACGTGACCTATCACCGCGATTCTCACCATTCGTTCGAGGCTACCACGCAGCGAGACGCTCCCCCTCGCCGACGTACACGACGCGACACACGAAGCGGGAAGCCTCGCGCCTAGCTTAGGCTAGAGACCGGAGCTCGAGCCGGTATCTCAGTAGGCGAGCAGTGGATTCGAGAGCACCGCGCGGCCCCGGTAGTGCTTGCGGATGAACAAGAAGCCACCGCGCCCATCGAAGGTGATTTCAGAGGGGGCGCGCCCGAGCGCGGTGCTGAGCCCGAAGGTGATCCGCACGTCGACATGGTCGATGAACGTGGGATTTTTGCTCAGCGAAAACCCCATACTGAGCACTTCGCCCTTCTCGGTGTCGACCCAGGCCGCGCCCTTGAAGGCGTCCTCCGCGGGCTCCTTCGGGACGAAGCTCACCTTCACTCGGCTCGCGACGTGAGGATCCTTCTCGACGACGGCGAAGGTGTAGCGCGGCTGCTCGCTCTGCAAAAACGGCAGATGGAGGTCCTTTTTGTCCTTCTTCGGCTTTCGCTTGGCAGCCTTGTCGCGTGCCTCTGCCGTCTTGTCCTCGCCGTTGTCGAGGAAACGAATCACCTCGACGAGAGGGAGCGGAGCGCCGCGGCGGGGAGTGACCCGCATCTTGATTTCTTTCGTGTCCGAAGCTTTTCCTTCGGAGTCCACTTCTTCCATTTTGCCGTCGAGGGTGTAGCCCCCGCGGGTCTTCATCTGTTCGAAGCTCGCGGAGTGTCGCGCGAGGCCGGCGAGCAGCGCCGAGGGCACTTCGACCAGCGCGGCGGCGGCGGCGGGCGGCGCGGTATCGGCGGCGGCGGCACCAGGGAGGGAGACCGCGACAAAAGCGGCGACGAGGAACGTGGAGAGCGCGCGGGTCGTCGACATGGGAGAAGGAGTCTTGCGCGACCACCCGATCGAAGCAAATGCCCGCCACGTAAAGTTTCCCGCCGAGCCGCGCGCGTGGCGTGGCGATTTGCCACGCCACTCCCTCGCGCCCGTTCACGCCTTCGCCGCGAGGCCCTTTCGCACACCGGCGCCACCGCACACGACCGCGATGACGAGCCCTTGGATCCCGAGGAAGAGCGCGCTCCCCATCGGCAAATCTTCGAGGACGAGGCCGAGACCGAGGTCGGCGACGCCGTAGAGCACGCCGGCGACCGCGACCGCGCTCATCGCCGTCGACTGCGTCGCGCGGGTCCATTTTGCGCCGCCGTAGCCTGCAGCCAAGAATGAAAATGCGGTCGTGAGGTACCACGCGTACGCGCCGACACCGGGGATGTGAACGTGGAGGAAGACCACGTCGAACACGAGCGCGATCGCGACCGCGACGACACCGAGAACGAACGCGAGCGCAGGCGAGAGCCCGCTCGGTTGCGGCATCTTCGAGAGCGCCGCGCCAGCACCACCCAGTCCCGGCATGTTCGCCATTCCCGGCATTCCGAAGCTCCCCATCTGCGGGAACGAGCTCGGCGATGGTGACGGCGCTTGGGGCGCGGGGCCACCGTAGGGTCCCGCCTGTTGCGGAGCACCATAGGCCTGTTGTGGCGCGCCATAACCCGCCGGGGCGGGCGCTGCGCCGTACGCTTGGGGCGGTCCCTGCATGGTGTTCGCCGCGAAAGGGCTCTGGGCGTAGGGCTGCTGCTGAGGCTGACCGCCGTAGGGCTGCTGCTGAGGCTGACCGCCGTAGGGCTGCTGCTGAGGCTGACCCTGCATCGGCCCGCCGTAACCCGGCGATCCGTAAGGCTGCGGCGCGTAGGGGGAGAAGCGGGGGTCACGGGGATCGGGGGGCGGGCTTTGCATCGAGGGGTCCTTTCACGGCGGACCGAATCGTCCGCGAGGGTGCTTCAGCACCGCGCGTGCCACCCGCATTCACCTGTATTTCTCGGGCGATTTTGGCCACTCGGCAACGGCTCGCCGGCAACCGTTCGCCGGCTCGGCAGACGGCGCGCGAGGCCCTCGTTCGGGCGCGCGACGCGCCCAGGGCGACGTGATTCGCGAACGTGGGTTGCCGCTTCTACCGACCCGTGCGAAGACCTCCGGGGGACGGCCGATGGATTGCACTATGCACATACCTCGTCGCACGCGCGTCGCGCTTCTCGCTCTCGTCTGGTCGATCTCGGCGCTCGTCGCCTGCGGACCGAGCGCGAACAACGCCGCCGATGCTGCCCGCGTCGACGCTCCGGTGCCTTCCCTGCCTACCGCGGTCGTCGACGGCGGCCACGTGCTCCCCGTCGCGGACGCGGCAGCAACGACCGCCACCCTCGAGGAGCCCTCGAAGCTCACGATCGACGAGGAGAGCGAAGCGACCATCGCGCTCGTCACGAGCGGCATGACCCGCTTCGACGTGGAGGGTCTACCTCCTGGCGCGCGGTTCGATTACGCGAAGCCTCGCGTCGTGTTTCGACCGGATTTTACCCAGTCTGGCGCGTACGACATCTCCGTCACCGGGCGCGCGCCAGGGGGCGTCTCGAAGACTGTGCACGTAAAGATCGACGTGCGAGACACGTTCGCCCCGCCGGCCCCCGTCGTCGTCACCACCACCCCTGGAACGGGGTACTCGCGGCTTTTGGTGCGCCAAACCACGGACGGTTTCCTCGACTCGCCTTCGCGCATGGGCCGCACGTTCGACGCGATCGTGGTCGTCCCCACGGCGCCGACCGCCGCGAGCCGCGCGCCCGTGGTCGTGTCGCTCCACGGCTTCGGCGGCGCGCCCAACACGAGCGCGGCGAGCACCACCTCGTTTCGTATCGAGCCGCACGATCCGAACAACACCTACTGGTGGGGCTACGGCGACGGCACGGTGTTCCCGCCCACCGCCGGCAAGGTGCCTCCGTACACCGTGCGGCGCGTGCTTCATCTCGTGGATTGGTTGAAAAAGACCTATCCGGCGGCGGATCCGGATCGTGTGTTCATGTCCGGCGGCTCGATGGGAGGCGCCGGCGCGCTCACGATTGGCCTGTTGCACGCGAGGCATTTCGCGGGCGTGGAGGCCACGATCGCGCAGGTGATCCCGAAGAACCACCGCCCCTCGCGCGTGACTCAGCTCGCCGGCCTTTGGGGCAGCCGTGAGACGAACCTCGGCGGCGTGTGGGACACCATGGACCTCACCCGTGCCCTCCGCGACGAGCCCGAAGCGCGCGATCAATTCCTGTTTACCAAACACGGAAAAGACGACCCTACGATTCATTTTGGCGCCGTCGTGACGGAGAGCGCGCTCACGAAGAAGACGTACTACGCCACGATCGAGGACGAGAAGATTGGCCACTACGCGATTTGGGACGAGGGCGCCCACGGCCCCGCCGACCCGCTCATGGGCGCGAGCTGGTGGGACGCCGGGTGGAGTCGCATCTCCGACGCGAAGGCGCGCCTCGTTCGATCGAAGCCTTTTCCCGCGTTCAGCGCCTCCACCGTGAACGACGATCCCGGCAACGACAAGGGCAACGGTATGGTGCCCTTCAGCCCCGAGTCGGGCTACGCGGCGGCGCTCGCGACCGCGGGCGATACGGGCTGGGGCGGGGCTATCGCCGGCGCGTTCAATCGGTTCTTGCGCTGGGACACGACCGGCATCGTGGACGAACCGAACAAGCTCACGATTCCGCTCTATGTGGTCACCTCGCCGGGGGAGGCCTCACCGGCGGCGGGTTATCCCACGAAGCGTGATCTCTACACGGGATCGGTGCCGGTGACGGTGGACGTGACCCCCCGAAGAACGCGCGCCTTTCGTCCGATGCCGGGCGAATCGGTGCGCTTCAAATATGGCAATCGCACCGGCACGATCACGCCGAACGCCGATGGCAGCGTGACCATCCCGCGCGTCGTGGTCGATGCCATCCCGGTCACGCTGGAGCTGACTCGGGAGCCCTGACGTTGGCGCCCTATTTGCCGGCGCAGGTCGGAAATTTGCGCTCGAAATCGCTCTTCACCTGCGCGTCGGGCGTGTTCTTTCGCGGGTTCCGCTCTTTGTAAACCGCGAGCCCGGTCGCGCAGTCCTTCGCGTTCGCGAAGCAAGCCGGGGCGTGCTCCCACACCGTGTCGGGGAAGCGAATCAGCTCGACCTCGCCACGCGGTGTGACCTGACCTTCGAGCCTCTTCACCGTCGCGTAAGCCTCCTTGCAGACCTTGGCGTCGGTCGGGGTGCCGGGCGGGGACGGGAAGTGGCCCCGTTCTAGGTTCGCCATCGCGCGACGAAGCTCCTCCGGCGGGGTGATGCCGCGATTGCCGATGCACATGTGCACCACCTGGTCGGACGTGACTTGATCGAGCATCGTGACCGGCGTCCCGATCTTCTCCGAGGCTCTCTTGAAGAGCTCACGACCCGCAACACAATCGCCCGACCGCATGAGCGATCCGGCGCGCGAGAATGCGCTCTTCGACGCGGGGTTCGTGGAGTGTTTCGAGGCGTCCGGCTCGAGGCGGTCGTAAGCATCGAGCTCGGCCAGCGCGCCGACGTAATCGTGCGCGATGAACTTCTCGTCCGAGGCGCGGAGGTGCCCTTCGGCGGTGCTCGCGGCGGCCCGCTCCTGTTGGATCTTGCCGGCGAGGTTCTTCGCGTCCGCGGTCTCCGGCGCCACGGCGGCCACCGCGTCCGTTCCCTGGCCGTCCTCGATCGAGCGGAGGGTGAGGCGAATGGGGGTCTTGCAACCGATGACCTCGTGGGCGGAAGCGCTGCTGCACGCGCTGATCGAGCCCCCTTTTTTTTCTGCAGTTCGTTCCGATACGGTGCTTCCGCCCGCGCCGAGCCCCAAGGCGCCGACGGACGCATTGCCCGCGATCGCCTTGTGGCTGCCGAGGGCGAACGCGCCGAGGTTGTAGGCGTACACGTAGTGCGTGACGTCTTTGCAGCCAGGGCGGGATGCGATCTCGCCGCGGTGGATTTCAGCGCGGGTGGCGGTGCGCACGCCGGCGACGAAGTATTCCATGACGAACGACTCCCCCGCTTTCACCCGCGAGCCGAGCGTGGCGGCGCCGAGGGGCAGCTTCGCGAAGAGCTCGCCCTCGTTGCGAACGTCTATTTTCTCCACCGATCCGCTCGTCCACTCCACCGGACGATAGGCGCCGAGCTGGCCCTTCACCGAGTCGTTGCGACAACTGTCGACCACCTTGAGATCGCACCCGTGGTAGCTCACGAACACGGTGTCGTAGGCAGCGACGGACTCGAAGGTAGACATGTCGGTGCCGTCCCACTCGACGACGAACGGACGATCGTGGCTCTTCGGGTTGCACGCGTTCGCGCCCGCGAAGGTTCCCGCCATGAGCCCGCTCTGGCCCGAGGCACGATCCGGCGACGTCGCGGGCACGCCTCCACATGCAGCGAGGGTCGCGACGAACATGGAGAAGAGCACGAGCGGCGATCGTTTCATGGGCTCCTTCGTGCGCGACTCGCCCCTTTTTGGGCCAGCTTCACGCAGCGCCGCGAGGCTTACCATCGCCCGCCGCGAGCGTCATCGCGCTATCCCTGGACCGCTTGTCGACACACGAAGAATGCACCATGCACACATTCTCTCATTCATCGTCGACCGGACGAAGGGCGACGCGTATCGGGGCTTGGCAGCGAGAGAGATCCCGCGCGTAGGTGCTGCGACACGTGTCGAAGTCGCCGCCCGCCCGCTCCGCCGACGGGGTGACGTCGCCGCCCGCCGCTCGCGCTCTACGGAGCACGAACGCGCCGAGCTGATACGAGGACACGAAGTGAGTGACGTCTTTGCATTCGGGCCGTGACGCGATCTCGGCGCGGCGGATCTTGGAGCGGGTCGAGTGGCGTACTCCGGCGACCAAGTATCGAACGAGGAACGACTCGCCCGCCTTCACGCGCGCGCCGAACGCGGGCACACCGAGGGGGAGCTTCGCGTAGAGCTCGGTCTCGTTCGGAACGTCCAGCTGGTCGACCGATTCGCGGCTCCACTCGACTGGCAAATAGACGCCGTGCTCGCCTCGCGCAGACTCGCTTCGACAGGTGTCGACGACCTCGAGATCGCAGCCGCGGTAGCGGACGAAGACGGTGTCGGTAGAGTCGACGGCCTCGAAGGTGGCCAGCTCCGTGCCGCTCCACGCGACCACGAACGGACGATCGTGGCTCTGCGGATCGCACACGTTGGCGCCGCGAGACGATCGATCCGGAGCGCTGGCAGGCGGTCCGCCACACGCGACGAGGGTCGCGACGAACATCGAGGGGGGTACGAGCGAAGACAGTTTCATTGTTCCTCGACGGGCGAACACGCGGCGTGAGGGGCGCTGAGAGCAGCCGTGGCAGGCCGTGCTCGCGCCCTCCATCGAGACACCACCATCGCATTTGCTCGCCCTACACACATCTTCACACCCCTTCGTGATCCGATCGTCGCGCGCGGTGCACGATCTCGACGAGCGACGGGCAAGGCTCGAACGCTCCACCCGCGGATGCCCGCGCCTTCGTCCACGAGCGTCACGCCCACGCGTGATCCCGAACTGCTTGGAGACTCGATGACCATTCGTACCGCACCGTTCGCCGCGCTCTCGCTCGCCGCCATCCTCGGGCTGTCCGTCACCGCGACCGCGGACCCGCCCCACCTTCCGCCCGAGGCTTACGCAGCGTGCGCGTCCAAAACGAACGGCGACCCTTGCTCCGTCACGCTCCGCGATCGCACTCTAGAGGGCACGTGCGCGCCGCACTCGAGCGACGCGCGCCTCTTTTGCCGTTTGAAGAGCCCGCCTCCCCCTCCCGATGGACAGGGCGGCCGCGGACCAGACGACCGCCCCGAGTAGGGGTTCGTTTGGCGCCCGCGTCGAGCACGACTTACGCTCGCTCGGCATGCAGTCCCGCGACTACTTCGAGCGAATGATCCAGAGCCTCGCGACCGCCGTCGCGCGCATCACCGGCCTCACCGCAGAGGGAAAATGGGACGAGGCGGAGCGCGCCCTCGACGAGGAGTGGTCGAGCGCTCTCGCGTTTCGCCGCGGCGACGTCGCGCGACTCGACGGCGCCACGTTGCGCTCCTTGTTCGGAGCCAAAGCCGTGCACGCGGCCACCCTCGTCGACGCGGAGGCTGCCCTCGACGAGGCACGCGGAAAGCCGAACCACGCAGAAGCGTTGCGAAAAAAGGCTGCCGCGCTTCGCGGCTGATCCGCGCACGACGAACAAAACGAAAGCGCCCACGCCACCGCACGGACGCGGGGCGCAGCTCGCTGAGGCGCACGACGAGAGTGCTCAGGGCTTCTTGCCGGGCCACCACGGCAACGAGGTGGGCTCGTTCAGCGGCGTGGGGGGCGGCCGCAGGACCTCGACCCCGCGCTCCGTGCCCATCGCTTGCTTCGAGACCCCGACGCGCGAGAGATCGGCGTCCTGCGCCGAGCCGGTCGTTCGCCCGATGAGCAAGAAGAAGCTCGCCTCGGTCTCGACGGCATCGCTGACGTCGTCGACCACGTTGGGGTCGGTCTCGGCGACACACCCAACGAGGCAAAACCCAATGAAAATCGCGATGAACCGACGCATCACACACCCTCCATGGCCGTGAGGCCGTACTGCTTGACGAGCTGAGAAAGACGCGGCCGCTTCATGCCGAGCAACACCGCCGCCTTCGTGATGTTTCCTTTGGTCTCGACGAGAGCGCGCGCGATGCAATCGCGTTCGATCTGCCGCTTCATGCTCGAGAGGGTGACCTCTCCACGCCGAATTTGCTCGTACACGAACGAGGTCGCGCGTGCCTCCGAGAGGGGAAGCGCGCCGTCGAGCTCTTCTTCGAGCGACTCGCTCACGGGCGCGCTCTGTGGAGGACGCGAGAGCGGCACCTCGGCGCCGTGGGCGAACGCCGCGCCGCGGTTCGATCCCGTTGACGACGTGGGAGCCGAGGCCGGAGCGGCGACGACCCGCGCCGCGCGGAGGCCTTCGACGTTCTCGAGGAGCTCGTCGGCGCCGATGGTGTCACCCTCGGTGAAGAGCGACGCGGCGCCGAGCGCGTTCTCGAGCTCACGCACGTTGCCCGGCCATTTGTGACCGACGAGGAGCTCGATCGCGTCGGCCGAGAGTCGTTTTTTGTCCTCGTTTCGCTCGATCGCGATCCGCGCGAGGATCGACTCGGCGAGGAGCGGGATGTCGCCCGTACGGGCGCGCAGCGCGGGGACGTCGAGCTGGATCCCTCGAATGCGGTAGTAGAGATCTTCGCGAAACTCGCCTCGCTCGACCATCGCGCGGAGGTCGCGGTGGGTCGCGCACACGACGCGTACGTCGACACGAACGACGGCCGTTCCGCCCACCCGCTCGAAGGTCTTCTCCTGCAGCACACGGAGGAGGGCGACCTGCGTGCGCGCCGAAATGTCGCCGATTTCGTCGAGGAACAGCGTGCCCCCGTCTGCCATCTCGAAGCGACCGAGGCGCCATGTGGCGGCCCCCGTGAAGGCGCCCTTCTCGTGGCCGAACAGCTCCGACAGCAACAAGGTCTCGACGAGCGCGGCGCAATTCACGGACACGAGCGGCCCACTCGCGCGATGGCTCGCGCGGTGAAGCGCGTCGGCGACGAGCTCTTTCCCGGTGCCGCTCTCCCCCTTGACGAGCACGGTCGCGTCTGCGGGCCCCACCTTCTTGATCGTCGCGACGAGGGCGCGTATCTGCGCGTCTTCACCCACGATTTCGCGGTTCGGAGCGACCACGTGGTGCACCCGAGGGGCGCGCTCGGTTCGCGGAGCTTCGACCACTTCGGTCGACGACGCCGCGGCGAGCGAGGTCCGCAAACGACCGAGGAGCACGCTCTCGGGACGGGCGAGATACGCCGCGCGCACGTGCGTCGGGAGGCCCTCTGCGACGCCGTCGCGCACCGAGGTCGCTTGCTCGCAGAACACACGCGCGCTCGCGGTGTCACCCAGGTCGAGGTGGAGCTGACAGAGAAGCGTGAGCGCCTCGCCGACCACCGCGTCGTCGCCCGAGAGGCGACCCGCCTGGAGCGCGGCCCGGGCGAGCTCCACGTTCTGCGACCCCGCCGCACGCGCCGCCAGCGCGGCCAGCAGCGACGTCTCCGCGCGCGCGCGATCGGTCCTCACGTGGGACTCTGCCGCGGCGAGGTGACGATTGCACTCGGCGACGTCGCCCTCTTCGAGCGCGACACGGGCGGCGAGGTGGTGCGCCTCGGCGAGCGACTCCACGTCGTTCGACGCGGTGGCCTCGGCGATGGATTGTCCCATTTCTCTCCTCGCACGCGCCAAATCGCCTCGCGCGAGGGCCACGCGCGTCGCGACGAAGGCGAACTTCGCGGCGCGAAACGGGCTCAGCCCCGCGCGACGCGCGAAGCCGATCGTCTGCGCCGCCTGTTCCACCAACCCGAGCCGCAACCGCACGTCCGCGAGGCTCGAGATCGTCTGCGCGACCATGGACGCAGAACCGAGCGCTTGGTGGTAGTCGAACGCTCGCTCGAGGCACTCGAGCGACGTCGCGTAGTCGCGCCGGTCCCACGCCGTCGCCGCGAGGTTCGTCAGCGCATAGGCCGATCCTTGGTCGTAGCCGCGGCTCTCCGAGTCGGCGAGCACCGCGCGGAGCATCACGCTCGCCTCCTCGACGAACCCCTTCGACAAGATCGCGATCGCGCGGTTCAGTCGTGCACGGAGCTCTTCGAGGGGGAGCCCTTCGGCGCGCGCGCTCATCGCGTCGTTCGCAAAGTGAGCGTCGGCGTCGTCCCACTTGCCGCCAGCGAGCTTCAGCTTGCCGAGCACGTTGCTCGCGCGAAGGAGGAGCGCCGGCGAGGGCGACATCGACGCGACCTTCGTCGCCTCTTCGCGCGAGGAATCCAGAGCGCCCTGCGCATAAGCCGCCTCCGCGAGCTCGACCGCGATCGCGGCGCCGTGCTCCCCCGCGGTGTCGGCCGAACGCGCGCGCTCGAAGGCGACCTTGCCACCCACGAAGTCGCCCATCCCGACGAGCGCGCGTCCGACGAGCAGCGCGTGCTCGGGCCCGTGCTGCGAGAGGCCGCTCGTCTCGAGCGACCGGAGCACCTCTTCGTGCTCCCCTAGCTCGAGCGAGCGGTGCGCCGCGCGAACGACGAGCGCCGGATTTTTGCATGCAACATGCAGCCATCTGCGTCGCAGCTCTCGCCGCGCGAGCGGGTCGGCGAGCCGTTCGAGGGCCGTCGCGTGCATCGTGTCGGCGCGCTCCGCGTCGGTGCCGAGGTAGAGCTCGGCCGCCCGCGCCTCTGCCCACGCATCGCCCGCGAACGTCGCGACGAGGGCCTCCGCCACCCGCGCTTGGTCGACCTTGGGGAGCACGGCGGGGAGCGCGACGACGCGCACGGAGGCATCACGCTCGACGATCCAGCCGCCCTCGAGCAGCTCGCTCGTCGCGCTCGCGCCGTCGTCCACGAAGCACGCGGCGGCGCAAATCGGCCATGGTCGCGCGGCGAGCGCGAGGCAGGCGAGGAGCACGCTCGCTTCGGCGCTGGGGTTGGAGAAATCGGGTGGCGCCGCCAACCGCGAGGCGAACACGGAGAGGTCGCGCACGCTGCGGACCTCGCTCTTTCGTGCCTCGTGCTCCACCGCAGCGGCGAGGTACGTGTGGCGCTCGTCGTCGTCGAGACACTCCGCGACCACGAACGTGTCGGCGCCGAAGAGCGATTCCTCGCGCTCGCTCACGAGCACGACGAGGGCCGCCCGCGCGCCGTCCGCGAGCTGGCTCAGCACCGCGCGATCCCACGAGCCTTCGTCTGGCATGGTGGACACCACCACCGCGCGACGACGCGACGCGGTCGCCCCGATCGACTCGGCGAGCGCCCGCGCGTCGTTGGCCTTCGCGAGCCGGAGCGCGCTCGCGGCGAGGTGAAACGCGGGAGCTCCGAGGCCGGGCAACGCGACACATGCGGCGAGACCACGTTGCTCGGCGGCGCGGGCGATGTGCTCGACGAGCGCGGCGACGGCCCCCTCTGGCGCGCGGACGAGCACGATCCCCGGCAAGCCGGAGGCGACCCTTTCGTCGAGCTCGCGAAAGCCGCGCGTCGCGGGAGCACCCGAAGGTGCAGCGGCGGAGGACGGCGAAGCTGCGAGCGCGTGAGACGACACGTTCACCTCTCTCGTGGCGACGAGGGCGCCCGAGTGCAGCAGAGACATGAGCTGCGAAGGACAACGAGCCCTCCGCCACGCGAATGCCGACTAGTGCAGGACCTATGCCGCGCAAAACGCTTCGCAGATTCGCGTGCGGACGAGCGCGACCGCGACACGGCTGCCAGGGCGTGAGAAAATTCACTCCCCCGACGGCACAGATAGAGCTCAAGTGTTCAGCAACACAAGGACTGCCCACCATCGGCGGGCGAGCCGGGTGTGGGGAGACGTGAGATTCGGACCCGGCGAGACCGAGCGGGCCTACTTGAGTGTCTCCGCGAAGTAGTCCGCGATTTTGCGCGAGATCCACTCCTTCGCGCCGGGATCCTTCGTGCCATGACGCTCACCGGGCAACACCACCATGTCGAACGGGCGCTGCGCCGCGACGAGCGCGTCGACGAGCTTGGCAGAATTTGCAAAGTGCACGTTTTCGTCCATTAGCCCGTGCATGACGAGGAGGCGCCCGGTGAGGGCGGGGGCGAAGCGCGAGAGCTCCGTCGCTTCGTAGGCGGGGCCCTTCGGACCGAGGTAACGCTCGGTGTACCCGCTGTCGTAAAGTGACCAATCGACGACGGACGCATCGGCGATTCCGGCCTTGTATTTCCCTGGTGCGCGCAGCATCGCCTCGAGGGTCATCGTGCCGCCGTAGCTCACTCCGTAGATGCCGACGCGGGTCGGATCGACGCCCTCTACCGTCTTTAGAGCCTCGAGCGCGTCGAGTTGATCTTGGAGCTCGAGCTCACCGAGCTTGCCATACGTCGCCGCCGCGAACTCGAACCCACGACCGGCCGACCCACGGTTGTCGACTTGGAAGACGAAAAATCCGCGATCGGCGAGGTGCTGCCACAAGAGCTTCGGTGAAAATCGGTCGACCACCGTCTGCGCGCCCGGTCCGCCATAGACCATCACCACCACCGGGTAGAGCCGCTTCGCATCGAAGCCGCGTGGACGAAGAAGGTTTGCGTGGAGCAGCGTTCCGTCCTTCGTGTGGCAGGTGAAGGGCTCGAGCGGGCGGAGCGAGAGTGCGTCGATTTCGGGGTCTTTCGCGGGCGAAAGATCGTGAAGGAGCTCGCCCTTCGCGCCGCGGAGCTCCACCTTCGGCGCGCGCTGACGCGAGGAGTGCACGTCGAACCAACGGCCCGTGCCGTGGTCGACGATCGGCGCGTGAGTGCCCGCCTCGTGGGTGAGCTTGCGCACCTCCCCGCCCGCGAGAGGCACCGCGTAGAGGTGGCGCTCGAGGGGCCCGTCTTTGGTCGCGACGAAGAGCACCTCTTTTGCCTTCTCGTCGATCGCGGCGATCTGGGTCACGTCCCAATCGCCCTTCGTGATCGCGCGCTCCATCACGCCGTTGCCGTCGCGAAGCTCGAGGTGGGCGTGCCCGTTCTGACGCCCGATCGTCACGAAGCTCGCGCTCTCCTCGAAGCGACGCATCGGGAGCGCGTCGACGTAACGCGCGTCTTTCCCGATCTCGCGGGTGGTGTGGGCGAGGGTCTTCGCGTCGACGCGGACGAACGAGACGGTGCGCTGATCGCGCGACACGGCCTCGAAGGTGAACGCCGCCGCGGACGGCTCCCACGTGAACGAAACCAGGTAATTTCCCTCGAGATCCGGGAGCGCCACCTTGCGCGGCGCGCCGCCGGCGAGGCTCGTCACGTACACGGCGACCTTCGGGTTCTTTCCGCCCGCGAGCGGGTAGCGAAGCGGATCGTGCTTCGCTTCGCCGCGCCGAAAGCCGGGGACGAGCACCTCCGCCACCTCGGAGTCGTCGACCTCGAGGTAGACCACGGCTTTGCAATCGGGCGAGAGGAACGCGCCGGAAGACTCGCCGAACTCTTCTTGCGCGTTGTAGTCGGACTGCCCGCGCGTGACGTGCGGCTTCGCGCCGCGAGTGAGCGCGGTCTCCTTCCCGGAGGCGACGTCGGTCACGTAGAGCTCCGACCCGCGCACGTACGTGACCTTCGCTCCCGTGCGGCAGATCTTCGGATCGAGCTCGGGCTCCGGTGTCTTCGTGAGCGCCTTCGTGGTGCCGTCGGGCTCGCGCAGGTACACGTCGCCGTTCAACGGAACGATGAGACGCCCGCCCTGCTTCGCGAACGCGTACGACGTGATCCCCTTGTTTCGCTGGCGCTGACGCTCGCGACGAAGCTCTTCTTCTTTGGAGAGCTTTTCCCCGCCTTTTCCGAGCAAATCATCGGCGCGGAGGAGCACCTTCGTCGCGCCGGTCGCGTGATCGTACTCGTAGAGAGAGAGCACGTCGCTCTTCGCTTCGCTCGCGAGGTAGGTGAGCTTCTGCGGGCCGAGGGCGAAGCTCGGGCTCTGCGGCACGTGCCATCCCGGCTCGGGATACTTCGCTATCCGCGCGAACGACACTGCGCTCGCCCCCGCGGGCAAAGGAGAGAACGCGCGCGGCACGTTCGCGACCGGGCCCGCCGTGCCCATGACCGCTACTGGTGGCGGCGCAGACTGCGCGGTGACCGGCGGAGGCCCCTCTGGAGCGCACCCCGAAGCCACCACGATCGATCCGACGAGACACGCGAGCAGACGAGTCGAGCGCATGCCCACGAAATACTCGATCGACGCTCGAAGCGCGCGCAATCGACGTGGGAAGCGCGAGCCACCTCCCGCGCACACGCAGCCGGCTCGCCGCCGAGGCCCGAGGCCCCAACAGGTCGTAATCACTCGACAAATGCAGCGCTACGACGAGCGGCGTTCAGACATCGGGGCGCCTTCGCACGATCGCGGGAACGCCGCCGCGCGGACGCACCGTCGCGAAGTCGTCTTCCTCGATCACCCTCTCGGGATCGATCTCGAAGCTCCATTGACGAAGGAGGCGCGCGAGCACGATGGGGCCCTCCATCATCGCGAAGTGAATGCCGATGCAAAATCGTGGGCCGGCAGAGAACGGCAAGTACGACGCGCGGTGGCGCTCGGCTTCGCGCTGCGGGAGCCATCGGTCCGGGTCGAACCGCTCCGGATCGGGGTACGACTCTGCGCGGTAGTGCTGCGCATAGGAGCTCACCATCATGATGCTCTTCGCCGGAAACACGACCCCCGCGATTTCCACCTCTTCGAGGGTTCGGCGCGGCATCATCATGATCGGCGCGTAGAGGCGCATCGCCTCGCGGAACACGCGCGTCGCATAGGCGAGGCGCTCCGGTTGCCATTTGGTGATCGGCTCGTCGCCGAAAGCGTCGGCCTCGGCGCGCGCGCGCTCGAGCGCCTCCGGGTTCCGCGCGAGCAAATAGAACGACCACGCGAGCGCGGTCGCGGTGGTCTCGTGCCCCGCCACGAAGATGGTGACTGCTTCGTCTCGAACCTGACGATCGCTCATGTGCGCGGCGACGCCATCCGGATCGCGCGCGGTCAGCAGACGGGTGAGCAAATCGTCTCGTGTGAGGCCCTGCCTCCGTCGTTCGTCGATCATCCCTTGGATGCGCTCGTCGAGGATCTTCACCGCCGCGAGCAGCTTCGGATCGCGCACCCCAGGCAAAAGAAAGGGCGCCGCGACCCTGTCGTGGACCGATTCGAAGAGCGCCTTCACCCGCCCGCGCGTCTTCGCCGCGATCGTCTCGGTCGCGTCGAGCATCATCACGTGCGCCACGAGCGAGGGGCTCGCGAGGTTGTCGTTCACCCAATGGAGCGCGGTGGTGAGCGCTTGCCCGAGCGCGTCGGCCTCGTCGAACGTGTCCACGTCGAACAACGCCTTGCCCACGATCGACATCGCGATGCGCGTCGTCTCGCGCGCGAGATCGATGCGTTTCCCGTCGTGCATGCCGGCGGCGGCGCGATCCGTGACGAGGCGCATCGTCTCGGCGTACTTGTGAATCGGCGCCGGTTGAAACAGCGGCGACATCAGCTTTCGCTGGTTTTTCCAGATGGTGCCTTCGCTCGTGAAGAGCCCCTGCCCCGCCAAGTTGTGGAGCAACACCCGCACCCCCGGTGACTTCTCGAAGCTCTTCGCCTTCGTGACCAGCACGTCGTGTGCGGCCTCCGGGCTGCACGGAAAGTACACCGGCATATGCAGGATTCGCCCGCGCACGATCGGCGCGTCTTGTTTGGCGAGGTCACGTTGGAGCTGGAGCCGATCGGCCGTCGTGAGCCCGAAGCTCCCGAGGAGGCCAACGTCCGGGATGCGAGGAATGTCCGCTAGCGAGCCCATCGTTTCATCCTACGCGAGAGTTGCCGAACGGCGGAGAGGAGGTCGTTCGCGCGGATTCGGTGGTGTTGGTGGCTCGCGGCGTGCAGTGTCCGCAGTGTTCCGATGATCCCGAAGACACCTTCCTCGCCTCCGGTCCCGCTCGTGGAGTCTCTCGTGACCACCGTCAAGCGGGCGGTCGCGATGCCGAGCGAGGCTTGGCCCACCGGCCAGCACGTCGCCGCTCCACCCGCAGAGACCACCCGCCCCCCGAAGGCCGAGAAGGACCGCGCGCACCTCAGAATTCCAGCGGTCGCGGCCGCCGAATCGGGCATTCGCGCGCGACCGATGGAGGAGCCCAGGGAGCTCACGATCGTGATTCGGTCCGAGGCGGCGGACGTGCGCTCGCTGCTCGCGGCCCACGCGATCGACGCGGCAGAAGCGGCGCTGCTTCGCCGACTCGAAGAGCCGGACGGACCGCGCGCCGTCGCGAACGACCTTCGCAAACCCGAGGTCGCGCGCGTGCTTGCGCGCCTCGAGTCTCGCGGGCTCGTCTCCGTCGACGAAGGGCCGCTCTGACGTAGCTGCAGCCTCACTCGCACCACGCCATACATGGAGCACACTCGGGAGTGCAGACGACGCTCGAAGTGCCGTCTTCGCGAGCTGGTGCACGATGTCGAGGCGCATCGCATTGCTGCAGCGCGCACGCAACCGTCGCCGATACGGCAAGTAATTCAAACGGTTCGCCTCGTGCATAGGGATCGAGACGGCGACGACGAACCGCATGGTTGGCTCATCGATCGAACCAAATGAGGACAGCTTGGACAGCTCGCGAGACACGCTCCGAATGCAGGTGAGTGAAATCGGGGACGGAATCGAGGTCGAGAAGATCATCGGCAGCGGCGCGATGGCCCTCTTGCTGCGAGGAAAGCGTCGCTCCGATGGCCGTTCTGTGGCCGTCAAAGTGCTGTTGCCGAAGCACATGAGCAACCCCGAGGTGGCCGAGCGTTTCATTCGTGAAGGGGAGGCCCTTGCAGAATTGAAATCCCCCTACCTGCCCGAGGTGCTCGGGCTCGGGACCACGGAGAGCGACCAGCCCTACATCGTCATGGAGCTCCTCGAAGGCACGGACCTCGAGACCCTGCTCCTCGAGGCCGACTCCATCCCCGTTCGCGACGTGGCGCGCTACATGGTCGAGGCCTGCGAAGGCGTGGCGGTCGCGCACTCGGCCGGGATCGTTCATCGCGATATCAAGCCTTCGAACCTCTTCCTCACGAAGCTCCCCGATGGAACCGACCGCGTAAAGCTGCTCGATTTCGGGATCGCCAAGCTCGGCTCGGTGCGGTCCCAAGGCCGGCGCACGAGCGTGCGGTTGGTCATGGGTACATCGCAGTACATGTCGCCCGAGCAGGTGCGTAGCTCGGCTGGTGTCGACGTGCGCTCCGACGTATGGTCGCTCGGGGTAGTGCTCTTCGAGCTGCTCACGCGCCAGCTCCCGTTCGATGGCCCGACGGCCCTCGCGACGATGCAAGCGATCCTCCACGAGCCGCCGCCGCGCTTCTCCTCGATGTTCGGCGAGATACCGGACGACCTCGTGGCGATCTCGAAAAAGTGCCTCGAGAAAGATCCCGCGCGTCGGTACGCCTCGGTACGCGAGCTGGCCGATGCGCTTCGCCCGTTCATGGCGACCCCGGAGACGTTCGGTCCGCTCTTCGTGCTCCCGGCGAGCTCGTCCGCGTCGCGACCGCCCCCCGCGCACACGCAGAAGATCCCGCGTGACACGATCGTCGCAGACCAACCAGGCACCGACGCGGAGGCCAACGAGGGAGAAGACCCTTGGTTCGCCGCGATCGCCGAGGCGCGCCGCAAGCTGCCCTGAGCACGAGCAGCGCGCGTCCGAGCCGGCGCGAGCTACGGTGGTCGTATGCGCCGTGTTTCTCCTTTGGTCGCGCGGCTCGCGACGATGACGATGGTGTCTCTCGGGACCGCGTGCGTCGCGGGCGATGGCGCGAGGCTCCGCGGCCCTGTCACGACCCCAACGAGCATGGCAGGGCCTTATCGGCGCGGCTCGATAGGCCCGCTCGACCCACGATGGCAGGCGCTCACCGTCGAAGCCCTCGTTCAGCCGTGGCATCTCGGGGTCCTCGGTGGGTACCCGCGTATGGCGGTCGCGGCGTTCGGTGGCGGTCAGCTCTCGATGGACGGCGACGGGGGATCGTTTTGCCCGATCGGCGGTGGCTTCGGCGAGGTGAACACCTTCCAGGCGAACGACAAACCGCTCCCCGCGATGGGCTCGATGCTCACCGTGCAAGAGTCCTTGTCGCCCGAGGGGGCGGCGTACACCGCGCGCTACGTCGGCGCGGGTCGTGCGCTCGCGAACGGGTGGACCGAGTTTCCGTCGCGTACGTCGCCGAACGTGGCGCTCTTCGCGAGGCCGGGGCGACCTTGGGTGTGCGCCGGGAGCGCGGCCATTCGTGATCGTGCTCGCGCGTCGTTGCCGTTCGACGATCGTGTGCCGCTCCTCGCCGGGATCCCGCGCGACGTGGGCCTCTACACCGTGCAGATGCCCTGCGGGACCGAACCGTGCGCGGTAGAGATCTCGCTCCTTCAGTTCGACGAAGACGCGCGGATGCGCCAGGAGCGCTTCGGCCTGACCCACAAGCTCCCCGCCGTGATGATGGGGCGCCGCTCCCACCGCATTTACCCGACTCCCTCGCTCGCGGCGGCGGCGGAGAAGACGGAGGCGGTCTACGCGCGCATGGGGAAGGAGCCTTGCGCGGCGCCACTCCTCCGCGGGACCGAGCTCTTTCTTCTCTCGTGCATCGAACAGGGGCCGGCGCTCATTCCGTAGTGGTGGCACGCCCGGTCTTCACCGAGCGACGTCGCGCACCCGTGCTCCGCGCGAGAGCGGTCGAGACAGGTCGCGGGGGCGCGAAGGCGGCGCGCACGAGCGCGACGCGATCGAAGAACCGCGCGCCGTCGTGAGGGCACGCGTCGAAGAGGTTCGCGAGCCGCTCGGCCTCGCCACGTTCGGCTTCGGAGACCACGTCGAGGAACGCCGCGCGAGAGAGCCACGGTCGCCCGCGCTCCACAGAGGAACGGAGCGATCGCGCCACCGCAGCGCGCGCCTCCCGCGATCCCGTTCGTGGTCGACCGAGGAGCGCCAACGCAGCGTGCGCCGCCGGCACCACGAGCATTGTTTGCAACGCATGGAAACCACGACGAAAAAGGACGTCGGCCGCCGTGTCCGCGAGGCCGCCGGCGGGCCCCAGATCGAGCGCGAGGTCCATCGTCGCGACCACGATCTCGTAGGCCTCGACGGGCCTCGGCGCGCGACCCTCGAACGACGCCCCGGCGACGAGCGCGTTCACCAGGTAGGCGATCTCCTCGACCCTCTCCGTGTAGAGTGCATGCGACTCGCGCAGGAGCCACGCGAGCTCGGCGCGCGACGTTCGCTCCCGTCTCCGCGCGATCGCGGCGCCGGTGGGTGCTTCGGGGATCACGAACGGCGTGGCTGACGTGCGCGAGAAGACCGGCGCCACCGAGGCGCGCGCGTGGGCCAAATCGCGGAGCACGGCGCGGGTCGTGGGATCGCGCTCGGTTGCAGGGAATTTCGCCTCCCGGGCCGAGGAAAGGAACGCGCGCGCGTCCGCCGGTGAGACGAAGCCACGCGCGTGACGACGCTCCTCCCGCTCGGCCGCGACGTCTTCCACGAGGGTGTCGACGAGGCCGTCCGCCGCGTCTTCGTCGCCGTCGAAGAGCGTGGCCATGGTCGTCTGCGCGACCCGCTCGAGCACCCTCGCGACGAGCGCGTGGTGCTCTTGGTCCATCGTGACGAGCACGGCGACGAGGCCGTCCCAGCCCTCGCGGACCTTGGCCACGAGCAAGAACCGATCGATTTCCTCGGTGGGGAGGGCCTCTACGAGCGCGTCGAGTCGATCGCCAGCGGCGCGATCTTCGGCGAGGAGCCCGCCCATCGCGTCTTGATCGACGACGACCGCGCTGCGTTCCACGACGAGCGCCAAGAAGTCGTCCGTGAGCGACGCGAGCCGCTCCGCCGCGAAGGTGTCCCCCGATTCGCGGAGCACCTCGAGCCAGAGGAGAAAACGCTGCACGTCGAACGACTCGTCCTCCGAGGGGGCCTTCGCGCGGAACAGATCGTCGTCGAACGCGAGCACGAGCTGCGCTTGGCTCGCGAGCGCCAAGAGCTCTCCCGCGTCCTCGAGCCCCACGCGAGCGACGAGGTCGCGAAAGCGCTCCCCCGAGAGCCCACGCACCGCCGCGATCGCGTCGGGACGCTCCACGAGACGGGCGACCAGACGCGCGGCGGAGAGACCTCGTTCGTCTTGCACGGCGTGACGATCGCGCACGATGGCTCCTCTCAAGTGGTGGACGTGGAAGCCCCGACGAAGAGCGCCCGGAGCCCAGCGAGGTGGTACCGCGCGAGCGCATCGATCACCGTGCGGAGGCCTTTTTCGTCCGAGAACGCGATGAGCGCCTCGCCGAGGGAAGCGACGTAGGCCGCGTAGATTCGCGTGAGCACGAAGACCTCTGCCCCCACGAGCGGTCGCCCATGCGCAGCGCGAGCGTATCGACGGGCGAGCCGGACCAGATCGTGGACGAGGCGCGCCGCGAAGCCCGCGTGGGGCGTGCCCTCGGCTCCGCGAAGCAAGAACGCGACGGCGAGCCGCTCCCGCACCACCAACGTGAAGAGCTCCCCCGAGACCAAGTGGTAGTCCGCCGTGGGAGGGAGGGCCGCGATGTCCGTCGCGCGGCCGAGGGCGAGCACCCGCGCGCGCACTCGCCGCGCGAGCTCCCGCGCGAGCGACTCGGGGATCGCCACCGCGAAGAGATGTTCCTTCGAGGGAAAATACCGATAAACGTTGCCGGTCGCGACCCCCGCGCGCGCCGCGACGGCTGCCATCGTGGTGGCCGCGTAGCCGACCTCCACCCCGAGCTCGCGCGCCGCCACGACGAGCGCTTCGCGGACGTGTGCTTTTTGGACCTGCGCCATAAGTGAACCGTACGTTCACTTTTGAGCTCGGACGCGATCGAAGTCAAGGACGTCGCGCTTCCTCTTCTTCCCCGGCCGTCCGAACGCCGCGTCAGGTCGTCCATCGGTAGACAAGCTTCTTCATGTCTGGGAGCGCGAGCGGCGCATCACCTCGGTACCCCTGCGCGGTGAGCTCGAGGTGGTTGCCGAACGGGTCGAAGAAGTAGACCGACGCCTGCCCGGGAGGACCGAGGCGGAGCGGACCTTCGACCGGGATCCCACGGGCGAGGAGCGCCGTCACGAGCTCGGCGAGCGCGTCCGGCTCGACCGCGAACGCGACGTGAGGGTGGGGCCGCTCCACGCTCGGCTCGCCTTCGGGTTGGAGAAAGAGCTGGAGCTCGGGCTCGGGAGGGCCGAACGAGAGCGCGAGGTGGAGCGGGCTGTTGGGTGCGTCCGCCTCGTGAGCACGATCGGGGCGACTTGCGACGAACGTGGCGCGATCGAAGCGCCGCGCGAGCCGGGCTCCGAGGAGGTCGACGTAGAAGGCTTCCGCGACGGCGAGGTCGGTAACAGGGAGAGTGACGTGGGCGAGGGCGAGCTTCATCGCCAAACGTTTACGACCGGACGTTCATACGCTCCAGTGATGGTCCGTGATGGCTACCATCACGCTCGTGAATCTATCGGCGATCGATCTGAACCTCCTCCTCGTGCTCGCGACCGTGCTCGAGGAGGGGAGCGCGACGCGGGCGGCGGCGCGGCTCCACGTCACACAATCGGCGGTGAGCAACGCCCTCGCGCGCCTGCGCCGCGTCTTCGACGATCCGCTCCTCGTGCGTGGTCCGGGAGGCCTCGTGCCCACTCCTCGTGCGCTCGCGATCGCGCCGCGCCTCGCGGGAGCGATGGAGACGCTGCGCGGCGTGGTCCACGGCGAGACGTTCGATCCGAGGACGACGACCCGACGCTTCACGATCGCGTGCACCGACTTGGTGGCGGCGCTGCTCGTCCCGGAGCTCGGCGCGCGGCTTCGAGCGAAGATGCCCCTCGCGTCGCTGCGAATCGTCACGATCGAGCACATGATGGCGCGGGACGGGCTCGCGACCGGCGACGTGGACTTGCTCGTGGGCGTTCCGCCGACCGTGCCGACCGGTTGCATCGCGGAGCCGGTGTACGACGACACCCTCGTGTGCATCGTCGCGCGCACGCACCCGACCCTGCAGCGCGCGAAGCGCCTCGACGTGGTGACCTACGCCGCCCTTCCGCACGTGGAGATCGCGCTCTTCGGAGAGGCGAACCGCATCGTGGACGTGGCCCTCGCGCGGATCGGCTCGGCGCGCAAAGTCGTGGTCGCGGTGCCTCACTTCACGCTCGCGCCCCTCGTCGTCGCGCGGTCCGATGCCGTCGCGACCCTGGGGAAGAAGCTCGCGACCACGTACGCGAAGATGCTCCCTCTGCGCGTCCTCGGCGCTCCGATCCCGTTGCCGGCGATCCGGGTGAAGCAGATGTGGCACGTGCGATCGGCGAACGACGCGGGCACGTCCGCGCTCCGTGATCTCGTGCGGCGCGCCCTGAGGCTCTCCCCTCGCCGAACAAGAGCGGACACCGCGCCGGGAGATTCATGAACGAATACGAAGGATTGCGCGCGCGTGAAGATCTTCGCGCGGGGGACCTTCGCTTGCGCCGTTCGGTTGGTACGCTCGGACGATGGGGCACGCGCCGCGGCTTTCGTCAGACGACGATGACGACGAAGAGGAGTGGGAAGACGCGGCGCCCGCACCGAACGAGGTGAACGCGAACGCGAACGCGAGCGTGGGGCACCCGTATCGCGCGCCCGCCGTTCGTGACGGCGATCGACCACGGGTGAAAAAGCGGCCCTCGAAGCTCACCGCGATCGTCGCGACCACGGGGGGGCTCGCCGCGGTCGGCGTGATGTACGCGCTCACGCGGGTCCCGATGCATCGCCCCCCCGAGCCCGTCGTCGAGGTCGCGCCGGTGGTCGTGCCGCCGACACCGACCGAGATGAGCCAAGTGATTCACATGGCGCCGGCGTCGCAGACCATGATCGCGCACCAAGCCGAGGAGATGGAGATCGCGATGGCCTACGAGCGCAACGACGACGCACGCCTCGTGAGCATGCTCCTTCCGCAGATGTCGACGACGAGCTGCGCGCGGCTGCGCATCCTCGAGCTCTCGTGCAATCGCCTCCACCGATGGGGGTGCTCGCAGGCCGCCCGCGCCGAGTTCAAGCACGACGGGTGCCAGTGGCAGAAGCTCCCCTACCGCTGACGGCTTCCGCTAGAGCACGGAAGAGGTTGAATCCCGTCGCCCTGATCGGCGATCTAGCGACGGCGAAAGCGAGGGAAATTCCAGCGGTTGACGCGGTTCGTACGTGCGCGTAGGGCGCCGTGCCGGTGGACTTCGAGGACACACGGGATTCGCGCCGTTCGCTGCACTACGATGGTGCGATGGATTCACGTTTGTCCTTCGTCGCTTCACTCGCTCTCGTCGCGTGCTCCACCACCACCACTCCGGACTCGACCTCAGATGGCGGCGCTGCCGATGGCTCACCGACGTCGACCGCGACCTCGACGACTCCGGTCCCGACGATCGCCCCCGACGGCGCGGTGATCCCGGGTCCCGATGGGTCGACCCCAGTGCCCACCGACGGCGGCACCGCGGCGAACGTGGTCGGCGTGGCTGGGATCGCGGCGTGGGCGGCGCTGCCCGCGAACGAAAAAGCGAAGGTCGGCACCGTGCCCTCGCTCTTCCTTCATCAGTCGGTCGGACAAGACTTGGAAGACGGCTGCGAAGCGAACGGACAGAACTACCGCACGTACACGACCACGGTCGGTGCGGGCCTGAATGGGCAGATTTTTAGGCAATTCGGGGTCGACAACGGCAACCCGACGCAAAAGACTGCGCGCTGGCAGACCGAGTCGACCAAGGCCGGGAACGCAGCGCTCGCGGTGTCGATCATGAAGTACGGGTACGCCGACGTGACGCCCGCGCTGCTCGCCACCGCCAAGACCGCCTACATGAACGCGGTGACCGCGATCAAAGCGGCGGGCAAAAAGGTGGTCCACGTGACACCGCCGCTCGTGTTCGATACCGCGGAAAACCCTGCAAAAATGCAGCTCCGCGAGTGGATGCTCACCACGTTCCCGCAAGACGTCGTCTACGACATCCAAGACATCGAGAGCCGCGTCCCCGCGACCGGCGCGCGCTGCGAAGTGGGAGGCGTGTGGCGCATTTGCCAAGAGGTGCGCTCCACCCGCACGTGCCTGAGCCCCCAATCGGGCCCCAACGGCGACGACGACAGCCAAGGCCACATCTGCCCCACCCAAGGCACGCGCATCGCTCCGTCGTTCCTTTATGCGATCTACCTGGCCGTGAAATGAGAGCGCGGCGGTCGAGCGTTCTCCGAGGCATGAGCGCACGATTGCTGCTGCCGTTCCTCGTCGTGCTCGCCGCGTGCGGCGCCCGGGCCGCACCACCCGCGGATGTCATTCCGATAGCGCGGGTGTCGGCGCCGCCGCTCGCGGTCGATCCCGGTCCGGACGCGGGCCCGAAAGAGAAGCCGGCGTGCCTCTCGGAGGACTCGCGCTCGTACCACTTGATGGCGGCGTGGCCCGAGAAGGAGCGTGTGTTCTTCTGCCTCGAGCTCGAAGGTCCCGACGAGAACGGCTCCCCCGAGACGCGCGCGTGCACGAGCGTGGGACCGCATGGCGACTACCGCCTCGAGGCGCTCCGCGAGGGACGGCCACCGCCCCTCCCCGAGACGCCGTTTCGCAAAGAGAGCGCCGACGGGAAGCTCTCGTTTCGGCTCGAGGGTGGCCTCCGCGAGCCCAAAAAAGCGACCGGGATCCTCGAGCAAAAGAGCCCGAAGAAGGTCTTGAAGCGCGCGCCCATCGCGTACGACGAGCACGTGTCGTTCGAGGGGTTCATCGGCCAGGGGATCGTGTTGAAGACGTGGGTCGACGAAGGCCCCGGTTGCTCGCTCTCGCTGGTCGATCCGAAGAAAACGTGGCCCTCCGGGATCGACATGCCCGGCGCGGTGTCGCTCGGCGGCTGTTACGCGGGTATCCATGCATTGCGCACGCGCCCGAACGAGATCGCCGTGATCGACTCGGGGGGCAGCTCGATCGTGTTCGTGAACGAGGACACCCTGGAAGAGACCGACCTCGACCTCGAGCGCCAAGGCGGACCCGAGATGGGCGCTCCCTTCATCGCGTGGCTCGAGGGGCGTACCCTCGTGATGGTGTATGGTGCACCCGTCGCGGGCGACGTGGTGCGGGTGAGCCTCGACCGACGCGCGGTCACCACCACGTCCGAGCCTCCCACCTGCGTGAAACGAGCACGACCGGGGCCCTGAGCGCGATCGCGTACGAACGCGTGTTTCCTAGGGATTTCGGGGGGTTCGAAGGCCGTTACGTTGTGCGGCGGGTGGGTACGTGGCATCTTCCATCCGCGCCGGAAACACCCTCACGATGGCAAGCTACCGCATCCTTCGAAAGCTCGGCGAAGGCGGTCAGGGCACGGTCTACGAAGCTGAGCAAGTGGACCTCGGCCGACACGTCGCCTTGAAGCGGCTCCGTCGCGAGCTCCGCCGCGATCCCGTGATCGTCGAGCGCTTCCTCCGCGAGGCGCGCATGTGCGCGGCGGTGAAGCACCCGAACGTGGTCACCATCTACGAGAGCGGCGCCGACGAAGAGGGCCCGTTCATCGCGTTCGAGCTGCTCGAGGGTGAGTCTCTCGAGGAGCGCGTGGCCCGCGACGGCGCGCAGCCTTTTTCCGTCCTCGGTCCGGTCGCAGAGCAAATCTTGCTCGCGCTCGAGGAGGCCCACGCGGCGAACCTCGTTCATCGCGACATCAAGCCGGCGAACGTGTTCTTGACCCAAGGGCGCCGTGGCCTCGGCGTGAAGCTGCTCGACTTCGGCGTCGCCAAAGGCAGCCGCGACTACGGCTCTCGTCTCACCATGCCGGGCGACGTGGTGGGCAGCCTCGCGTTCATGGCGCCGGAGCAGGTCGACGGCAAACCGGTCGACGCGCGGACGGACATTTATTCGCTCGGGGTGTGCCTCTATTACATGCTCGCGGGGGTGCGGCCGTTCGTGGGCTCGACCACCGGCGAGCTGCTCCTCGCCCTCGACGGGCCCCCTTTGCCGGTCGTGCTCCGCCGCCCCGACGTGCCGACCGATCTGGGCGCGCTCGTGCACAAGGCGATGTCGAAAGAGATGGGCCGCCGCTTCTCCTCCGCGACGGAGATGCTCGACGCGCTCGCGACGATCGCGGTGCTTCAGAAGCCGGTGCGACGCCCCCCGCGGATCTTCGAGCCGGAAGAGGGCGTGACCGCGATCACCGAACCCACGCTCACCCAGAGCACGCTCGAGAAGCTACGCGCGCGCCTGCCCGTCGCGGTGACGATGCGGGCGGCCGATCTGGACGAGGTGACGATCGCGACCCGCGGCGAAGAGGACGAGCACGATCCCTTCCCCGAGGAAGAGCTGGAGACCCACGTGCGCTTGCCCCCGCGGCCGCAAGATCCGGACACGATCCGCACCCCGCGCGAAGACGTGGGCCTCCTCACCGGCCAGACCGGTCCCACCGGCCCGACGCATCGCATGCGTCGGTAGCAGGGCTCCGCGCGCATAAGTGAACGACCCGTTCGCTTTTCAAGACGGGAGCGCGCCTCCTCAGAACGCGCCTCCGAGACCGATGCTCGCGCCGCCGGGTGTGACCGAGGCGGTCGGCGCGAGGGTGGGCTTGCCGTCCCACGCGGGCGGCGGAGCCTTCCGCTCGCGCGAATAGACGGCAGCATCGAGGACGACGGCCGCCACGACGCCGGTCACGGAGCCGACCGCGAACCCGACGAGCGGTCCGATGAATCCGCCGTTCGAGTCGCGAGGGCCTGCCGCCAGCCCGACGAGGGCGCCGCTGAAACCTCCGACGAACGGGGCCGAGCCGCGTGTCGCCAGGCTCGCGAGCGCCATCCACGGGTGCCCATTTCCGAGGTGCACGAGGGGCGCGCCCGCGCCGTACATGATCGTGGCCGCGATCGCGGCTTCCGCGGAGCCCGCGCTGATGCCCAGCACGCCGACCCCGAGCGTCACGCCGTCCATGATCAGGGTCTGGTGCCCGTACCACTCCGACGATCCGCGCACGGACTCCGCAGCTTCTGGAGCGGCGGGCGAAGGCGCGACCGCGCCGCGGGGACAACCGTCCGGGAGCTCCGCGCACGAGCTCGCCTCCGCGAGTGAAAGCGTGGGCATGGCTAACCGGGGGGCGACCGTGGGGGCGCGCGGCGCGACGAGCACGGGGGCCGGCGCCGGCGCGGCAGGCGCCACAGTCGCGGGCGCCGCGGGCGTCACGGCCGACGGTGGCGGAGCTGCGGGCAGCGGCGTGGGTGTTTCTCCGAGTGGCGCTGGACTCTCGACGCTCGAGTCATCGGCGTAGGCCTGCGTGCTCACGAGGAGCGACATGAAGACTCCGATTCCAAGGAAGTGAAGGCGCATGCCTCCCTTTTGCAGGTCTCGGTCCAGGCCATTTTACCCGAGAAATTGCTCTAAACGGCGCTTCGGCGGCACAGCGAGGCACACGTTCGGGGGCTCCCGTACCCGGACGGATCTCGCCTCTCGCGTCCGCAGCCAACTCGTGAGCCCGGCGCTCCCCTCGCGTGTCGATTCCGCCGCCGCGCGGGCAAGACGGAGACGAACGCGCCGCTCACGATCGTGAAGGAAGTGGAGGCCGGCGTGCGTTCCGCGCGCTCGAGGTGACGACCACAGTGATGGCGAGCGATCGTGAGACGAACCGCAAAGGGCTCACCGGCGAGCTCGGGCGTGTGCAGGTGCAAGTGAGCTACTGAGCGCGCACGAAGGAGCCGACCACGACGACCTGCGGCGCGATCAGTCCTCGCCCTCGCCGGCCTCGGAGAGGAGCCGCTCGATCTCTTTGACCGTCTCGGTGTCGTCGCCGACGAGCTCTTTCATGGAGACGATGCGACGCGCGACCACACGGGCGATGCGCTCTTCGACCGTGGCGTCGGCATAAGCCCAGTAGACCTGCGCGAAGCGGCCATCACGATGGCAGCGGCCTTCGATTTGGGCCATTTGGATCGCGGACCAGCGAAGGTCGTGGATGACCTGCGAGCGCGGCGCTTCGTTGTGCTCGCCCTGGTGGAGGGAGATGCCCTCTTCGACCGTAAAGAGCACGACCTTCGCTTCGCCGCGCTGGAAACGCATGCGCTCGGCCTCGCGCGCTTGGGCGGAGAGCTTGCCGTGAATCTCCGCGATCGGGACGTCGTCGAGGGCGCCCTTGATGAGCTCGAGGGTGTCCATGAACGCGACCGAGACGGCCACTTGGTGCCCGTTGTCGAGCAGCTCGCGCACCAGCTCTACGGTGCCTCCCGCGCGAACGAGGGAGCTCTTTTGGCGCAGGCGAAGGGCGGCGGCGAGGGCACCTTTGGGATCTTTGCCGCGCGGGGCGAGGGCCATCTCCTTGCGGAACGTGGACCAGGCTTCCATGTAGAGTGCACGTGCTTCGGGATCGAGCTCGATCGGCGACAGGATGCGGTTCAGCTCCGGCCAACCGGCGATGTCCTCTGGTCGGCGGCGGAGGCCGGCAGGGGGCGCGCCGCGGGTGGGCTCGAAGAGCATCGCGCGCATTTTTGCGGTGTCCGAGGGGTCGCCGCGCCACTCCCATTTTCCATAAGCGCCGCGCTTCAGGCCGAGGCCTTCTTTTTCGCACCACGCCTCGAAGTCTTTGAGGTCGCTCGCTTTCGCGCCGGTGACACTGGCAAGAAGGGGCGCGAGGTACGAGAGCTCGAGCGGGGTTTGCCCTGCCGTGGCGGAGAGCCAGAGGCGGAAATCGCACTCCGCGTTGAGCTTGGCGGCGAGCTTCGACCGCGCGGCAGTCGGGTTTTTGCAGCGGTGGCTCTCGTCCCACACGATGACGTCGAGCTCTTGCGCTTTGCCGGCGCGGGCGAGACCTTTTTTGGAGCGGATCTTTTTACGGGCCTCGGCGCTGACCTCGAAGAGCTTCCCGAGGCGCTCGTAGTTGGTCACGATGATGTCTTTTCCGCCGTCGCCCATCGCTTCGATCGTGCGACGCCAGTGGGCGAGGACGGCGAGCGGCGCGACCACGAGCACGCTCTCCGCGTTCGTGGCGAGGATGGCCGACCAGGTGGAGATCGTCTTCCCGAGGCCCACGTCGTCGGCGAGCAGAAAGCCGGGCCGGCCGCGTTTTTTGGCGTCCAAGATGGCCTTGGTCGCGGCGACTTGGTGATCGCGAGGAACGATGCTCGCGGTGGGCTTGCTCGGCTTACGTGTGACGTCGCGCCCCTCGGCTTCGTCGATCACGTATTGCACGTGGCGCTCCCACGAGTACGGCTGCGGGAGGAACGGGCGGAGCGCTTTGGGGAGGGTTTCCGCTTCGATCGTGAACACGCCGTGGTCGGCGCTCCACTTGGCCCCCGAAGCGCTCGCGACGGCGCGCATGGCGAAGGGCACGTCGAGGGCGAAGGTGCGGAGGCCGGCGCGCAGCTTCGCGGGAGAGGCGCCTACGGTCGCGGCTTTTTTCGGCGCGGGCTTCTTGAGGAGGGACGCTGTGCGCTTGGCTCGGACGAGGGTGGCCATGGAGGGCCGTGTTTAGCGCGGACCACGCGAGCGGGGCGAGCTTCTCGCTTTGGCCGAGGCTGCGGCGCGAGACGACGACGGCCGCGCGCTCGTCACGGCTCCACGAACCGGTAGAGCGCTGCTCCGCTGCCGTAGGGGAGGCGGAGGACGAGCACCTTCTTTCCGCCGCTGGTGGTGGCCGAGTACGAGGCGGCCGCGGGCGCGGGCTTCTGGGCACACGCCGACGCGGAGAACGTGAGCTGATTGCCATTCGCGACGACCTTCGCGTCGTAACGATTGCTCACTGGCGTCACCGGAGGAAGCGTGGGTTTGCGGTAAAGGTCGGCGAGCTCGAACGTCGCCGTGGTGTCGGAGGTCGCCGTGACCTTCAAGCCACCACGATGGTTGTAGGATGCAAACTCGCTCCCGCAGAACGCGACACTTCCGAGCACGGTGACGGCCTCGAGCTGGTACGTCGCCGTCGTGAGCGGGCCACCCGCCATGAGAATGGCGCGCGAGCTGCACGTGGTGGCGGAGTACGCGCCGGGCGTGACCACGTTGCACGCTGGCCCAGCGTCGATCCCTGCGTCCGTGTCGGGGCCCGCGTCGGGATCGACCGGCAAGAGGCCACCGCCCTCGAGCTCTTCGCCCGCGTCTGGCGGCGAGCTCGCGGCGTCCTTCTCGAAGGCCGGCACCTGGCCATCGGGGCTGGCGGAGGCGACGGGCACGGGCACGGGCAGGTCGGGAGGCGCGGAGGCGTCGCCGACACATGCCACGACGAGGGCGCTCGCCACGAACACGCACGCCCCGACTGCCGTCACGCTCGCAAGCTTCGTTTTCATTTTCGGCCTTCCTTCTGCGGCACTCTCGCGCCGCGAAGGACTCGGATTGCAAGCGAGCGTCCAACCCGCTACGCCGGTGTTTCTCCCGCGATTTCGCGTAGTCCAAGGGCTCCGCCTCGGAGCGTCACGCAAGCCGCTGCGTGATCGGGCAACGCGTGGCCTGCCCGGGGGCGCTGTCGGCTCTGACCTGGGCTGCGGGCAGAGGCGCACTGCACGCGGTCATCTCGTTGCCTATCGGGCCCGGGGGCGACGTCGCGAACGACGATGGGAACGCTTGCTAACGCTCGAGCGAGAGCCCTCCGACGCCCCCGTGCTGCGCGTACGTAGTCCGATTGCGCTCGTCGAACACGTCGCTCGACTGGAGTGACGAAGCCGCATTGCGCAGGTGCGCAGGCTCCGATAGTCCGGTGGACGTGACCTCCTATCGCTCTTTCGCCCTCGCCTTCGTTTGCCTGCCTTTTCTCGCCGCGTGCGCGACGTCGCCAGCCCCCTCGTCGCCGACCGCAGGTCCGAAGCCGACAGGAATCTCTCCGGTCGTCTTGCCCGTGCCACCGGCGCCGCCGCCCACGAGCTCGGGGGCGCCTGCACGTTCTCCCGTGCCCATCGAGGTGCCCACCTCGGCGTGTACCATCGACGTGACCGCGAAGCCTTCGGGTGGATCCAGCGAGAGGCAACCTCCGATCGGGATCGAGCACGTCTACGTCGGCGCGGCCTCCATCGCCCACACGAGCTCGCTCGGAGACATTCGACACGTTCGCCTCGTTTTCGTCGAGAAAAGGCCTGGAATCGGCATCGTCTCAATCGACGGGGACCGGGTCTCGCTCGTGGGTACAGTCCCCCTCCACGTGGGCACGACCGACGACCTCGTGCTCTATCCGAAGACCCGAATCTTGCGCGACGGTTGGCTCGACTACGCGCAGCTCTCCATCGCCCTCGTAGGGCAGAGCACCCTCGGTCCCAAGACCGACTTGGACCCCGGTATCACCCCGGCATCGGGTGCGCCGTTCGATGTACCTTGCACCGATCTGACGCCCTTCGGCTCGACGGCCAGCGAGCCCGTTCCCGACCACGAGCTCCGAGGCAAGGCCATTGCCCTCGAGGACGAGTCGGGCAAGAAGCTCGCGACCCTCGAGGCCGAGACGCTCATGCCTCCTGCCCGCGGCGAGACCAAGAGCCGCTCTACCGGCAAGCCGGTCGTCGTGCTCGCCAAGAAGGGCAATCGCACCAAAATTCGATTGGAAGCGGGGCGCGCGTTGCATGCCGAGGGATGGGTCGCGTCCCGGTTCGTCAAGGAGTCCTCGTGGGGCGGCCTCGGCTACGGGACCGGTCGGGGACGAGCGCCCCAGCTCGACGAGCTCACCTGCGAGCGCGACGTGCCCCTCTGGGCCGACGTTCAAGGCACCACGTTCGCCGTCGGCACGCTTCACGCGCATCGCACGATCTCCGGCAAGCTGGACGCCAAGAACGACTTTCGCGTCGAGCTAGGATCGGGCGCACGGATGCTCGGCACGGCCGATCCCAAGAAGGGCGATCCGGTCGACCCGTACGTGCCGCGTCACGAGCTCGCCGCATGCAGCGACACGGGTCCGAAAAAGCCCTGAGAGGCTACTTTTTTCGGCGTTTCGTGAAGAGGTCTACGAAGCGGCGCGTCTGCCAATCGATGGTGCCTCGAAGGGCGCGCGAAGCTCGACGTGTGGACCACCAAGAAAGGCACGAGCGAGGACGACGCGATGAGCAAGTCGCGGTCGCCGATCGCGTCGCCCCCGAGCGAGAGGCCAGCTCCGACGGACGCTCGTGGCGCCGTCCACGGGCGTGCTCGCTCGCTCCGCAAGGCATCGCTCGGCCCGCGCGCCGACTGTCGCTTTTTGCCACTCTGCGACTCCCGATTCGGAGCTTCGCGTAGGGCGGAAGCGAGACAAAACGTCTCACCGTTAGAGAAAGAAACAGGCTCGACGGGCGGAATCGCATTGCGGGTCTCGCTGCGGTGAATCGAGGCATTAGCTTCAGCCTCCTGGTCCCGAAGATTGTTCAGCTCACCCGCTCGCCGCGCGTACGGCGTGGCCTCCGTCGCGCGCTCGTCGTGTTGCTCGGGGCCTACGTGCTCTACCTCGTCCTCGCGAACGTGTTCCTCGGGTTTCATCTCCTCGACCGGGTCGCCACCTCGGACGACGGCACGGTGGAGCTTCGAACCGGTCGCGCGTGGAGCCTCTGGCCCGGCCGCGCGTCGGTTCGCGACTTCGTGCTTCGTCTCGACAGCGACGACCTCCAACTGCGACTCACGGTCGCGAAGGCGACGACGTCGGTGAGCCTTTGGCGTCTCTTGCGCCACCAGGTGAGCCTCTCGGACGTCGAAGCGGAAGGGACCTCGTTCCGCCTCCGGATGCGGGTCGAGTCGATACCGCCGGAAGACAAGGAGCGGATCGCGGCCTATCCGGACATCGAAGGGGCACTCGGGCCGCCCTTGTTCTCCGCCGCCAAGAAGGTACCGAAGTCGGACCCCGAAGACGCGTGGCACGTCGACATCACGGACGCCAAGGTCGCCGTCGACGAAGTTTGGATTCAAGAATACCGACTTACGGGCGACATCGGAGTGGCGGGAAGCTTCGCGCTTTGGCCCGGCAAAGACTTCGTGCTGTTGCCGTCGGCGGTGACGATCGGAAAAGGAGACGTGCGCGTAGGGTCGCACGGGGTCACTTCCGACTTGGAGATCCCGAGCGCCATCGCGGAGATCACCCGTGTGCCCCTGCCCGAGACGCACGGGAACGACGTACTCCGCTATTTGACCGCCTCCGCGCGCGGCTCGTCGACGACCGACGATGGCTCTTTTCTCGATGTTTACCCGGACATTCCCCAGGTGCGTACCGAGCCGTCGCGGTCCAGGTTCGAGGCGCGGTTCGACAAGGGACGCTTCGTCCGCGGGACGTCGGCGCTGCTGGAGGCGCGCAACACGGTCGTTCGCGGAGAGGAGTTCGCGATGGGGGCTTCGGCGCTCGTGCGGCTCTCGGTGCCGCAAGACGGCGACATCGAGCTCGGCGCGGACTCCGGCTCGGGTTGGGTGACGATCGAGGCCTTGCCGTCCACGAAGGAGGCCCCGTGGAAGGTGCACGACTCGTCCGTGCGCCAGTTGATTCACGTCGCCGTCGGCGAGCCTTTCAGCTTCGGGCTCGGGGCCTACCGCGGGGGGCTTCGCACACCCACCCTCGGCTGGTTCGAGGACCTCGCCAACATTGGCGCGAAGACCCGTGGCCGCGCGATAGGCACGATCGACCTCGTCCGCGACGGGAACGGGAAAATCACGGGGCCGTTCAGCGCGACCCTCGAGGACGCCTGGGTCTCCGGCGACACCATCGCCGTCGCCGTGTCGAGCACCGCGCGCGGAAAGCTCGCCCTCGAGCCGAACCCAAAAGACGGAATCGCGATCACCGGAGTGCGCGTCGATGCTCCCCGCGCTTCGGTGCAGGCCAACGGACGTTCGCAATACACGACGTGGTTTCGCGCGGACGTCCCCTCGTCCACCATCAAGCTCGCGCCGAGGTTCGAGGTCCGCGCGGCGGCCGATCTCGCGGCAGGGACCGGCGGCCTCGTCGCGGGGATCGTCGAGTCCCAAGCGGGCATCGTGCTCGGCCCGATCGCTGCGCACTTCATCGACGGACCGGGGATGGCGGTGCGGGGAGGCATCGCCGTCGCAGGCAAGGACATCACGGTGGAGGTGCCACGCGCGAAGGTGGGCTCCGTCGACAGCAAAGGGTTTTGGATGCGCTATGGCACCAAGTCCAGGCTCGCGTTCCTACTCGAGGACCCGCCGCTCTCGGTCGGCGTGCGCATCGGTGACGGAGTGCCGCTCGTGCTCCCGACGGTGGGCGAGGGTTGGCTCGCCGAGCAGCGGCCGTGATGGTCTGACGGATTGTCTCGGAGCGTTCGCCGATGCTCGCTCGACTCGGCGCGCCGAGGCCCGAAATCCCCTACCGCGAGCGGCTTCCGCCACTTTCCCTACACGGTCCTCGCGGAAACGATGTCTCCGGAAATCAAGAGCCGATTGCCTCGAAGCAATCGTGCCAACCAGAAGCTCCGCCAACGGACGATAGGAGCCTCCGCGCGGGCTCTCGGGCACGTCCCGCGGTCGGATCTTTCGGCCTCGTCAACGCGAGGGCTTGCCGCTCGCGCTGTAGTCTTCGCTGCAAATCGAGGTCTTCGCGCCCTGGAGCTGCACCGTCAACGTGAAGTCCGTCGTCGGGTGTCCGGCGGCGACATACACCTTCGCGAGCGCGTCGCACTCCGGGGCCGCGGATTTCGAGGCCGCCTCGCACGTCACGGTGAGAGCTCCCGCTTCCGGAGCCGGCCCTGCACCGGCGTCCTCGAGGGTCTTCATGAGCTCGGCGAGCTTCTTCGGGTCGATCACCAACGCTTCGCGACAACCTGCTTTGCGGAGCTCGGCGGTGCCAGGGGCAGTGCGCGCTTCTTCCATGAGCTTCGCGCTGTCGCCCACGACCTTCACCATCTTCTGCGCCTCGGGCGACTGCAACACCCGCCAGATGCCGATCGCACCGAGCACGAGCCCAATCACCGCGACTCCAGCGAGGACGAGAACGGCGATGAGACAACCGCTCATCCCCTTTTTCGGAGGAGGAGCTTGGCCATATTGACCTTGAATGCCGTAGTTTCCGCTGTGGCCTTGCATGAGGCTCTTTACCACGCGAGCCGTCGAGGCGAAGGTCGACGTGGCGCGGCTTCCCTGTGTTTTGTCGACGAATCAGCCTATTCGCCGAGAAAACGAGGCCTCCGATGCGACGGGAACGGACCGCGCAGCGTGGACGGGTGTTCGTCACCACCGGTCACGTCCGCGGGCGCGAGCTCGAACAGATGCGCGCATCCTGGACGAGCTGCCGCGCGGAGTGAAGTTGGTGCATCGGGACCTCGCCTGTGAAAGTGACTTGATTCACCTACGCTCTATGGTCCACGAGGACGACATCGAGCGACATACGATGAACCTTCGAGACCTTCGCGATCGACGGGCGTGTTGAAAAGAACGGGATCGAAATCGGGATAGGGCGGAGCGGACCCGAAGCAGGCAAGCACTCCGCACTTCGTCGACTCGAGCCGCGCGACGCGCGCGGTTCCCGTGATCTTCCGGAAGAGGCTCATCCTCGGCGGACGCGCGACGCCGAGCGCGAATGCGTCAGCGCCGGCTCTCCGTAGCGGGTGCGCTCACGTCGAAGCGATCGAGCATCATCACCTTGCTCCACGCCCTCGCGAAATCCAGCGCGAGCTTCTGCTTGCCGTCTTCTGCGGCGTACACCTCGGCGATGGCGCGGAGCTCGGAGTGCGAGCCGAACGCGAGGTCGACTGGGGTCGCCGTCCACTTCGGTTTGCCGCTCGTCCGATCGACGCCCTCGTAGAGGCCCTCCGTGGCAGACTTTTGCCACTTCGTCGACATGTCGAGCAGGTTGACGAAGTAGTCGTTCGTCAGCGTGCCCGGGCGGGTCGTGAACACGCCATTTTTCGAGTGCGCGACGTTGGCGTCCAGGACGCGAAGGCCGCCGATCAGGGCCGTCATCTCGGGCACGGTGAGCGTGAGGAGGTTCGCGCGCTCGACGAGCATCTCGAGCGGAGACAGACGGTTGCCAGCTCCGTAGTAGTTGCGGAAGCCGTCGGCCTTGGGCTCGAGCACGGCGAACGCGGCCACGTCGGTCTGGTCTTGCGTGGCATCCATGCGTCCAGGCTTGAAGGGCACGGTCACGTCGACCCCGCCCGACTTCGCAGCTTGCTCGACCGCGGCCGTGCCGCCGAGCACGATGAGATCGGCGAGGGAGATCTTCATCCCGTCGCCGCGCTTGTTGAACTCCTTTTGAATCTCTTCGAGGCGCGGGAGGACCTTCGCGAGCTGTTCCGGCTCGTTCACCGGCCAGTCTTTTTCGGGCGCGAGTCGAATGCGCGCCCCGTTCGCGCCGCCGCGCTTGTCGGTCCCGCGAAACGATGCGGCCGAAGCCCACGCCGCCCGCACGAGATCTCCCGCACTAAGCCCCGAGGCGAGGAGCTTCTTCTTCAGGTCCTTGATCTCGGCGTCGCCGACGAGCTTGTGGCTCACGGCGGGGATCGGATCCTGCCAAATCAGGGCCTCCGCGGGGACCTCTGCTCCGACGTAACGGGCCCGCGGTCCCATGTCGCGGTGGGTGAGCTTGAACCACGCTTTGGCGAACGCGAGCTCGAATTCCTGCGGGTTCGCGAGGAAGCGCCGCGAGACCTTCTCGTAGGCGGGGTCCACCTTCAGCGCGAGGTCGGTCGTGAACATGATGGGCGCGTGGCGCTGGCTCGGATCGTGTGCATCAGGGACCAAGCCGGCGCCTTGGCCGTCCTTCGGGATCCACTGGACGGCTCCTCCTGGGCTCTTCGTCTGGACCCACTCGTACTTGAAGAGGTTCGCCAGGTACCCCATGGAGAACTTCGTCGGCGTAGAGGTCCACGCGCCTTCGAGACCGCTCGTGATGGTGTCTTTTCCGTGGCCCGTGCCGCATCGGTTTTTCCAGCCGAAGCCTTGATCTTCGATAGGGCCCGCCGCGGGCGCGACGCCGACACAGTTGGCGTCGGGGGCCGCGCCGTGCGCCTTGCCGAAGCTATGACCGCCCGCGATGAGCGCGACCGTCTCTTCGTCGTTCATGGCCATCTGGCCAAACGACTCGCGGATGTCTTTCGCGGAGGCGAGTGGATCGGGCTTTCCGTTCGGGCCCTGCGGGTTGACGTAGATGAGCCCCATCTGAACGGCGCCCATCGGCGGGACGAGCTTGCCGTCCGCACTGTGGCGTTGGTCGGCGAGAAACTTCTGCTCGGGTCCCCAGTAGACGAGGTCGGGCTCCCACTGATCGCGGCGCCCGCCCGCGAATCCGTAGGTCTTGAAGCCCATCGATTCGAGCGAGACATTTCCGGCGAGCACCATGAGATCGGCCCACGAGAGGCTCTTTCCGTACTTCTGCTTGATGGGCCACAGGAGCCTGCGCGCCTTGTCGAGGTTCGCGTTGTCAGGCCAGCTATTGAGAGGCTCGAAGCGTTGCTGCCCGCCTCCAGCACCCCCCCGCCCGTCGCTGACGCGGTACGTCCCGGCGCTGTGCCACGCCATGCGAATGAAGAACGGCCCGTAGTTGCCGTAGTCGGACGGCCACCAAGCCTGCGACGTCGTGAGAACCTGGCCGATCTCCTTTTTCACGGCCTTGAGGTCGACACTCTTGAAGGCCTCGGCGTAGTTGAAGTCCGGACCCATCGGGTCGGAGGCGGCCGAATGCTGCCGGAGGGGACCGAGATCGAGGCGATCGGGCCACCAGAACTGGTTCGACATCAGCTGGGCGCGCGTCGCGTCTTTGGCGACGTTCACCTTCGGTGCGGCCGGGGCGGCTACGGTCACGGGGGCCGGGCGCGCGACGGCTCCCGCGCACCCCGAGACCGCCCACAGCGCGAGAATCAACAGCGGCGCCCGCTTCCCAAATGCATTTCTCATGGCGTCATCTCCTTCGCGCTCTCGACCGTAGGAGCCGCCCATTCCTCGGTCCAATCGATTGATCCGACGTTGCTGATAGCCTCAGGCTACCAACGATGGCCCCCCACCCCTTCACCCTCCGTCAGCTCCAGTACATCGTGGCTATCGCCGAAGAGCTCTCGTTCCGGCGCGCGGCCGAGCGTTGCGGGGTGTCGCAGCCTTCGCTCAGCGCGCAGCTCGCGCAGGTCGAGGAAGCGCTCGGCGTAACGCTCTTCGAGCGCACCCGAAAGAAGGTCCTCATCACGGTGCCAGGCCGTGACCTCGCGGCGCGCGCCAAGCGGGCTCTCGTCGAAGCCGACGAGCTCGTTCGCGCGGCCACGCGGACTTCGGATCCGTTCGCCGGAACGATGCGGCTGGGCGTCATTCCGACGCTCGCGCCGTACTTGCTCCCGAGCATCACGGCGCCTTTGCGCAAGCGGTTCCCGAAGCTGCGCATCCGGTGGACCGAGGAGAAGACGGACGTGCTGGTGAAGCGCCTCGACGACGGCGAGCTCGAGGGGGCCATCCTGGCACTCGAAGCCGACATCGGCGAGGTCGCGCAGCAGGTCCTCGCGAAGGACCCCTTCGTCGTCCTCACGCCCCCCGATCACGCGCTCGCCAAGAAGAGCACGCACGTGACCGAGGCCGAGCTTCGAGGCGAAGAGCTACTGCTCCTCGACGAGGGCCATTGCTTCCGCACCCAAGCTCTCGAAGCGTGCAGCGCCGCGCGAATGAACGAGAGCGACTTTCGCGCGACGAGCTTGACCACGCTCGTGCAAATGGTCGCGGGCGGCGGCTGCATCACGCTCATCCCCGCCATCGCCGTGGACACGGAGACGCGACGCGCGCGGCTCCACGTGCGCCCTCTCGCCGGACCGGCCGCGCACCGCACAGTCGCGTTGATCTGGCGAAAGGGCTCGGCCCTCGAGCCCTCGCTCCAAACGTTGGCGACCGCGCTTCGTCAGGCCTACCCGAAGGCCGTGCACCCAAACGCGCCGTGAAGAGTCCGGCTCCGCCTCTGTCCTCGGCGACAGCTCGTCGATCGACTCCCGTCTTGGTCGCGGAGTTGCGTGGGCGCCGTGGCCTTCCCTCTTCGGCCACGTTCGAGGAGCTGCCATGGCGCGCTGGGGCCGCCACGCGAGCCATTCGTGGCTCGGCGCCGTGCGCTCCGTCGGTGCTCGCGTCGCGAGGCGCGCCGGAGTCCGCGCACGTCGCCCGTTTTGGCGTGATCCCGAAAGGCGGGCGCGACGCATAGCCGCGCCCGGGAGCTCACGCGCCGCTTTTCGCACCTGATAGGGTGATTCGGTGTTTCATCGGATCCTCCCTGCGGCCGTCTTCGGCGCGGCCGTGCTCTTCGCGCCGGTTCACTCGGCGCGCGCGGATGCGTTGCCCGGTGCGCAGACGTGCGAGGCACCCGCGTGGCTGGAGTGCGCGAGCGGCTCGCGCGCCCGCGAAGACGTGGACGAGTGCACGCAAAAGGAGCTCGTTCGCCTCGGCCTTCGGTTCCACTGCGGGGCGAGCCACAACGACCGGATCGAGTCCTATTGGTGTCGCGCGCGACGTTTGCCGCCGCCTCCGAAAGCCCCTCGTGCTGGCGCGTCCGAGAGCGAAATCGAGGCCGCGAACGCCAAGCTTGCCGCTTGGGATACGTTGCGCATGCGCGAATTCGGTGGCATCGAGCGCGAGCTCACGTTCGGCACCTACACCGAGCAGTACTTGCGCGCGATGTCCGAGCGACTGTCGAATCGGCTCGCGGGCGACGCAGACCCTCCCCCTCCGCGCGATCCGATGCGACTCGATTGTTTCGCGCTCGCGGACAAGTATCGAAGGTGCGCGATCGACGTCGAGCGCTGCGCGCCCTACTGGAAAAAGTTCGCCGAGCTCGCCAAAACCGAGTTTCGCTACGACGTCGAGAACCGAGATGCGTTCGCCCGCGACGCGATCGCGGCGGTCGAAGGCCCACCCGACGCGGGCACGTCGGAGGCTTCCGCCACGGGCACCGACAGCGGCTCATCCACGTCCGATGCGGGCGCGCCCGTCGCGCCCAAGCCGTCGCGTTCCTGCCACTGCACCTTCGCCCCCAGCGGGGTCGACCCGAGCGACGTGGCGCTGATGACGGCGGCGCTGATGACGCTGTTCGCACGCCGTCGTCTCCGCGCCGTCGACCGAGCGTCCTAGCCAAGGCGCAGAGCTGGCCTTGCCTCGCGAGCGCGCCGACCTGCCGCAGGGACGGTCCTGTCTTCGTCGTTCTGGCTCGGCGAGTCGCGAAGCGGCCGCAATCGCGCCGTCGCCCCGGCATTCGACGATCTCCAGCATGGAACCCATAGGCCAAGTCGATGTCGGTGGCACAAGCGGTTCGAGGGCGAAAACTTGATTCCGGGAGACGCTGCGGTGCGACGCCGCTACGCCGTGTAAGTGACTCGAGAGGCGAGTACCGTTCCGAACGGATTGGTCGTATCACGCGACATATTTGCTACCAGCAGCTCAGCGCGCCATCCGTCCCGTCGACTCCAACCCGGCGTTTCATGCTGTCCGAAATACAAAAGGCCCCGCGGAGCGAACCGTGGGGCCTCGTGTTTACGCCTGACGTTGGCTATCGAACGTCAGTTCGCGGCGATCTTGCGGACCGAGAGCGTGTACTTGCCGTTGCGCGCTTGGTACGGCGTCACGGCGATGTAAATCGTGGTCGCGGTCGCGGTCACCACGTCGCTGCCGAGCTGGCCTTTGGTTGCGGAGTACACGTAACCGAGGGCGTTGGCGCCTTCCGGATCGGTCGTGCCGTCGGTGGACACGATGACGTCGTACTCGCCGTCGCCGCCGATACCGATCTGGAGACGATCGTTGTTCGCGACCGTGATCTTGTAGATGTCGACCTCGGTCGTGGTGAGCAGATTTCCGGCCACGACCTTGCCGCCGATGTCGGTGGTGAGGTTGGCCGGGATCGCTTGGAGCACCGCGAGGTCTTGCGCGAGGGGCGCGGTGTTGTGAGCGAGAGCGCCTTCGGGGATGGACTCGGCCTTCACGAAGGTAGCGCTGAAGGTGGCGGGACCGCCGGTGCCAGAGCTGTCGACGAGCACGAGGTATTCGTCTTCCGCCGCCGCCTGCGTGGGGAAGGGAACGACGAGGTGAAGGTCGTAGGGGGGCGGTTCGGCGCCCAAGAAGCTCTGCGGGGGTTGCGCCACGCCGAGGATGTCCTTCGCGGTACCACCCTTGCTGAACAAGAAGCCGAGCGGCGACGTGGTGGCGGTGGCGCCGACCTGAATGCGGTAGTCGGCGATCATGGCGGTGTTCGCGGGGATAGTGCCTTTGCCGTAAAACGACGCGAGCTGTGCGCCGAGCGTGATCGCCTGCGGCGCGGCGTTCACGGTGAGCGCGGTGGCGGCGCGGGCGGTGACCTTCACGTCGTTCGGGTTGCCGAGGAACGTGGTGCGCGGCTTTCCTTCGGCGTCCATGTTCGCGAGCGAGAACGCGGGCGAGCCCGTAACGAGCGGCGGGACGATGAACGCGCCGCCCGCGAAGATGTTCGACTCCGCGCCGACGTTGAGGTTGATGAGATCCGGCGCGACGAGGGCGAGGTTCTCCTTGTCGAACGGGTTCGCGAGATCGTTGTTCTGGATCGCGACGTTGGCGACGCCGCCCTGCTGCGCGGTGCCCACGATGGTCGACGAAATCGCCGGAATGACCGCAAAAGCCTTCTCGAGCTTCTGCCCGTCGATCGTCACGTCCCGGACGCCAATCGCAGCGTTCGCCGCGATCACCAGCTTCGCCGAGATCGACGTGGCGCTGAGGGCCTTCACTTCCGACACCGTGATGCCGGCGCCGAGGTCGACCTTGGGGCTGCCCGCGAACTTGGTGCCGCTCGCGCTAATGGTCACTTCGATCGTGCGGTCGAGCACGCCGCGGTTCGGCGTCACGAACTCGAGCGAGGGCGTCACGACGCCGTCCTTGCCGACGGTGCCGGGCGTGCCGTTGTCACCCTTCGCGCCGTTGTCGCCCTTGGCGCCATCGGTGCCGGGAGCGCCGTCCGAGCCACACGCGACGACGAGGAGCGTCGCACCCACGAGACCGAGAATGGAGAGAGTCTTTTTCATCGGGAAATCTCCGAAAAACTAGGAAAAGAAAGGTTCACGGGCGAACGCGAATGGCGAGCGTGTACTTGCCTCGACGATCGGCCGGGGCCACGCGAATGAAACGATTCGCAGCGGCGTTCGCCAGCACGAGGGTGCCGGCTTTGGTGTTCAACGTGGCGCGCACGGTGTTCGCGTTGTTGGGAAAATTCACGTTCGACGAGATCGCGAGCGCGACGGGAGCGTCGCCCAGGATGGAGACCTCCACCTGCTGGTTCGCCGCGCCGGTGACGCGGTACACGTCGGCCGTATCTGCCGTCTTCAGCTCGCCGTTGAGGAGGAGCACGGGCACCGCCGCGTTGGCCGCCGGGAGCGCGCCCCAAGCTTGGAACGTGCCGCCCGCGCCGTCGTGCTGCGCGCCGTCGTCCTCGACGATAGGAGCTTCCGCGTCGAAGGAGCGCGCGGTCGCTTTGAACCCGAAGTCGGCCGCGGAGGCGCCCGCCTCGGCGAACTTGCTGTTCGCGACGATGAGGGTGCCCGAGCCGCCGACGGTGGTGGGATAGGCCACGAACGCCGCAGACGAGATCACGTCCGAGAGCTTGCCCGCGGGGCCGAGACCGACCGCGAAAGGAACGAGCGCCGCCGTATTGGGCACGACGCTGATCACGTTGAGCTTGTTGACGCCCGTGGTGTACTTGAAGAGATAGCTCTGGAAAGGCGTCGTGATCACCTTCGTGACCTCGGTCGTTCCGAGCGTCTCGGCGGTGCGCGCGGCGACGGTGACGGCCTTCGGATCGGCGATGTAAATCGGCGCGTTCGTCTCGCCGGGGTAGTTCGTCCCGATGATGCCGAGGTTGCCCGCTTTCGCCGTCGGGTCGACGAGCAGGATGGCGCGCGCGTCTTTCGGGCCCGTGTAGGGTGCATTGATCCGGAGAAAGAGCCCATCGGCCGCGCTCGGCACGAGGGAGAAGCTCTCGCTGTCGAAGTACTCGGCGTCGTGGTTGGTGAGGTCGACCTGCACGAGGCCACCCTGCTCACCCTTGCCGCCGGAGACCTTTACGCCGAGGCCAGCGCCGACCGCGAAGCCGCCCGCGTAGGTGAGCTTGAAGCCATCGGGGCCGGAGACGACCACGTCGCGGGGACCTATCGCGGCCGTAGGATCGACCTGAATTTCGACGATCATCGAGCGCTTCGTGACGACGCTCTGCCCCACCTTGACGCCCGCGCCGAACGACACGGTCGCGGCGCTCGGGAGGTCGGCGCCGTCGACCGAGATGGTGACCTCGGCGATGCCGTCGAGCACGGCCGCGCGCGGCGAGACGAGGCTGATGCTCGCCTCCCCGGATTTTCCTGTCGTACCTGCAGTGCCGGCGGTTCCAGGTGTGCCCTTGTCGCCGGCGGTGCCTTTGCTGCCGGACGCGCCGTCGGTGCCGGAGCACGCGACGAGGACACAGGCCAGGATGCCTGCTGCAAGGTGAGCTTTGTTCACCATGGTTCTCCTTAGTTCAATGAAGATGGGTATCTCGAGAAGCACAGTGATCGATTGGACCGAAGACCCTCTCGCACACCGTGGGCAACCCGTATGCCCGACCACGCACGGCTGCGCAACTCGCACGACGACGGCGTCCGTCACCTGGCTAACGGGCCGTCTCGATGGCTGGGCTTTTTCCGAATAATTCGATTGGCGCGTCATTTGCTCGACACGGCGCAATGAAGCTCTCGCTCGGGCCGATTGGCCCCGCTCTCTTGGCGTGCGTCGCGACACTCTCCATCGCGTGCAATGGATCGATCGTAGACGACCCGATCGTGACGCCCGCGCCGACGGCGACACCGACGACCCCGCCGAGCGTGCCCCCGATCGATCCGCCCGCGGTGAAGCCCACGATCGCGTGGGGCACGTGCGAGGTGCCGGGATACCGCGGCGGGATTCAAGCCGAGTGCGCGACGGTCGACCTGCCCGCGCGGCGCGAGGTCGTCGGCAGCGGCACCGTTCCGGTCGCCATTTATAGGCTCAAGTCACGGAAGCAGCCCGCGACGGGCCAGCTCTGGATGCTGAACGGCGGCCCCGGTGGCGCGGGCTTCAGCTTGGCTCCTTACGGAGAAATCGTGTCGAGCAGCTTCGCGCAGGGGATCGACGTGTACCTCGTCGACCACCGAGGAACAGGCGAGTCCGGATACCTCGATTGCCCGAAGGCGTACCGAACGGCGTCCACCTCGAACGACTTTTCCAAGAAGTGCTCCGACGAAGTGCGCGGAATCTTGGGCGACAAGCTGGACGGATTTTCGACGACCGAGTCCGCCAAAGACGTACGAGACTTGATCGCGGCGACGGCGACGCCCGCGCAGAAGGTGTTCCTCTACGGCGGATCGTACGGCTCCTATTGGGCGCACCGGTTCCTCCAGCTCCCCGACTCCAAAGTGGACGCGGTGGTGACCGACGGTAACTGCCTATCTTCCACCTGCTCGTTCGATACGCCACAAACCTTCGGGATGGACGAGGCGGTGGGCGCGATGCTCGACGTCTGCAAAGAGACGGCCTCGTGCACCGCCAAGCTCGGAGCAGAGCCGCGTACGTTCTTCCGCGAGGTGCTGGCGAAGCTCGCCACCGGCCACTGCGCGCGCACCAAGCTCTCCCAGCTCGCCCCCGCCGACATCGCGCTCGCGCTCGGGCCTTCCTGGCAGCAAGGCATCTTCCCTACGTTCTACCGTTTGAACCGCTGCTCCGACGCCGACGTGAAGGTGCTCGATACGCTCGTCGAGAAGCTCGAGGAGGCGAACCAACGGAGCCCGCTGCCGGTGCATCGCTTCGGCCCCACGCCGAACCCGAGCAGCGCGCACGGCATGTCGACCGCGCTCCTCGTCCACGTCGTCGCGTCGGAGATGATCTCGCGCCCGGTGCCGAGCCGCGCCGTGCTCGCCGCGAAGGCCGCGATGCTCGAGCTTCGGCCCGGAGAAGACTCGCTCGATCTCTCGTACTTCGAGGCGTGGCAGCCCTACCCGCGCGACACCTTGGTGAACGGCTGGGTGAAGCGCGACGTGCCGTGGCTCGTGATGCAAGGCACCTTCGATTTTCAAACCGTGTACTCGCTCTCGCAAGAAGCCTTGAAGTACGTGGAAGATCCGAGCCTCCAGTTCGTACGAATCGACGGCGGAAACCACGGTGTCGTGTTCGACAGCGAGTGCTCCCTCGCGATGCTCGAAGCCTTCTTGAAAGATCCGAAGGCGAAGGTAGATGCGAGCTGCGTCAAGGACGTGAAGCGTGTCTCGCTCGACGTCGACAGCCGGTACAGCGAGTACTTCTTCGGTGTCACCGACGCGTGGGACTGAGCCCGCGCGCGATCAGCGCGGGCGCGGAGTGACCACGAGGCGGAAACCCTTGGGCTTCGGCGACACCGTAGGCGCGACGGAGAGCGGGCCCGGATCCGCGAAGTCGAACGCGCGCACCACCAGCGCGACGCACACTGTGGCTTCCACGAGGGCGAAGTGTTTTCCCGTGCACGCGCGTTTGCCAATCCCGAATGGCTTGTACGCGGCGGACGGGCGCGCCTTCACCGCTTCGGGGAGAAACCTGTCCGGATCGAATTTCAGAGGGTCCTTCCATACCGAAGGATCACGATGAATCGCGTTCACGAGGAGGCCGAGGGGCCGACCCTTTGGCACTTCGTAGCGGCCCGCGAGCACGGTGTCTTCTTTTGCCGCGCGCGCGATCGACGGCACCGTAGGCCACAACCGAAGCCCCTCCGAGAGCACACGACGGACCAGATCGAGGCTCATCACGTCTTTCATCGTCGGCGCGTCGTCCGTGCCGAGCCCCTCGTCTACCTCGCGCCGCACCGCCTGAAAGAGCTCCGGGCTCCGCGCGAGCTGATGAAACGTAAAGGCGAGTAGGCCCGCCGTGGTCTCGTGGCCGGCGATGAGGAACGTCAGGATTTGATACCGAATGTTCTCGTCCGAGAGGCGCTCCCCCGTCTTCGGATCGGCCTCCGCGAGCATGAGCGAGAGGAAGTCTTTTGGCCACTGCTCCTGGGGAACGAGCCTCCGTTCGACGATCACACGATCGACGAGATCGAACATCGACGTGATGTCTCGCTGGTAGCGCGCGCGCCTTCCGGCATAGAGCGGCGCAAAGAGCGGGGGCCGCCGGAGCACGTCGATGCTCTCTTGCAACGCGCGCGCGAGCGCCTTCAAGAACGGGTGAAGCTCGGGGGTGCCAAAGCTGCCGAAGCGGTAGTCGAAGCCGGCGATCGAGATCGTCTCGAGGGTGAGCTTCGTCATGTCGGCGACCACGTCGACCCCCGCGTTCTTCGTACTCGCGGCGCGGCGCCAATGCTCGAGCAGCTCGTCGAGCGCGCTCGTCATCGCGGGGAAATAGCGGTCGATCGACGCGCTCGAGAACCCGGGCGACAAAATGCGGTTCGCTTTATGCCAGTTTGCTTCGTCCGGGAGGGCGGTAAAGAGGCCGTCGCCGGCGAAGTCGCGAATGTGCACGAGCGGCCCGAAGAGCTGCTTCTCGAAGCGCGCCTCGTCGCAAAGCTCGGTCGCGAGCGACACGTTGCCGACGAAGATGGGCTCGCGGCCGTCCGGCATCGGGACGCGGAACATGCCCACGTGCCGATGGCGCTCCGCGAGCTCGGCCATGCGCGCCATGAAGCCCTCGCGATGGTAGAGCCACGGCAAGCTCGCGAGCAGCGGCACGCTCGGCAAAACAGGGAGCTCGGAGAGCGGAACGAGGTTCTTGAGAGTGCCGTCGGCCACGGGGATCCTTTCGGTCGCGATTGGCGTCGCGATAGAGACGTAAGGTAGTGTCGCGGGCGGGGGCTCGCGACTCGGGTTCTCGCACAGCGATGAAGCGCACCAAAACCGTCACGAAAGCCGCGCGAAAACCCTCTCAGGAGCGCGCCCACGCCACTGTCGAGGCCATCTTGGAGGCGGCTGCTCGGATTATCGAGCGCGAGGGCCTCGGTCGCTCCTTCGGTACGAACCGCATCGCGCGCGAGGCGGGGGTCAGCATCGGCTCGCTCTACGAGTACTTCGGGAGCAAAGACGAAATCGTTCGCGCGCTTTGCGAGCGGCACGTACGCGGGGTGCGCGACCTCATCGACAGCGCGTTCCTCGAGCTTCGCGACGCCGAGGTGACAATCGCGGTCGGCCGCGTGGTCGACGGGCTCTTCGCGCTCCACTCCGCGCGACCAGCGCTCCAGCGCATCTTGAGTCACGAGTTCGCGCTCCAACAAGGCCTCGAGCCGTACATCGCGAGCGACCGGTACACGGAAGAGAAGCTCGTCGCGTGGCTCGAGACACGGCTCCCGAGCGTCACCCGCGAAGAGCTGACCACGCGCGCCTTCGTGGCCGTTCGCGCGGCGCGAAACGTGACCATTCACACCTTCGCGGAAGATCTTCCGAGCGAGCAACGCGAGCGCGTTCGTCGCGCGGTGAAGGAGCTTCTCTTGCGCACCCTCGACGTTCCCTGAGCCGAGCCGTGTCTCGCGCGCGTCTCGTACGCGCGTCCACGGATCGCCGACGGGGCCCGCGCGTCAGAGTCGAGGCCCGAAGCTCTCGGCCCTTTACCCAGGAAATTCCCACATGAACGCGCGATCGCTCGTCCTCTCGTTGGCTGCTCTCGTCTCCGTCGTCTCGCTCTCGGCGCTCACCGTGCACGCGCAAATCGCGCCCGCCGGCAACCAGTGCCCCACCCACGACTGCATCGCCCATCGCATCGACACGCAGGCGGCGTGCACCGAAGAGGTCAAAGGGCCCCAGGGCGAGACGGCCGGTTGGCACACGGGCCTCTCCACCGAGATCGATCGCAAGAACTACGGCGGCAACGTCGTCGCGTATCAAATCCAGTGGTCGAGCGGGGCGTGGAGCGGCTGGTACGTCAAAGGCGTGAACGACATCGACGGGAAGGTGAACACGCGCACGAACACCGCGCGCCGCCAGTGGTCGTACTTCGCCGACCACACCCACAAAGTGCTGATTTGCCGCTGAGACGCCCCCGCTGCTTCGTCGCTCGGGCTCGTTCGCGCGAGGGCGCTCAGCGCGTGCCGACGACGGACAGATCGTCGAGCTCGAGGTGGAAGCCGGCCCCGGAGACAGCGCCCGGAAAGTACATGCGCCCCGTATCGACGTAGCCGTACACCCGCTCGCCCGCGCTATCGAGCGAAACGACGCGTGCATCATTCACGTACCCGGTAGCGACCGGCTTCCCGGGCTGCGGGGTCGTCGTGTCGACCTCGAGGCGGATCGCGTATTTTTCGCCCACGTCGAGCAGGGTCGTCGAGTCGGCGACGCGGGTCTGGCCCGGGTTGAACTGCGACATGACGAACAGCGAGAAGGTGCGCGCGCCCCTGCGACGAAGGCCGACGCGGAGCACGTGCTCGGGGCCGGGACCGGCGTCGCTCGGGGTGGTGTCGAGGCGGATCGAGAAGAGGTTCACCGTCTCCCCCGAGCCGCCGTCGCGCGGGAAGAAGTCGATCATCTTCACGACGAAGCTGGCGCGCGCGCGACGCACGGGGGCGCCGCTGAACCGCCGCTCGACGAACGCGTCGGAGTCGGGGCCGGAGGTGAGGGCGGTGAGCATGCGCGACGAGCCGCCGTCCGGGATCTCCACCGCGAGGCGCCCATCTTGGAGGCTCTCGCTGTTCCACGGCGGGGTGAGCGAGGCGTCGCTGCGCTCGAAGTCGTCCGCGAAGACGAGCACCGTCGCGTCGGTCTGCGCGTCGAAGCCTGGCACCGCGGCGTCTTGGGGAGCACCGTCGATGGCCGCATCGGTCGGCGCGGGCGGGGCGATCGTCTGCGCATCGGGAGCCGCGGCGTCGCTGCCCTCCCCCACGTACACGCTCGCGCACGCCGTCGCGATCGCGACGGCACCGATGACGACGAAGGAAGCCGAGGAGAAGCGCACGCTTAGGAAGCGTACCCCGAGACGGAACGCGCCGCCAAAGTCGATCGCCGATGAGAACGCAGACTATCCACACGCGGATAATGGCTCATTTGAGCGCGCCGGTGACGAGCAGCCACTCGAGGCGGGCTTGGCGCACGGTGTCCTCCGCGAGGGCGAGCTGGCTCTCGGCGTCGCGCGCGCGGCGGTCGGCGTCGACGAGCTCGAGGTTCGTGCTCGCGCCGCGGGTATAGGCGATCTGCGCAAGGCTGGCCGCTTCGCGCGCGAGGGTGACCGAAGCCCGCGCACGCTCCACCACCTTCGACGACTCTTCGATCGCGGTCTCGGCGACGCGCACCTCGGACCTCGCGCGACGGAGCGCGTCTTCGTAGCGGGCGCGCGCCTGCACGAGCAGGGCCTTGCGTTCGTCTTGTTGCCCGTAACGAAGCCCGCCGTCGAACAGCGGGACCGAGAGCACGAGCTGCGCTTGCCAGCCAGTCTCCGGCAACGTGAGGGTGGGCGGGTTTTGGTAAAACGGCTGGAAGCTCGCGGAGAGGTTCGGCACGTAGTCGCGGAAGGCGTCGTGGGTCGCGCGCTCCTTGGCGTCCACGTCGCGTTGCTGCGCGCGGAGGTCGGGGCGCTGCGCGAGATCGTCTCCCGCGCCGCGCACTTCGAGCGCGGGCTCCTCCACCGCGTCGACGGGGTGGTCGAGGCCGAGGGTGGTTCCGAGCGCTTCTTCGGTGCGCACGAGCGAGATCCGCGTCTGCGCGAGCTGCGTCTCGGTGGACTCCACTTCTTGTGCCGCGCGGACCGACTCGAGCCGCGTGCCGACACCTCCTTTTTCCCGCGCGTCGGCGAACGCGAGGTGATTCTTGGCCACGTCCCGCGCGCGCTCGGCGACCACGATCGCCTTTTTTTGAAGCAGAACGGCGAGGTACGCACGTCCCGCGGCGAGCACCACCCCGCGCTCCTCGGCGCGTTTTTGGAAGCGCGCCACGTCGACCGTGTCTTCTGCGCGTTTCCAGGCGCCCCAGCGCGACGCAGCCAGGATCGGGACCGTGACGTTCAAGTTCAGCGCGAGCGAATCGGCGCCTTGCGCGACGCGATCACCGACGAGGCGATCGTTGTCGAGGCGCGTGTAGGTGCCATTCCCGGTCAGGGTCGGAAACGCGGCCGCGCGCGCCTGCTTCATCAGGCCTTCGGCTCGCGCGACGTCGGCCTCGGCGACCGCGACCGAGACATTGCGCGCGCGCGCGAGGGTGAGCGCGCGACCAAACGTCATCTGCTCGCGGGGGGCTTCTGCCCGTGCCTCGCCCGCGAAGAAGAGAACCGCACCGAGAGCAACGGTGCACCATGCACGAGATTTCATTTCGACCTCCGGGCAGGCGCGCCCGCACGCAAACCACGGAGTACGTTCGCGACGACCTCACGCGCGAACTTCGCGTCGAGCGGGGCGTGACCGACGAGTAGACGCACCCAAATCGGGCCGTACAGAAGGTCGAGCACGAGCTCCACGTCTGCGTCTTTCGGCAGCTCGCCGCGCGCCTTCGCGCCTTCGACGAGGGCGACCACCCGCGCGCGACGGGGTTCAAAATAGCTGGTCTTGAACTCTTCCAAGAGCTCCACGTCGTTCTGCGCGTCGGCGATGAGCCCGGCGAGCACCGCGCCGAGGCCACGCAGCCCGTCGCTCGACCTACGGAGGCCGGTCGCGGTCTCGATCATGAGGCGCTCGAGGTCCTGATCGAAGTCGCCCGTGTCGGCGATCCGGATCGTGCCGCCGACCTTCTCGCGGTACGCCTCCATCACGATCCGCGCGCGCGACGGCCACCACTTGTAGAGCGTCTGTTTCGCGACCCCGGCGCGCTTGGCGATCGCCTCCATCGTGACCTCCACGTAGCGGCCTTCGTCGAGCAGCTCCGCGGTCGCACGGAGCACCGCGGTCTGGCACTCCACGCTGCGGGGGCGCCCCGGTCCGCGGCGCTCCTTCGTGCACGGACCCTCGTCGCCGGCGCTCATGGTCCACCTTCCGCGACGTCGACCTTGGTCCCGTCGGCGAGATCGTCGGCCGGGTTTAGCACCACACGATCCCCGCCCACGATCGCGCCCATCGCGAGATCGAGGTCTTTTCCCTGGTCGCGGAGGATCTCGATCGGCACGAGCACCACGTGGTCGCCTTGGATCTTGGCGACGAGGGTGCCCTCCTTGCGCACGATCAGCGCGGCCGAAGGCACCGCGATGCCGACGGTGGTCTTCGGGAGCGCGAGCTTCACGTAGACGAACGCGTTCGGCAGCACCTCGCCACCGGGGATCTCGATCTCGGTGCGCCGCGTGCGAGTCGCCGGATCGAGGGCCGCGCTCGTGCGGGCGACCTTCCCCTTCGCGATCTTGTTTGGCGTCTGCGGCATGTACACCTGGACCTCGACCGCGGTCGTGATGTCCTTCGCGAACGCCTGCGGCACGTCGACGACGACACGCAGCACGTCGACCGAAGCGATCTCGAAGAGGGCCACGCTCGCCGCTCCTGCCGGACCTACGAGCGCCCCCGGATCCACGTTCCTGCGGAGCACGGTGCCGTCGAATGGCGCGACCACCTTTTGATACGAACGGAGCGCGCGCAGGCGCTCGACGTCGGCCTGACGAATCTTGAGGGTGGCCTCGGCGCTGTTCGCCGCCGCGCGCGAATCTTCCGATTGTTGCTTCGAGACGACCCCCTGCTTCGACAGATCCGCGTTGCGCTCGGCGGTGCCCTGCACGATGCCCATGTTCGCCTTCGACTCCGCCACGCGCGCCTCCGCGAGCACGAGCTCCTGGTCCATCTCGCGCGAGTCGACGTCGGCGAGGACCTGCCCGAGCTTCACTGTGTCGCCCACTTCGACGTGGTTTTTCCTGAGGAAACCCGTGGTCTTGGCGAAGAGCTGAGTGGAGCGAAGGGGCGACGAGGTGGCGGGCAGCTTCACCTCCGTCATCGGTGTTCCGGTCTTCGCGATCGCGACTCGTACCCGACGAGGCGCGGTCGCCGCGGTCTGGCCTTTGGCGAGGGCTTCGCGCTGCGCGAGGCGAGGGACGACCCCGATCGCGACGAGGCCGCCGACGACGAGGAGCCCGAGCACCAGCGCGAGCCCGGGCTTCGCGCGCGAAGCTTCCGCGACGACCTCCGCGTCGCCCTTCGGTACCGGCGGCGCGTGTGCGTCGGCGACGGGGTGCGTGTCTACGTGTTCGTCGTGGGCGCTCATTCGGCAGGCTCCGGCAAAGGCTCGGCGAGGGAGATGCCTCGCGCGGGGGATCGAGGAGAGTCTTCGAGCTCGGGATCGACCACGCGCGGCGCGTCGTTTTTGGCGAGCACGGAGTACACGACGGGAACGAAGAGGAGCGTCGCGAGGGTGGCGCCGACGAGACCGCCGAGCACCGCGCGACCGAGGGCTGCGTTTTGCTCCCCGCCTTCGCCGTGACCGAGCGACATCGGGAGCATGCCGGCGATCATGGCGAGCGCGGTCATCACGACGGGACGAAGGCGCACGCGACCCGCTTCGAGGGCGGCCTCGCGCGACGAGAGCCCGTGCTCGCGTTGCTCTTTGGCGAACGTGACGACCAAGATCGAGTTCGCGGTCGCGACGCCGACGCTCGTGATCGCGCCCATGAGCGACGGGATGCTGAACGTGGTCCGCGTCGCAAAAAGCGCGATCACGAGGCCCACCCCCGCGCCCGGGAGCGCCATCAAGATGATGAACGGGTGCTTCCACGACTGGAAGTTCACCACCATGAGCCCGTAGACCAGCATCGCGGCGAGGGCGAGGCCGAGACCGAGGCTCGCGAAGCCGTCGTTCATGCTCTCGGCTTGCCCGCGCACGGAGATGGTGGTGCCGGGAGGGAGCTTCTTGGAGTGCTTCGCGACCACCTTGTCGACGTTCTTCGCGAGGAGGCCGAGGTCGGCGTTCTCGACATCGGCGCGGATGTCGAACGTGGGCTGCACGTTGGCGTGGGTGACGAAGACAGGCGTGGTTTTGCGGGTGATCCTCGAGAGATCGCCGAGCGTCTGGATGCCACGCGGCGACGAGAACGAGAGAGCGCCGAGGTCGTCGGTGGACGCGACCTTGTAGTCCGGGACGCCGATCGAGACGGGGTACGAGTTGCCGGTGACCGGATCGGTCCAGAACGTGGGCGACACCTGCGAGCTCGACGACACGACGAGGAGCAGGTTCTGCGCGATGTCACGCTCGGTGAGGCCCACGTCCGCGCTGCGGATGCGATCGACGTCGACGTGGAGCCGAGGCGCGGAGGTGACTTGATGGAGCCGCACGTCGACCGCGCCCGGAAGCACGCGCAGATCGGCTTCGATGCTCTTCGCGATCGCGAAGCTGTCGTCGAGCTTGGGACCCGAGACCTGCACGTCGACCGGCGACGGGAGACCGAAGTTGACGATCTGCGTGACCACGTCGGCGGGCTGGAAATAAAACGAGAGCTCGGGAAATTTCCCGGGCAAATCGTCGCGCAAGATCTTCACGTACTCGTCGGTCTTCTTCGCGCGCTTCCGCTGGAGGGTGAGCAAGATCTCACCGTCGGCAGACGAGACGGTGCTCGTGTCCGTGATCGCCAGGTTGTATCCGCTCGGCGTGCCGAGCTGGTCCAAGATGGAGACCCGGTCTTCGTCCGGGACGAGCTCGCGGATCCTCGCCTCGACCCGAGAGAACCAGCGCTCCGTCTCTTCGATCCGCGTGCCGGGAGGCGCGACCACGTGGAGGCGCACCTGACCACCGTCGACCTTCGGGAAGAAGTCGCGACCCACGAAGGGGACGAGCTCGCACGCGAGCACCACCATCGCGACGAAGATCGCGAACGTGGTCTTCGGGGACACGAGCGCCTTCGCCAAGAGGCGCGTGTACGATGCACGGAACGACTCGAAGGCCGCCTCGAACCGCGCGTGGATGCGCCCGAAGAACCCGAGCGGCCCTTTTTTTCCGTGCGCCTCGAGCTCGGCCTTCAAGAGGTACGCCACCATCGTGGGGACCAGCGTTCGCGAGAGCACGTACGAGGCCATGACCGAGAAGCCGACCGCCATCCCCATCGGGAGGAAGATCGATTTCGCGGGGCCCTCGAGGAACACCACCGACACGAACACGATCGCGATGCTGCTCGACGCGACGAAGGCGGGGACCGCGATCTGCTCGGCGCCGTCCAAGATGGCGCGGGTCAGGTTTTTTCCCTGCGAAATGTTCCGATGGATGTTCTCGATCTCGACCGTCGCGTCGTCGACGAGGATGCCGACCGCGAGCGAGAGACCCCCGAGGGTGCTCACGTTGATGGTGGCGCCGAACGCGCGCATCAGAAGCAGCGCGGCGGTGACCGAGAGCGGGATCGAGACCGCGACCACGATCGTGCTCCGCAAGCTGCCGAGGAAGAGCAAGATCGTCGCGGCGGTGAGGAGCGCGGCGATGAGCCCCTCCACCAGCAACCCGTCGATCGCGCGGGTGACGAACGTGGACTGGTCGGACAGGAGCTCGACCTCGAGCCCCGGCGGCGCCGACGCGCGGATCGTGGGCATCATCGCCTTCACCCGCTCCGCGACCTCCACCGTCGAGGCCGAGCCGGTCTTCATGACCGAGAGCACGACGGAGCGTTTGCCGTCGCGCCGCGCGAGGTTCGTCTGCACCGCGAAGCCGTCGTGCACGTAGGCGACGTCGCGGAGGAAGATAACCTTGCCGTCCGATTTGCGGATCGGAATGTCGTTGAGCTGAGCCACGACCTCGGGGCTCGAGTTGAGCGACACCCGCAGCTCGCGGTCGTCGATCTTGGTGGTGCCGGTCGGCAGGGTGAGGTTCTGCGCGCCGACGGCGAGGCTCACGTCGCTCGGGGAGAGGCCCTGCGCGCGGAGAGCGCCGAGGTCCAAATCGACCGAGATTTGCCGCGCCTTTCCGCCGGACGGGAGCGGGAAGCGGGTGCCGCGCACCACGCTCAGCATGGTGCGCACGCGCTGGTTCACGTGGTCGAAGATCTCGGCCTCCGTGAGCGTGTCGCTGCTGAACGCGAGCTGCAAGATGGGCACGCTCGACGCCGAGTACTTCAAGATGATCGGCGGGATCGTGTTCGGGGGCATGCGCCGCACGATCGTCTGCGAGACGGCCGTCACCTGCGCCATCGCGGTGGGCACGTCGGCGCCGGGCTGCATCGAGAGGCGAATCACCGAGACGCCGTCGTAGCTATCGGACTGGATCGCCTTCACGTCGGCGACGTTCCCCGAGAGCGAGTACTCCGAGAACTGCGTGATCTGCCGCTCCATCTGCTTCGCGGGCAAACCTCCGTACGTCCACACCACCGCGATCACGGTCTGGTCGACCTCCGGCAGGATGTCGGTCGGTGTTTGCCGGACAACGTAGACGCCGGACAAAAGCAGCATGAGCGCCATCACTACGAACGTGTAGGGACGACGAAGCGCGAGACGGACGAGCCACACGGTGGGTCCGAGCTTCCTTTCGACGCGACGACCGCGCCCGCGGGAATATGTGGGCGCTGCGTCTACATATGTCAAGCCGCGTGCGTCGTGCGGTAGCGAAGGTGGCCGGCGAGGTTCTCTCCGTGCCTCAACCGGAGTGCCGCGGCGAAGACAGCGCGTCCGCGATGGCGCGGACCCCGGCACGAAGCAGCGGTGGAGCGGTCGCGCCGAAGCCGAGCACGAGCCCGGATCGCGACGAGCGACGCGCGCGGTAGACGCCGAGTGGCCGCACTTCCACGCCGTTCGCGGCGAGCACCCTCGTGAGCGCGACCTCGTCAGTCCCGCGAGGGAGCCAGGCGACGGCGTGGATGCCGACCGCGCCGATGTCGAGGCGCACGCCGGGCAGGAGACGACGCGCCTCGTCTTCGAGCACCGTGGCGCGCTCGGCGTAGGTTCGCCGCATGCGTCGCACGTGGCGATGAAGGTGACCCTCGCTGATGAACCGCGCGAGCACGGCCTGGTCGATCCCACCCGACCCGAGATCGGCCTGCGCGCGGGCCGACGCGAAGAGGTCGACCAACGCGGCCGGCACGACCAGGTACCCGATGCGGAGACCGGGGAAGAGCACGACGCTGAACGAGCCGACGTAGAAGACGCGCCTCCCGCCGTCGAGCTCGTGGAGCGTAGGCAGTGGCTTTCCGCGAAGGAGCAGCTCGCCGTCGTAGTCGTCCTCCACGATGAGGCCGTCGTGCTTGGCCGCCCACGAAAGGAGCGCGAGGCGACGCGGCGCCGAGAGCGCCACTCCGAGCGGCATCTGGTGGCGGGGCGTCACGTAGGCGAGCTTCGCGGAGGGCGCGATGCGAAGCGCGCGCGCCACGTCGAGCCCATCGCGGTCGACCCGGATCGGGTGCACGCGCGCGCCAGCGTCGGCGAGCGCCGCGCGGGCGCCGTAGTAGCCCGGCTCTTCCATCCACACGTCGTCGCCCGGCTCGACCATCACCTGCGCGACGAGACGCAAGGCCTGCTGCGACCCGTTCGTGACGAGCACGCGCGATGCGTCGCAGCGCACGCCTCGCTCCGCGGTGAGGTACCGCGCGATCGCCTCCCGCAGCGCCGGAAGGCCGCTCCGATCTTGGTACGAGAGCAAGCTCGGTGATGCGCGCCGCCACACCGCGCTGGAGAGCCGCGCCCACGTCGCGATCGGGAGGGTCGAGAGCTCCGGCACGGCCATTCGAAACGCGCGCGGCTTCCCGTCACGACGGAGCGATGCGCTCGGCGAGGCGAGCATGCGTTCCACAGACGCGGTGGCGACGAACCGCGGCGCCGCGCTCTCGACCGGGGTGGGCACCGGACGCGCGAGCTCTTCCCGGCGCACGTAGGAGCCGGAGCCGTGGCGCGCCTCGATGTAACCCTCCGCCACGAGCTGCTCGAACGCGGCCGTCACGGTGGCGCGCGAGAGCCCGAGACTCTCGGCGAGGGCGCGCGTCGAGGGGAGCCGCGCGCCGCTCGCGAGGGTGCCTTCGAGGATGCGCTCGCGAATCGACGTGGCGAGCCGCTGCTGGAGCGTGCCTGTCGCGCCGAGGCGGAAGCTCGTCGTGGGGTGGCGAAACGACCTCCCGGAGTGGACTGCTCGATCGGCCATGAAGTGGACCTTTCGTTCATACCACCCGCGGCTAGGCTCGCGCCGCATGGAGCTCGTACAGATCGTCTTCGATAGATTCACCGACCTCGACGTCTTCCTCGCGTGGGACCTCTTGAATCGGGTGCGGCGACCCGACTACCGCGTCCGTCTCTTGGGGACGCAGCCCTCCCACACGAGCATCACCGGGCTCACGATCCCGATGCACGGGACCATCGACGAGGCCAAACACGCCGACGTCGTGCTGTTCGCGAGCGGGCCCGAGACACGGGTGCTCATGGACGACGCGGGGTACCTGGCCCGCTTCGCCCTCGATCCGCGCCGCCAAAAGATCGGCGCGATGTGCTCCGGCGCGCTGCTCCTCGCCGCGCTCGGGCTCCTCGAAGGCAAACGCGCCACTACGTACCCCACGACCAAGGACCTCCTCGCCGCGCTCGGTGTCACTGTCGTGGATGCCCCGTTCGTCGTCGAGGGGAACATCGCGACCGGCGCCGCGTGCCTCGCGGGGATCGATCTCGCGGGGTGGGCGATAGCGTCGCTCCTCGGCGAAGAAGCGCGCGACGCGGCGCTCGCGGAGGTGGCCCCCGTGACACCCAACTGAACGCCGCGAGCGTCTGCGAACGCCTACTTCAGCGTCACTTGGCCGGCGGCGTTCTTCACGATGCTCGAGGCGAGGAGGGTGACCACGTAGTCGGCGGCCTTCACCTGCGACCTGGTCGAGATCGAAGCGCCGAACGCGCCGTCGCCGGCGGGCAGCTTGGCGAGCAGCTTGGTGGGGATTTGCCCGCTCCCCTTCGTGGCGTCGAAGCGACACGACACGCTCGCCGAGCCGCCGCCTCCCGCGAGCGCGCTCGCGCTCACCGCGATCGTGCCCGCGCCGGCACCCGACCACGCCACCGCGAGCGCGCGTGAACGATCGATCTCCGTCTTTTGCGGCGGGGCCATCACCGGGGCGGTGAGGGTGACCGTCGGCGCCGGCGCAGTGAGCGTGCCGGAGAACGCTGGCACCTCGCCGCCCGCGCTCTTCACGGTCAGCGTCTCGCCTCCCGACCACGCGTCGATCCCCGTCTCCGAGAGGGTGGGATATTTGCCATTCGCGACGGGGGTCAGCGTGGTGCCCGCTGGAATGCGCGCGCCCGAGAGCGTGATGACACCCGAGTGCGGATTCGTCGCGCCCGCGTCTTGTGCGCCCGCTTCGACAGGAGGCGCCGCGGCGCAGAGGTAAAGCATGCAGTCGCCCTCGACCTCTTGCTGGCAGGTGGGCAGCGTGGGCGCGGTGACCAGCTTTTGAAACTGGGCAGATCCGGTGAGCGACTTGGTGGTCCCGAAGTCGGCATACGTGACGGACACGGAGCCGTAGTCGGTGGGAACCCCGCTCGCGCCATCCGCGAGGGCACCATCGGCGAGCACACCGCCGTCGCCCTCGGGCAGCGGCGCGCCATCGGCCGCCACCGCCCCGCCGTCACTCTCGGTCGTGCCGTTCGTCACCGTGCATGCGGCCGACCACGCCGAGAGCCCAGCGACCACGACCACGAAGGAGACGACGCGAAGAGAGATCATGAACCGGTGTACCGCCGCGGAGGACATTCCCTTCCCCCGTCGAAACGACGAAGGCCGCATCGACCGGGAAATCCCGAGTCGACGCGGCCTGCGAAAGGGGTCGCTCACGACCTGACGAGAGGCTGTCAGGGCACGAAGCGGCGGCGACCGATCTTGTTCTTCTCGGCCTCTTTCTTGGCGCGCTCAATCACGTCTTCCACGCGGAAGGCGAGGTCGACGGTCTTGTTCTGCACGTAGAGATCGTAGAGGTCGGTGAAGTGCGGCGAGCCCGGATCGAACACCTGGCCGCCGGGGATCACGTTGCGCGCGATGGGGCCCTTCTGCGGGTCCATCTCCGCGACGAAGCGGATCGAGGCGCCCGAGGCGTAGGTGTAATCGTCGTCCTCGATGCCGTGGCTCGCGACGTCGACCGTGCCGTCGCCGCCGTGACGGCCCACCTTCTTCAAGGCGAGCGGCTCGAGGGGGAGGAAGAACTGCGGGTTCAGGGTGTGCACCGCGCCCCAGCGCCACTTGCTCGCGTCGGCCCCTTGGGAGCCCACGATGTAACCGACCGCATCGAGCACTGCCTTGGCGGTCGTGATCTTCTTCGTCTCCACCTCGACCGTGCGTAGGTCGTCGAACGCGTGCTCTTTCGTCTTGAGCGTGTCCGGCGCGGTGAGGAGCTGAGCCAAGAGCTTCAGGGTCTGCGCGCGGGTGAGGTTCACGCCGAGCTCGGCGATCTCGTCCGAGAACGTGCCCTGCGCGAGCTTGGTCGCGTAGGCGGCCATGATCAGCGTGGCCTTCGAGTCCGAGATTTGTTTGGCCGTCGCGCCCTCTTCGGTGCCAGCGGGGGTGTCGAACGACCAGCCCTCGACGAGGGTCTTCACCTCCGCGAGCGCTGCTTTCACCGCCGGAGTCGCCGCGGTGACCATGGTGGCGAGATCGGCGTGCGTGCCGGAGGTGGCCGCCTCCGCGATGAGGGCGTCGATCGCGGCGCCGAACGAGGGCTTCCACGTCTTGCCCCAGTTCGTGATCGCGTCGGCCTGGATGCTCGCCATGCCGTCACGATCGACCTTTTTTCCGCCCTCGGTCGCGTCTTTGATGCGGCTCGTGATGCGGCCCGCGCGAGTGCCGGGATCGTAGTCGGAGCCCATGTACAGCGGGAAGCCCGCCACCTCGGGCTGCGCGCCGGGCGTGTTCAGCGCGGTGAGCCCCACCGGATCGGCGTTCGCCGTCACGAGGTAATTCTTGGCCGGGTTCTTCGCGTGGGGGGCGAGCTTGGAGTCGAAGTACCCGTCCCACTCGGCGGAGCCGTCGCCGGGCATGATCTTCCACGGCTTCGAGCCCTTCGGGCGGCGCGGGACACGAATGGCCTGGCTCCACGCGATGTTGCCGGCGGTGTCGGCGAACACCCAGTTTTGCCCGCCGTAGGTGAAGTGGGTCTCGACCGCTTTGACGCTCTCGTCGACGTTCTTCGCGAGGTTGAGGCCCATGATCGCCTTGAGGAGCGGGCCGGTCTCGTATCCCGTATACCGAATCGAGAGCTCTTCCGCGCCGAGGGGCTCCACGCCCGTGCCTTGAATGCGCGGAATGATGGGCCCGTGGTGGGGCACGTCCCAATAGGTAATCTTGATGGGCTCGCCCTTGCGGCCGAACGCGCCAATCGTGAACGTCTCCTCGCGCGGCACGAGCTTCACTTGCGCGCCCTTGAAGACGACACACTGGCCGCCGCCGGCGGTACAGGGCACCACCGTCTCTTGGTAGACGTCGGTCACGTCGATGTAGCTCACCGTGCTACCCCAGCCGACGTTCTTGTTCATGCCGAGCGTCACGAGCGGAATGCCCGGAAATTGCGCCCCCATGACGTCGAGCCCGTCTTTCGTGGAGAGGTGGCTCAAGTAAAAGATCGCCGGGCTCCCGAGCGATAGGTGGGTATCGTTCGCGACCATCGCGTTGCCGGTCGCAGAGGCCTTGGGGCCCACGACCCAGTTGTTCGACCCGCGGTCAGGGTCGTTCTTGCGGTCGAGGCCCACGCCCTGCGTGCTCGCGAGCGCCGAGCGCATGGTCGGGAGGGAGGTCTTCGTGCCTTTGCCCTTCTTGGGCGCCTTCATCGCGGTAGCGGAGCCGGGTACTTCTTTCCAGCCGTCTACGGTGTAGGTGGGATCGAACGGAGCAAAGCGCCAGTAGTCTTCGGTGAACCCCACACGAAGCGCCTTTTGCGGATCGGCGTTGCCGACGAACTTGGTTTGCTCGGATTTTTCCCAGTTGCTGCGCGCGATATCGGTGTTCGCGTCGAACGCGAGCTGGAACGCCTGCAGCTCGCCGAGGACGAGGCAGTCGAGCTCCGACCACGCCGCGATGCTCGAGACATCGTAATAACCCTCGAGGCCACCTTTCGGGAGGGGGTACTTCCCGCCGCGCGCAGCGGCCTGCCAGGCGTTCACGCCGGCCGAGAAGCTCTTCAAGATCGCGACGAGCTTCTGGTCCTCCGGATCGGCCGAGGCGTTGAGCTTCTTCCAGCCGTCCTCCGCGGTGCGGCGAAGGTGGTGCGAGCGGTAGCGAATGTCGCTCGCGGTCGCAGCGGCGCTGAACTCGCCCACGATCTCGCTCAAGGTGCCGGAGGCTTGGCGGCGCCCGAAGTCCATCTCGATCCAGCGATCTTGCGCCATCATGAAGCCCTGCGCGTAGGCCGCGTCGGGGATGTTGGCCGCGTAGATGTGGGGAATGCCCGCGTCGTCGCGGACCACGTCGACGGGCGCCGAGAGGCCAGCGCCCTTCAGCTCTTCCGCGACCGGGAGCACGTCGAGCGGATTCGTCTCCGGGCCGGGGCCCGTCTCGGGGACCGAGCCGTCGACGGTCGGGGGGGTGGTGCCGGGGGCGTCGTCGCCTCCACAGGCAGCCAAAAGAACGAGCGCGAGTACGGGAAGAAGGGGGCGTCGCATGCTCGAACCCTATCGATATCGCTCGCTTCGTCAATCGCGCGCCGCGTCGACGGTTGCGCGCTGGACGCGCTTCCGTGTCAAATGGAGCAGTGAGAAAGTCCGTTGTCGCGCAGAGTCTCTTTCTCGTCCTCGTCGCGCTCGCCGCGCCTGCCCTCGGCGCTTGCGACCCGCCGGCGACCGAGCCTCCACCCGCGACGCCGCCATCCGCGGCCGAAGCGCCGCCGAGCCTCACCCCGTTCGTGGTCGACAGCGTGGAGAAGTCCACCCAGCTCGAGGTCGCCGCGCGGCGTGGGGCGCTGGTCGTCGTGTACGACATGAGCGGCCTCGCGGTCGCGCGCGACTGCGCCGGCATAGGCACCTACGCCTTCGCGGGGACCGCCCCCGAGCCGCTCAAGAAGGTCTTCGTGTCGCTCGCAGCCGAGTTGCCGTTCCGCGGAAAGACCCTAGAAAAAGAGACGGAGAACGAGCGCGCGCGCGGCGCGATCGTCACGCTCTTGGCCACGTCCGCCGGGGCCTACACCCTCGATCGCATCCCCACCCGCAGCGAGCTCCGCGGCGACTGCGCGCGCGCCACCCACGTCGTCACGTCGATGTTGGTCGGCGCGTTCGCGTTCGAGGTCGACGCCTCCGGTGCCAAGGCCTCCCTCGCCGATACGTTCCGCGCCACGCCCGGTCCACCGCAGCGAAGCGTGCGCTCCCTCGCAACGGGCGGCGACAACGCCTCGTGCTTCGGCCCCACCCCGAACGCCACGCGCCCGCGGCCACGCTGCGACGCGCTCATTCGAATCGCGCTCGCCCCTTTGGACCCCTGAGACGCCGAACGCGTGCACCATGCATGCATGCGCACACGAACGAACCACGGCCCCGCGCGGGCCGTGTACTTTGCATCGATCGAGGCGAGCGAATCAGGGCGCGGTGCGGAACACGAGCATCGTCGCGCTGAGCGCGGGCGCCTCGTAGGCATACGCGTTCACCTTCGTGACGGCCTCCGACGACGCGAGGAACGGCGACGCATGAGTGGCATCGATCCGGTAGGCGTCGACCCGCGTGAGGCGCGCGTCGTGGAAGGCGCGGACACCGAACTTACGCGGCGCTTGGGTCTTGTTCACCACGATCACCGTGACGCGGTCGCTCGTGTCGCTGGCGGCATAAACCGAAGAGGGCGCGATCTCGGGGTGCTCCACCTTCACGTCCGTCTCGGCGTACTTCAGGCCCGCGCCGTCGGCGTTGCGAAGGAGCAAGAGCCCACCGAACGCGTGCGCCATCGCGGCGTTGCTGCCCACCGGCCAGAACGCGGCCATCTCTACCCCTTGGCGCTGGAACACACCGAGGGAGTCGACCACGCCGAGGCCGCTCGCGATGTGGTTGCGGCCGCCCGGGTTGTACTCCGTCACGCCAATCTTGGTGCCCGGGTACGCCGCCGCGATGCGCGTCTTCAAGCGCGGGAGCGCGTAAATGGGCCCGCCGAGGTGCCACGGCTCGGTGATCCAGGAATTCTCGTCGTAGGTAGGGTCCCAATAGCTGCGTGAGCCCTGCACGATCTGATCGATCTCGCCGGCGGTGAGCGCGCGGGCGGCATGGTCAAGGTTCCACACGTAGGTGCCGCGCGACATGCCCTGCGGGTACCAGTGGAAGTCCCACGTATCGAGGAGTCGCTTGCCTGCTGCTTCACTCGCGGTCTTCATCGCGGCGCAGAAGTCGTCCACGTACCAGCGCGCGGTCCCGGCGTTGGAGTACGCGGTGGTGTTCTCGGCCCAGAACGTGGTCCAGCCGTCGAAGTGGTAATGGCTCGGACCCACCACGTGCGCTTGGGGAGCGAACTCCTTTACCCGCTGGGCGAAGCTGATGGTGCGCTGGGTGAACTCGGTGGTCGTGACCCGGTTGCCCACCGTAGTGCCGTTTTGCACGATCGCCGCGCCGCTGCCCTGCTGGAGCTGCGGGAAGTTGTAGGCGTAAAGGTCTGGCTCGTTGTCGATGCCGACGAGGAGGCGCCCCGGCCCCGGCGCGGTGATGTCCACTCCCGGATACCTGCCCATCAGATAGGCAAGATGCTCGTCGGTATAGACCATGTTGTCCGACAGGTTCGGCGTCGCCGAGAACGCGGTCGGTTTCACGAGGCCCACACGATTGAAGTACGTGTCGCGGTTCCAGCCGGGCTGGTTCCACGCGCCGATGCCGCCGAGGGGGCCTGAAACCCAATCGTTCAGCACGAACGGCACCATCACGGCGCGACCGGCGGGGCGATGCGCGGCGAGCAGCGCCACGTCTTGAGCGGCGGGCGCGTTTTGGTTCGGCGTGCCCCCCGCGAGCACCATGTCGTTCACGAATCCGTTGTTGTGCGATCCGTTGGAGACGTTCGTCTCCCAGTTGTACGAGTTGCCACGATCGCCCCCGCGTCGAACGAGGGTGACGGCGGCGAGCACGTTCGCGGGGAAGCTCGTCGAAGCAAACGCGTTGATGCCATAGAGCAGCGGCGAAATCGGCTTTCGCTCCACCCCCGTACGCACCACCGAGACCACGTCCACCTCGCCGGCGGCGAACCCGTCCGGATCACCGAGCGGCGGCGCTGTGTCGTAGAGCGCGGGCGCGGCGTGGTCGGTCTCGAAACGAACGTGATCGACGTAAATGGGATAGAGGCTGGTCGACTCGTTCTTGAACGTGACTTGCCGGTACGCCCCGGTGACGAGGTCGGTCACCGGGATCGTCACGCGGTGCCAGGTGTTCGCGACGAACCCGCCCGGAACATACGGAAGGAGCCGCTTCGTCGGCGAGCCATTGAGGCCCACGTAGAGGTTTCCCATCGCCGCAGGCGGCGCGCCAGGACCGGCGGAGATATCGAACGAGACGGTGGTGTGGGTGCCCGCCGGGAACGCGGCGAGGTTCCAATCGTAGGTGAACGTGAGCGCGCCCCACGCGCCGGTGAACGTGGCTTTGCGCGAGCTGGCGCCGGTGGTGCGGAACGTGTCCGTCGCGCTCGTGACGGACCAGCCGCCGACGGAGAAGCTCGGCGCCGCCGCGTCGGCATAAACGAGGCGCTCGGTGGGGGCCGCGTCGGTCCACGAGAGGCGCAGATCGTCGAGGAAAAAGGGCACGTTGGTGCCGGCGGTCGCGAAGACCACCTGCCGAATCGCGCGCCCGCTCGGGTTGAGCGCGCTCATCGGAATGCGCGCTTGGTACCAGGTGCTCGCGGCGACGTTTCCCGTCGTCACGAGGTAGGGCTTCACGTCGATCCACGTGGTCGCGGTGCCGCCGTCGTCGTCTTCCACTGCGACGCGCAGGGTGTCGAGCCCGGCGGAGACGCTGGGGCCCGCGTTGAACGCGAACGAGAGCTCCGTCTGCCCCGCCCCCGCCAGCGGCGCGGTGCTCGTCGCACGGAGCGCGAACCTGGACGCCGGGCCGGCGAGATTCACCGCGAGGCCGGTGGTGCCTTCGTACTTGGTCGCGGTGGTCGGGGTCGCGGTATAGCCCGTTCCCGAAGCCGCAAAAGGCGCGACATAGGCGTCGCCGAACGCACGCGTGGTGCGCGCGGGCGGACGCGGGAGCACGATCCAATTCGACCCGTTCGGCGTGGTGAGCGCCTCTTCGCTGGTGCCTAGCTCCGTATCGCTCGTATCGCGCGGATCGTTGGCGTCGCGCTCCGACGCACAGGCCTGGGCAGCGGCAAAAAGCGCGACGAGAGCGACTCGGCCATGGAGACCACGAAGCGGGCTAACCTTCATAGGCGCACCCTATAGCAGCTCGGTGCCAACGCGCAGGCCGGCCGAGCAAATGGCTTTTATGCCATGGATCGTCGGTGACTCACCGATGGTTATTTTGCACTCGCGAGCGGCCGACCCGCCGGGCGCCGAAAGGCCACGATCGCGACCCCCGCCAAGATGAGCACGCTCGAGAGCCCCATCGTTCGACTCGGCACGATGCCGAGCTGCACATACGACAAGACGGCCGCGATCAAGGGCTGGAGATAAATGTAGACCGTCACCAAGGTGGGGCTCGTCTTGCCTAGGGCCCACGCGTTCAGCGAATAGGCCACGATCGTCGGCATCAACAGGATGTACGCGACGAGCGCAACACCGCGGGGGTGCATTTCTGGCACCGCGCGCGCGAGGGTGAGCGCACCGAACGGCAAAAACACGAGCGCCCCCCACGTGAAAATCCACGTGACCACGCGGAGCGCGCCGAGGCGCAAAATCGTGTTCTTCCCCAGCACCAGGTACGCCGAATAGAGGAGCGAGTTCGCGGCGATGAGCAGCGCCCCGCGATCGACCGAGCGCACACCGGTGAGCACGAGCACCCCGGCGACCGCGACCGCGAACCCGAGGAGCGTACGGAGAGAGAGCTTCTCCACCCCGAAGAGGGCCGCGAGGAGCGACGTGCACACCGGGATCGTTGCGCTCAGCAGCGCGGCCGCGAACGGCGTGGTGCGCCCGAGCCCGAGCAGAAAAATCGCCTGATTCGCGGTGATCCCGAGCACGCTCAGCCCCAAGAGACGCGCGTGGTCGATCCGCGAAATGGGCTCGCGCGCCTCTTTCGGGGCCACGAGCCGGCAAAATACCTGGAAAAACGCGGCCCCCACGAGCATCCGCGCCATCGCGATCGCGAGCGGGGGGATCGCCTCGCCACCCGCTTCCCGCGGGAGCATCGCGAGCTTCGCCTCCACCGCCTGCGACGCAAACGCGATCTGAACGACGAGAAGCGCGGCGTGCGGCGCAAAGGATGCGTGGCTCTTCGTGGCACCGCCTGTCACGGGCTGGCCAACCTTTCCCAAGCTCTTCCCCAAGATGCGCCCATTTCCTCCACAGCGGAGTACACTGCGTCGGCGCTCGCGCCTCCCGTGGAAGCGGCACTTTCCGTGCATCCTCCGCGGGTTCCGCAGGGTCTTCGGACTCGGCGGAGGGCACTTTCCTCAGTCTTTTCGAGGAAGGCTCGCCGGACCCCTTTCTTCTCGGGGGCCGGAAACCCTACCGGCGGGGCGTCGCCCCCGAGGTCCTCATGTGGCAATCGTTCCCGCTCTTCGGTAGCTCGCTCCTCCTCTGCGTGATGCTCGCGGCCGCGTACACGTTCGCCGTGTCCGTCGTCGCGCATCGGAAGGGCACCATGCGCGCGCTGCAATCGGCGCGCTTCGGTGCCTACGGAACCGTGGCCCTCATCGCCGTCGCGGTGGTGTGCCTGGCCTACGCGTTCGTGAGCCACGACTTCCGGCTCCGCTACGTGGCCCACTACTCGGACCGCGGGATGCCCACGATTTTCCTCTTTACCGCGCTCTGGGGTGGTCAAGACGGGTCGCTCTTGTGGTGGCTGTTCCTGCTCAGCCTCTACATCGGCGTCTGCGTTTTCACCCTGGGAAAAAAGCATCTCGAGCTCCAGCCGAGCATCATCGCGACGCTCATGAGCGTCGTCATGTTCTTTTGCATCCTCATGGCGTTCGCGGCGAACCCGTTCTCCACGAGCGTGGCCGGGGCGCGAAACGACGGCGAGGGGTTAAACCCGCTCCTCCAGAATTTTTACATGATCATCCACCCGCCGAGCCTCTACATCGGGTTCGTAGGGTGCACGATCCCGTTCGCATTTTGCGTCGCGGCCCTCGTGACCGGGCGCCTCGGCGACGAGTGGATCAAGGCCTGCCGCAAGTTCACCCTCTTCGCCTGGCTGTTCCTCGGCATCGGCAACACCCTCGGCATGCTGTGGGCCTACGAAGAGCTCGGCTGGGGCGGCTACTGGGCCTGGGATCCGGTCGAAAACGCGGCGTTCATGCCGTTCCTCGTCATCAGCGCCTTCGTGCACTCGGTGATGATCCAAGAGCGTCGCGGCATGTTCAAGGTGTGGAACGTCTTCCTCATCTGCTTCACGTTCTTCATGACGATCTTCGGCACGTTCCTCACGCGCTCGGGAACCATCGCGAGCGTGCACTCGTTCGCGCAGTCGTCGATCGGCACGTATTTCGTGTGGTTCCTCGTCCTCGTCGCCGCGTTCTGCTTCACGCTCATCATGTACCGCTGGCCGGAGCTGCGTGACCTCCCGCCCTCGGCCCAGCTCCGCGGCGCCGCGATCGCCACCGGCTGGACGATGCTCGGTTTGCTCGTCGCCTCGTACTTCATCGCGACCAAGGTGGGCGGCCCCGCGCTCTCGCACTCGCCCGCCGACGCGATGACGCAAGAGGCGATGTCGGCCTACAACCTGAAGCGCACCCTCATCAAGGTGGTGGTCTTCTCGCTCCTCGCCGGCGGCGCCGTTTACGCGGCCCTCGAGCTGCTCCACCGTCGCCTCACGCACGGGCTCAAGCTCGTCTCCACCTTGCCGCGCCTCGAGTCGATCTGGTCGCGCGAGTTCACCTTCATGCTGAACAACTGGGGCCTCTTGAGCTTCATGTTGTTCGTGCTCGCCGCGACCACGTTCCCGATGGTGAGCGAGGCGATGTGGAAGGAGAAGGTCACTGTTGGCCCGCCCTATTACAACGCGTGGGTGCAGCCGATTGGGCTCGTGATCTTCTTCCTGATGGGCGCTGGCACGCTCTTCGGTTGGAAGAAAACGAGCGACGATTTGCTCAAGAAAAACGCGCTCAAACCGATCCTCGCGACCGTCGTGTTCGCCGTCCTGCACCTCGCGGTCGGCAAGAGCATCGGGTACCCCGCGGTGGTCGTCTCGGAGCCCATCTACGACGGCGCGCTCGGCGCCGGTCTCCGCGCGTTCAACGCGATCACGCCGGTGCTCTCGCTCTCCCTCTGCGTGTTCAACACCGCGATCATCGTGCAGGAGTTCGCGCTCCTCTACATCGCCCGCGCGCGCTCGGGGGCGAACGACACGCCCAAGGTCCTCTACTACCTCGGGCTCCTCCCCGGCTTCGTCTACACGATGGTCACCCTCCCGCCCACGTCGCGCCGTCGCTACGGCGGCTACATCGTGCACTTCGGGATCGTGCTCATGTTCCTCGGCTTCACCGGCAAGTCGTGGACGATCGACAAGGAGGCCTCCCTCGCCCCCGGCCAGACCATGGAAGTGCAGCGCCTCACGCTCACCTACAAGGGCCCGCGCATGGAGGTCGACACCGAGAAGCGGATGGTGTTCGCCGACATCCGCGTGAGCGAGAACGGCAAAGAGCTCGGTGTGCTCAACCCCGCGAAATTCATCTACAAAAAGATGCCCGAGTCGCCCACGACCGAGGTCGCGATGCTGCACTCGATCCGCGACGATCTCTACATCGTGGTCGGCTCGATCAACCCCCAGAGCAAGCTCGCGTCGCTCCAGGTCCACATCAACCCGCTCGTGGGGTGGATCTGGATCGGGTGCTTGGTGCTCATCTTCGGCAGCTTCATTTGCATGTGGCCAGAGCTCCAGGAGAACGAGTCCCGCGCATGGAGGTTCGCGCGTGGCACCGCGGCGGTGACGGCGAGCATTCTCCTCGGGCTCATCTTGGCGCTCATGCCTTCGCCCGCGTTCGCGCAGAGCGGCGGCGCCTCGAGCCTCCACTCCGGCACCGTGAAGATCGAAAACGAGAAGGAGAAGGAGATCTTCGGCGCGCTCCGCTGCATGTGCGGCACCTGCGCGCGTGACCTCCTCTCCACCTGCGGGTGCGGCGAGGCCGACGAGATGCGCGAGAAGCTCCGCGAGAAGATCGCGGCCGGCGTCTCGAAGGAGCAAATCGTCGCCGAGTACTCTGCCCAGTTCGGCGTAGCGTCGCTCGCGATCCCGCCGAACTCGGGCGCGATGAAGGCGATTTACGTGGTGCCGCTCACCGTGATCGCGGGCGGCGCGATCGGCCTCGGGCTCATGATCAAGCGCTTCCGAGCCCCGCTCCCCGTCCTCTCGACCGACGCCGGCGAGCTCGCCTCCAGCGACGACACCAAGAGCGACGAAGGCACGACGAAGAGCAAGCCCAAGAAGTCCGAGGCCTCCGCGAACGTGAAGAGCGCCGCGAAAGCGAAGAAGGGCAACGACGACTACGACTCGCGCCTCGACGACGAGCTCAAGGACCTCGATGACGCCTGACACGAAGAGCGCGGCTAAGGGCGAGGTCGGCAAGGCGCGCCCCAAAAAGAAGGCACCCGCGAAGGCCGCCCCCAACTCGAAGAGCGCGGCTCCGCTGCCAAAGACCGAAGCGCCCACTCCCGCGGCGATGGCCGAGGACGAACGTCGCCTCGCGCGCGGCGCGGCGATCCTGATCCCGGTCGCGACCGTGCTCACGTCCCTCGTCGTCGGCGTGATCACGAGCCCGGGTCCTGCGCTCCTCGTGCTCGCGGGAGGCATTATCCTGGGCACGATCGCGCTCTTCTGGGCGAGCCTGCGCACCCTCACCGGCGACGCTCCCCTCGCGTCGGACCTCGAGCAGTTCACGTTCTCGGCGCCCGCCGACCCGCTCGCGGCGCGCAAGACCATGCTCCTCCGCGCGCTCAAAGATCTCGACGGCGAGAAGGCGATCGGAAAAATCCACGCGGCCGACTACGCGAGCCTATCTCAGCGATATCGTGAGGAAATCAAGGACATCATGCGCAACATGGATGCCTCGATCGCGCCTCACGTGAAGGACGCCGAGGCCGCGTTCCAGAAGCACTTGGTCCGCGTCGGTCTCGCGGGTGATCCCTTCCGCACGAGCGGCAAGGCGGCCCAAGCCAAAGAAGAGGCGCTCGCAAAAGACGACGCGCCCGAGTCGGGAGAGGCAGCCACCGTCACTTCGGCGCGGCCCACCTGCCCCGCGTGCTCCACGTCGAACGATCCGGACGCGCGCTTCTGCAAGTCGTGCGGCGCCACCCTCCCCGTCGTCACGCAGTCACCAAAGGACCTCGACGCCGTCTTCGATGCCGCCGCCCACCTCGTCGACGCCGAGGCTCACAAGAAGCGGGTCGACGCGATCGACGCCTCGGCCACGGACGACAGCGACAGCGACGACGAAGACGACGAAGCAGACGGAGCCGCCAAAGCCGACCCGAAGGCCGAGCGCGACGCCGCATCCAAGCGCGAAACCAAGCCCGTGAGCGCGAGCCCGGTCATCGAGAACATGGACGAGGGCGACGACGAAGACGAGCGCGCCGGAAAATCGCGGGTGGACCATGCGTAGTCGAAAGCTCTTCGCCACGATCGCCGCTGCCGCCGCCTTCGTGCTCGTCGGCAACCTCTCCCTCGCGGCAGGCGAGGACGCCGGAAAATCGGCTCCGAAGGACGCCGGAGCCGCGGCTTCGAAGGGCGACGCTGGGTCCCCCAAGACCGACGCGGGCGCCAACGCCAACGACGCCGGACGCGCTTCGCCGACGATGAACCCGCTCGGCGACGACGACATGGACGACCCCGCCGCGGGCGATCCGCACGGTCCTGGCGCCGGTGGGAACCCCCACGGTGGCGCGGGCGGCATGGACGCGAACGGCCTCTTCCAGGCCCCTCCCGACACCGCCGACATCGACCCCAACTTGCCCCCCGGCAGCATCCGCATCCACGTCGTCGACGCGGACGCGAAGCCGATCGCGAATCAGGTCGTCACGATCGGGATCATCAACAACAGCATCGCGAAGGGCGAGAGCCGCAAGCGCGTGGAGTGCACCACCGACGGCGACGGCCAGTGCCTCCTCAAAGACCAAGATCGCGGCCAGCTCATCGCGTACCGGGTCTCGGTCACGAAGGACGGCGCGTCGTTCGCGGTGCCTCCGTTCCAGCTCTCCGCCGACAAGGGCGTGCGCTGCGTGCTTCACCTCTACCCGGTGGTGAACGACCTCGCCGGCGCCACCATCGTCTCGCAGGCGATCCTCTACGTGGAGCTCAAGGACGACCGCGTGCAAATCGAGGAAATCCTCTCGGTTTACAACTTCGGGAAGACCACCTGGGTGCCCAAGGATTTGCTCATCGAGCTGCCGGAGACCTTCACCGCGCTCACCTCGCAGCAGGAAATGAGCGACGTGACCGTCGAGCCGGTCGAACAAAAGGGCGCCCGCATCCGCGGCACCTTCGGCCCTGGAAAACACGAGATCGACTTCCGCTGGCAGGTCCCCTACTCGGGCGAACGCGATCTCACGCTCTTCAGCGGCATGCCCCCGCACCTCGCCCAAGGCCGCGTGATGGCGCCCTCGTCGACGCAAATGAAGCTCCTCGTCAACGGCTTCCCTACCGCGATCACCCGCACCGACAACCAAGGCCAGCGCATCCTCGTCACCGAGCGCGAGATGCGCCGCGACGAGGCCGCCGTCAGCCGCATCAAGGTCGAGCTCCGCGACCTGCCGACCGCCGGGCCCGGCCGCTGGATCGTCTCCGTGATCGCGCTCGTCGTCATGCTCGGCGCCATCGTGATGGCGCTCGTGATCGATCCGAACAAGGGCCCGCGCGACCTCCGGGTGGCCCGCAAGGGGCTCCTCGAGGACCTCGAGGACCTCGAGCGCGCGCACCGCCGCGGCGACGTAGGCCCCAAGACCTACGAGCGCGAGAAGCGTGTCCTCCTCGAGCGCCTCGCCGCCGTGCTTCGCGACCACGAGCCTCGCGCGGCGAGCTGACGGTCTCGATTTTTCGGGCGCTCACGAGGCGGCTCGGGAGGCCTCGTGGCCCTGTGGAGCCGGGCCCCAAGAACCGGTGGAAAAGTCGTGGGGCACCCTCACACACGATTTCCCACACCTCCATCCACCCCCCGAGCCCCAAGATTCTCCCGAGCCCAAAGCCTCGCAAGCCTTCGTATCTACGTCGAATTCGGCGTTCTCCCCTGTGTCCACAGGCCCTATCTCCACTGCTATTTTATTTCTTTCCATACTCTCCCAGAGAGAGAGCTCGGGCCGGGCCTGGGGAGAGCGTCGGTTCGGGAGCGCCTCGGGCACCTTCGGCGGGGACCAAAAGGAAGGTCCGGTGTGTCTTGACCATTTCGGGGAATTTGGGCACCTAGACCGACCCGCATGGAACTCGTCGTCGCCAAGAAAGATCTCCTGAGAATTGCCACGCGGATGCAGGGAGTCGCGGAGCGCAAGAGCACCATGCCCGTGCTCTCGAACGTGCTCTTCGCCGCCGACGGAACGAGCTCCCTCCGCCTCGCCGCGACCGACCTCTACCTCGGCCTGAGCGGCAAAATCCCAGCCGAAATCGGCAAGCCCGGCAGCATGGCGCTCCCCGCGAAGGAGCTCGTCGACCGCATCAAGATGATGCCGGACGGCCCCATCTCGCTGAGCACCCAGGAGAGCGGCCAGACCGTGCTGAAGGCCGCCGGAAGCGCGCGCCGCTACACCCTCCGCGGCATGCCGGGCAAAGACTTCCCGCCCCTCCCGCAGCCGGCCGAAGGCGCACCGTCCCTCGCGATCGAGGTCGACGTGCTCCAGGAGCTCATCGCGAAGACCCACTTTTCGATCTCGACCGACGAGACCCGCGCCCACCTGAACTCCGCGCTCTTCGAGTGGGAGGGCGACATGGTCCGCATGGTCACGACCGACGGCCATCGCCTCTCGAAGATGGAGGTCAAGGTCGAGGGTCGGCAGGCGTCGGCGACGATGCTCATCCCGCTCAAGGCAATCCAAGAGCTCCGCAAGCTGTGCGACGAGGTCGCCTCCGAGAGCCAAAAGGGCGATCGCCCGCAGATCACGATCGTGCAGAGCGGCTCCTCCGCGTTCTTCCAAGCGGGCAGCATGACGTTCAGCGTGAAGCTCGTCGACGCGCAGTTTCCGCCCTATTCGCAGGTCATTCCGCAGTCGTTCGCGAAGACCGTGCGCGCCCCCCGCGCCGCCTTCACCGACGCCCTCCGCGCCGTCTCCATCGCCGCCAACGAGCGCACCGGCGGCGTGAAGCTCTCCCTCCAGTCCGGCACGATGCGCATCTCGAGCGAGTCCCCGGAGAGCGGCGAAGGCTTCGACGAGCTCCCCGTCGACTACGCGGGGGAGACGATCTCGATCGGCTTCAACGCGAAGTACTTCCTCGACGTGCTCGCCGCGCTCACCCACGACGAGGTCATGTTGAACCTCTCCGGCGAGCTCGATCCGGCGGTGCTCCGCCCTGGCGACGCGGGCGAAAAGGGCGCGGTTCATCGCGACTTTCTCGCCGTGATCATGCCGATGCGGATCTGAGCTTTTACGGATGTTCTCGGGAGAGAGCAGCCCGTGGGAGTGGAGCCGCGCGGCTCGGCGTTGGTATTCGATGAGGCGAGGTTTGCGTGCGCCCTTTGGTCCTCGAGTCGCTCGCGACGTTCGCGTTCCGTAACCTCGTCGAGGTCTCGGTCACGCTCGGCCCGTCGTTCAACGTTTTTTCAGGCGAAAATGGGCAGGGAAAGACGAACCTGCTCGAAGCGGCGTACGTGCTCGCGACGTCGAAGAGCTTCCGCACGAGCAAGCTCGCGGAGCTCGGTGCCCATGGCGCGGACGTGGCGGGGGTGCGTGGAAAGTTTCGTGAAGGGCCGGATTACCGCGAGCAGTCGATAGGCCTTCGTGGAGCCGCCCGCGCGCCGAAGGTCGACGGGAAGCGGCCCAAGTCGCTCTTCGAGTACGCGGTTCGCTCGCCGGTGGTCGTGTTTCACCCCGCGGAGGTCGCGCTCTCGATGGGCCCGAGCGCAGAGCGTCGCAAGCTCATGGACCGGGTCGGCGCGTATCTCTCGCCCGGTCTGCTCGTGGAGCTCGAGTCGTACCGGCGGGCGGTCCGCGAGCGTCAACGCGCGCTCGAGGTGCGTGGGGTCTCGGCGCGTGATCTCCCCGATTGGGAGGCCCTCGTCGTCACCCATGGGCTGCGGGTCGCCGAGATTCGCCAGCGCGCCGCGACCGAGCTCGGGCCACGCGCGGAGCAGGGCTTCGCGCGGATCGGGACCCCCGGTCTTCCCCTCGTGGTCACCTACCTCGGCCACGCGCCCGCGGACGAAGCGTCGTTCCGTCGTGCGCTCGAAGAGTCACGGGTGAAAGATCGCGCGAGGGGCGCGGCGACGGTGGGCCCTCATCGCGACGATCTTCGGCTCACGCTCGGGGGGCACGTCGCAAAGGGCACCGCGTCGCAAGGGCAGCACCGCGCGATCGTGCTCGCGCTCAAGTCGGCCGAGATCGAGGTCGTGTCGGACGCGCGGGGCGTGCGTCCCATTTTGCTCCTCGACGATGTCTCGAGCGAGCTCGATGCGGCGCGCACCGAGGCGCTCTTTCGGTTCCTCGGAGCGCACGAGGGGCAGGTGCTCCTCACCACCACGAGGCCGGAGATGATCACGGTCGGGACCGCCGAAAGTCGCAAAGACTTCCGCGTCGAATCGGGCTCCGTAACCCCCTCGTGACGGGGACGTGGAGGCGCGCCGCGAGGGGTCCTTTCGGCGCGCCGTGTCGTGCCCGCGACGCGTGGCTAGAATTGGGTCGTAACTAGTCGAAATGACGAGGATTAATCACGTCCCACCGCTTGCCTGTTCAGGGCCGATTTGCTAGACTGCGAGCACCTTTCGGGGTGTTGGCACTGCGCCACGCCATTCAAATCGGGAAATCAAACGCGAAAGTGCATCACGGCTTTTCGCGAAGATCCCTCCGAAGGGAAACGAGAGACGCATGACCACCACGGAAGTCGAGCCCACCTCCGCCACTCCTCCCACGTACGGCAGCGAGAACATCACCGTTCTCGAAGGGCTGGAGGCGGTGCGCAAGCGCCCGGGCATGTACATCGGGAACCCGAACGACGGCACCGGACTTCACCACCTCGTCTGGGAGGTCGTCGACAACGCGGTCGACGAGCACCTCGCCGGTTATTGCAACCGCCTCGACGTCATCATCAACACCGACGGCTCGATCACGGTCGAGGACAACGGGCGCGGGATCCCGACCGGGATGCACGCGAAGGGCGTCTCCGCGGCGGAGGTCGTCATGACGGTGCTCCACGCCGGCGGCAAGTTCGACCAGTCGAACTACAAGGTGTCTGCCGGTCTCCACGGCGTGGGCATCTCGGCCGTCAACGCGGTGAGCGAGGTGTTGAAGCTCGAGATTCGTCGCGAGGGAAAGCTGCACCGTCAGGAGTACCGCCGCGGCGAGCCGCAGGGTCCGATCGCGGTCGTCGGCGACACCGACACGACCGGCACCAAGATCACCTTCAAGCCTGACCTCCAGATCTTCTCCGGGGAGATCGAATACAGCTACGACATCCTCGCGAGCCGTCTTCGTGAGCTCTCGTTCTTGAACGCGGGCTTCATGATCACCCTCACCGACAAACGCGGCGACGGTCGTCACGAGACGTTCGAGTACAAGGGCGGCATCCGCGAGTTCGTCGAGCTGCTCAACAAAGCCAAAGAGGCGGAGCACGACAAGGTCGTCCACATCCTCGCGTCGCAGCAAGCCGACAACGGCCACACCATCGAGGTGGAGGTCGCGATGCAGTGGAACAAGAGCTACGTCGAGCAGGTTTTTCCGTACACGAACAACGTCTACAACCGCGAAGGTGGCACCCACCTCACCGGCTTCCGCGGCGCGCTCACCCGCGTGTTCAACAACTACGGCAACGCGTCGAACCTCTTCAAAGAGGTCAAAAACGGCCTCTCCGGCGAGGACATCCGCGAGGGTCTCACCGCCGTCATCAGCGTGAAGGTGCCCGACCCTTCGTTCGACTCGCAGACGAAATCGAAGCTCGTCTCGAGCGAGGTGAAGAGCATCGTCGAGAGCGTCGTCGTCGACAAGCTGGGCCAATTCTTCGAGGAGAACCCCTCTACCGCGCGGAAAATCCTCGAAAAAGCCGTGTTCGCGGCGAAGGCACGCGAGGCCGCACGCAAGGCGCGCGAGATCGTGCGCAAGGGCGCGATGGACTTCACGAGCCTCTCCGGGAAGCTCGCCGATTGCCAGTCGAAGGACCCCGCCGCGAGCGAGCTCTACATCGTCGAGGGTGACTCCGCCGGTGGCTCCGCGAAGCAGGGCCGCGACCGCAAGTACCAGGCGATCTTGCCGCTCAAGGGCAAGATCCTGAACGTCGAGCGCGCGCGCTTGGACAAGATGCTCTCGTCCGCCGAAATCGGCACCCTCATCACCGCGCTCGGCTGCGGGATCGGGAGCCCGGAGCAGGGCGGAAGCTTCGACATCAACAAGCTCCGCTACCACCAGATCGTGCTCATGACGGACGCCGACGTCGACGGCAGCCACATCCGCACGCTCCTTCTCACGTTCTTCTATCGGCAGATGCCGGAGATCCTCGAGAAGGGATACTTGTATATTGCACAACCCCCGCTCTACCGCGTTTGGAAGGGCAAAAAGGGGCAATACATGAAGGATCAGGCGGCGCTCGATCGCTTCTTCCTCGACCAGGGCGTCGACGGAATGCAGGTGCGCTCCACCCGTGGGCAAACCCTCACCGGGGACGTGCTCTATCGCTTCGCAGAGCGGCTCCGTCAGTTCCGGCGCGCGCTCCCGAAGATCGGAAAGATGGCCGACCACAACATCGTCGGCGTGGTCGTTCGCACCACCGGTCTCGGCAAGGCCGACCTGAAAGACAAGGCCAAGGTCGAGCGAATGATCCCCGCGATCATGAAGAAGCTCGAGAAGAAGTACCCCGACATCTTCCCGCTCACGGTGAAGGTGCAGGACAACCCCGGTCGCGACACGGTCACCCTCGTGATCGCGCCGCGCGCGGGATCCGCCGCGAGCCGCACCGAGATCGACGAGGCGCTCATGGAGACGCCCGAGTACGAGGAGCTCTTCGAGATCGAACAAGACGTTCGCTCGATCGGGCCCGCGCCCTACTTCGCGAAGGTCGCGAGCAAAAAGGCCGACACGGAGGCCGACGAGAGCGCCGAGACCGAGCTCGAGGACTCCGAGGCGCTCTGGGATCACCTCGACACGCGCGGCCGCAAGGGCTGGAACATCCAGCGCTACAAGGGTCTCGGCGAGATGAACCCGGAGCAGCTCTGGGAGACCACCCTCGATCCGAACGCGCGCGTGATGCTGCAAGTTCGCCTCGACGACGCGGTCCAGACGGACCAGATCTTCAGCATTCTCATGGGCGACCAGGTCGAGCCCCGCCGCGAGTTCATCGAGCAGAACGCGCTCAACGTGAAGAACCTCGACATCTAGGTCGAACGCGCGCTCACGGAGAAGGCCCGCCCTCGAGAGAGGCGCGGGCCTTTTTATGTCGTCCCATCGACTCGCAGAGCGAAGGGAGCGGTTCGATCAAGGGTCTTTGATCGGGTAGACGCGGCTCCACCAGCCGCTCGGGCCGTGTTGGAGGAGCACGATCTTGGGGCCTTGGTTCGTCTCGACGACGACGGCGGTGTGGGGTGAGGGCTCACGGCCGATCGTGACGCTCTTGGTCGAGACGACGCGGTGGCTCGTGACCCGGCCCTTGTCGAACGAGACGTTCTTGAACACCGTCGCGACGACGTCGGCGATCGGGGTGCTCGCGGGGAGATCGATCTTGGGGAAGCCGCCGTTGTTCCACATCGGAGAGGCAGAGAGCTCGGCGACGAGACCATCGACGGGGTCGACCTTCGCCACCGAGGAATGGGACGAAGCATCCGCGGTCGCCGAGGGAGGGTTCGACGGCGGGGCCGAGGGAGGGGACATCGACGTGCTCGCGTTCGGTGGGAGAGCGGTCGTGGAGCTCGTGGGGGTCGGCTCCGCCTTCGCGCAGGCGAAGAGGGCGATCACGATCCCGGTGGTGAGTGTGAGCGCTCGCATGGAGAGGCCTACGTGCCGCTACGTCGAAAGTGTTACCCGCCGATTTCGAGCGCGGCACGGAGGAGCGCGGCCACGTCTTGGGGGCGTGTGGGATCGAACGAGGTCACGAGGGCGCGCGCCGAGTGGAGGTGCCTCGCGGTCGATGCGCACGCCTCTTCGAGCGCCTCGTGCGAGTCGTCCAAGGTGACCACCGCGTGCGCACCCGCGACCGCGAGCGGCCAGAGCGGCGCATAGGCAGGGACGAGGGGGAGCGCGACCACGTCGACCGCGACGCCTTCGCCGAGACGAAGCTCGGCCATCGTATGAGGCAGCGGCAACGTGGGGTTCGGATCGTCCGGCGCGACCGCCTCGACGATCCCGAGGAGCGCCTGCGAGAGACCCGCGAGGCGCGATGGAGCCGCGGCGATGATGATGCGACCGAGCCCCGCGTACCCGTGGCCGCGCGCCTTCGAGGCCGAAGCGCGAAGCTGCTGCACCTCTTCGTGCGACGCGATAGGAGCGCGCTCGCCCACGTCGCCGTCGACGCGTCGAACGTGGCCGGTGGCCTCGAGCGCGACGACCGCGCCGAGGATCTCGACGTCGGGAGGGCCGAGCTCGTCGACGAGCTGCCCGAGGCTCATCGGGCCGCGGAGGCGATCGAGGATCCGCGACGCGAGCCCTCGGTCGTCCCCCTCGGTGAAGTTTGCAGATTGCATATAATAGACGTCCTCGATCGGGACGTCGAAGCGCGCGGCCAGCATCGCGAAGGCCTCGGCTCGCTCCGAAGCGCGAGAGACGAGCGCCTGCGTGGGGGTGTCGAGCCGCGCGAGCACACCCGGATCTCCTGGAGAGAATTGAGTATTTCCGTCTTTTGCGGCGACGAGGCGAGCGAGCGCTTTTTCGCCCTGGTGCTTTCCGAAGAGCACGTCGACGAGCTGGCCCTCGAAGACACACGCGACCGCGCGGCCCTTCGCGGTGGTCACGGTGAGGGTGCCGGAGCGCTTCTCGTCCGCGAACGCGAGGAGGAGCGAGGCGACCGGCGTGCGCTTCATGGTGAAGCTCGCCGGCATGAGGCTCGTGCGCTCGCGTTCGACGGGCGCCAGCTCGCCGAGCTTCGTGAGCATCCCGTCGATGTCGCCTTCGTGGACCTCCGAGGGAGAGGCCTCGGTCCCCGGCGTGGCGAGCACGATCACGGGGGGTGGAGACGGGAGCTCGAGGGCGAGCGCGTCGATCACGCCGAGGCCCTCGTCGGTCGCCTCCGCGAGCACGCGGCTCACGAGCACGACGTCGTATTCGCCGAGGCTCGCGCGCTCGGTCGCCATCGCGGCGTTGTGCGCGATCGAGACGACGATCTCGCGTTCGCGGAGCACCTGCGAGAGGCCGAGCAACGTGGGCGAGTCGTGATGAACGAGGAGGATCCTCATCGGACGTCGTCGTCTCCGGTGGGGCGTTGACCGAGGAGCAGGCGATCGGTCACGAGATCGGCGAGGAGCGGATCGGCGGCGTGCACACCGATGAACCTCTCGCGCTCGAGGCGCCCGCAGGTGACCCATACTCCGTGCTCGGCGCGGATGACGATGGCGAGCACGTCGGTCGCGCCGGGCAACATCTGCACGTCGCGGAGCTCGACCACGGTGCGCGGAGTGGTGCGCGAGCGGCGCTCTCGACCGCGCGAGGGCGGACCCGCGTTCGAGTTCCGCCGCGCAGGCTCGGCGCTCGGTGAAGGCATGAGGGAGCGCGCGACTCCGCCGAGGCCCTTACCTGGGTGGAACGTCGACAGGAACGTGGCGTGTCCGCCGCGCTTGGACTCGTGGCAAACGTGCTCCACGAGAGACGCGAGCGACGAGAGCGTGAGATCGAGTGGATAAGTGGACCGCGTGCCCGCCTCGGTGAGCGGCTTCGCGAGCAACGTGTCGACCACTTCGGCGAGGGTTTTTGCGCCGAGATCGAGCCTGTGAACCGCGCTGTGTGCGTCGGCGCGGGCGCGATCTTTCGCGACGCGGAGGAGGGCGCTGAGATCGTCGCCGTCGTGGGGGAAGGTGGCAACGCCGAGGCCCAATCCGGGGGCCGCTGCCGTCGAGCGAAGCGCGGGTACCGGCCGCGCGCGAGGATCGCCGAGGACGCGCGCGAAGAGACGCTTGCGGCAAGCGTGGGCCCCGAACGCGCCCGTCTCGGGGAGCAGCAGCACGAGCTCGTCGGTGTGGGTCTCGACGAGAACGTCGGAGCTTCGAAGCGTCGCGAGCAGCGCAGGTGCGAAGGCGCGGAGGGAGGTCCCGCTCATCGTGACGAGCGAGAGCCTGCGCCCGTGCCTCCGCGCGCGCTCGATTTCGCGCGGCCCGAGCACGTGCAAGTACGCGGGCGAGTGGAGGCGCCCCTGGTCGTATGTCTCGACCGCGATGCCTGCTTTGCGCGCGTCGCGGGTGGACAGCGCGAGCACGAGCGACGCGAGCTCGATGATGCCGGTGACGACCCGTTCGTCGGCGGGTTCGTCGGCGACGAGGGCGCCCAGATCTTCTCCCGCGAAGGGGAGCGACCATATGAAGAGTGAGCTCGATCGCCCGAGGTCGAGGAGGTCTGTCGTCTCGTGTGGCAGCGTCAGGAGGGAGCCTGCCGCAGCGGCGCGTCGGTGGCGAGGCGCGCCGTCCACGCTCGCGACCTCGTAGTAGAGCGCGACGCCGCGAGCCGCGGCTTGTTCGACGAGGCCCTCGACGAGCGCGCGCGTCGCGTCGGCATACTCGCCTCGTTGGGAGCGACGGAGCACGCGGTCACGGAGCTCGCGCCTCCTCCGCTCGAGCCCCAGCTCCACCGCGAGCGCCTTTCGCTCGCGCGACTCGACGACACGCTCTCGCGCGGCTCCGATCGTGGTCGCGACGCTGTCGCCGGTGAGAGGGAGCACGTGGAGGGCGTCGGCGCCGACCGCGATCGCATCGGCGCCGCGGGCGATGTCGTTCTTGTGCGCAGCGACGACCACGCGCGCGCCGGGGGAGACGGCCGGGATGTGATGAACGAGGGCGAGCCCGGTTCCGCCGTCGACCGAGACGTCGACGATGGCCAGGTGGATGTCCTCCGCGCTCGCGAGATCGATCGCCTCGTTCACGTCGCGCGCGATAAGCAACCGGTCGCCGAGATCGGCGGCGGCGAGCTCGACTTGGGCGCGTGAGCCCGCGTCGCCGAGGACGGCGAGGATCGTGATCGGAGACCCGCCGCTCGCGCGAGGTGCCGAGGCAGGGTTCGGCCGGTTCGGGGCCGCAGTCGCTGGACGAGGCTCACTCATGCGTTCACCACGCCCTCGAACGCGAGCCGCGCCGGCCCTCGCATGCGCACCCGGCCGTCGCGAGCGACACGAATCGCGAGGGGACCACCGAGCAGCTCGATCGTGATTTCCTCGTCGAACGGCGAGCGCCCGAGGCTCGTGAGCACTCTCGCGGTCGCGCACGCCCCGGTTCCGCACGCGAGCGTGATGCCCACTCCGCGCTCCCACACGAGCACCTCCGCGCGGGTCGGCGAGGTCTGCGCGACGAGCTCGATGTTGCTCCCGCGAGGAAACGAGGGGTGGGTGGCGAGCGCATGGCCGAAGCGCTCCGCGTCGGCGCGGGTGAACGGGCCCGTGTAAATTGCATGCGGATTGCCTGCGTCGGCGGTGACGAACGCGAAGGTGCGGTCGTCGATCGTGATCGAGGTCTCGCCGGTGACCGAGACGACGCCCATGTCGATCGTGATCTCCGCGCCGCCCCCGCCATCGGGTGCGACGACACACACCTTGGGCCCGGCGTCGGTTTCGACTGTAAATTCGGTAGGTTCAGTCGGCGCTGCGCCAGCGGTCGCGAGGTGGAGCGCGACGCAGCGGAGGCCGTTGCCGCACATCTCGGGGACGGAGCCGTCGGCGTTGATGACACGCATGCGCGCGCGGTTGGCGGCCGAAGAAGGCGGCGACACGAGGAGCACGCCATCGCCACCGACCCCGCGTCTTCGATCGCAGAGCTTGGCGGCGCTCGCTTCGGAGACCTCCCCTTCGCTCTTCGTGTCGACCACGAGAAAGTCGTTTCCGAGGCCTTCGTACTTCGCGAACCGAAGAGCGCCCATCCCGTCGCGAGGCTAGCAGAGGCCGACCATCGTCGGACAGATAACGGGCTACCCGGCACCGAGGCGCGCGACGACCTCATCGGCGGTGAGGCCGGACACCTCCACGAGCTTGTGCCGCGACGAGTCTCCGCGAACGACCGCGACGGAACGTTTCGCGACTCCGAGCGCCTTCGCGAGGGTGCGAACGAGCTCTTCGTTCGCGGCGCCGTCGACCGGGGGCGCCGCGATCGCGACCTCGAGGACCCCCTCCGACACTCCCACGATCGCGCTCTTTTTCGCACGTGGCTTGGCGTGCACGGCGAAGCGCGTCCTCGGTCCCTCCGCCCCGGGGCCCGTGTCTTTGGGGGTGACCTTCAGCACGTCTGGTACCGTCGCTCGGGCATGGCTCGATTTCGCTTTCTGACGGCTGGAGAATCGCACGGCCCGCGTCTCAGCGTGGTCATCGACGGCGTACCGGCGGGGCTCTCCCTCGTCGCGGCCGACATCGACGAAGATCTCGCGCGGCGCCAGCGCGGCTACGGCCGTGGTGGCCGGATGAAGATCGAGAAGGACCGGGTCGACATCCTCGGCGGCGTTCGCGGCGGAGAGACGCTCGGCTCGCCGATCGCCCTCTCGATCGAGAACCGCGATCATGCCTCGTGGCTCGATCGCATGTCGCCCGCGCCGATGGCGAGCACCCCCGAGCCGCTCACCCGCCCGCGTCCTGGGCACGCCGATCTCGCGGGGGGTCTGAAGTACGACCGCAAAGATCTCCGCGACATCCTCGAGCGCGCGAGCGCGCGGGAGACGGCGGCTCGCACGGCGGTAGGGGCCGTCGCGAAGAAGCTGCTCGCCGCGCTAGGGATCGACATTTTTGCCCACGTCGTGGCGATCGGCCCGGTCACCGCCACGGTGCCTCCCCTCCCCTACGCGGAGCTCAAGGCGGCCGCTCGCGCGAGCGATTTGGCGTGCACGGACCCCGTCGCGGAGGCCGCGATGCGCGCCGCGATCCTCGAGACGGCGCACGCGGGAGACACCCTCGGCGGCGTGTTCGAGGTCGTCGCGACCGGTGTTTTCCCTGGTCTCGGCTCGCACGTGCACTGGGATCGCAAGCTCGACGGGCGCCTCGCGCAGGCCCTCGTGAGCATCCACGCGATCAAGGCGGTCGAGATCGGCGACGGCATCGCCGCCGGTCGCTCGCGAGGCTCCCAGGTCCACGATCCCATCGGCTACGACCCTGAAGCGCGCGCCTTCACCCGGTCCTCCAACCACTGCGGCGGTCTCGAAGGCGGCATCACCAACGGTGAGCCCGTGATTTGTCGCGCGGTCATGAAGCCGATCGCGACGCTCAAACGTGCGCTCCCGAGCGTCGACGTGCGCACGAAAGAATCGTTCGACGCGGCCTTCGAGCGGAGCGACGTGTGCGCGGTCGCGGCGGCGTCGGTCGTCGGCGAGGCGATGGTCGCGCTGACGCTGGTCGACGCGGTCCTCGAGAAGCTCGGCGGCGATTCGATGCGGGAGCTCTTGGACAATGCACGGGCGCTGCGGACGCGTCTCGAGGAGTACTGAGCATGGCGAGCCTGTTTCTCTCTGGCTTCATGGGGACCGGGAAGTCGACGCTCGGGCCCCTCGTGGCCGCGCGCCTCGGGTTGCGTTTCGTCGACGTCGACGCGCTCGTCGCGTCGCGCGCCGGTCGTTCGGCGGCGGATCTTTTGCGCAGCGACGAGCGTGCCTTTCGCGCGCTCGAGGAGTCGATCGTCGTCGAGCTCGCGGGGTCTTCCGAGGGAGCCGTCGTCTCGCTCGGAGGTGGGTCCGTCGTGTCGGCGCGCGCGCGTTCGGCGCTCCTCGCTGGCGGTGTGCTCGTTACGCTTCGTGCCTCGGAGGCGACCATTCTGGAGCGCACCGCGAGCCGGGTGAACGAACGTCCGATGCTCGCTGGCGACCCCGTCGCGCGAATCCACGAGCTCCTAAAAGAGCGCTCCGCGGCCTACGCCGAGTGCCACGGCGAGGTGTTCACCGACGACCTCGACGAGGAGCAGTCGTGCGACGCTATCTGTTCGATATTCAACGATAATCCCTTGGTAGTTCCGCTCGGAGCGCGCAGCTATCGTGTGCACGTCGTCCACGAGCGACCCGAGGCCCTCACCGATGCGGTGGCGCGGCTTGGTCCGAGCGGGGTGCTCGCCGTCACCGACAGCCACGTGGTCCGCGCACGTGGCGTGTCGCTCGAGCGTGCTCTCGGGGCCATTGCGACGCCTCACCGGATTTGCACGTTGCCGCCGGGGGAGGAGCACAAGCGGCTCGCGACGATCGACACGATTTGGGAGGCCGCGATCGGGCAGGGCCTCGATCGTGAGGGAGTCCTCGTCGCGTTCGGTGGCGGCGTCGTCGGCGATCTCACCGGCTTCGCGGCGTCCACTTTGTTCCGTGGCGTGCGCGCGGTGCAGGTTCCCACCACGCTCCTGGCGATGGTCGACGCGTCGGTCGGAGGCAAGACGGGCTTCGACTTGCCCGCGGGAAAGAACCTCGTCGGCTCGTTCTTCCAGCCCTCCGCGGTGGTCGTCGATCTCGCGCACCTCTCGACCCTCCCTGCGCGTCATCGGAAAGCAGGCCTCGCCGAGATCGCCAAGATCGCGCTCCTCTTCGACGCGAGCCTCGTCGACGAGCTCAGGGTCCGCGCAGACGAGCTCGTCTCGGGTCCTCCCGAGGCGCTCACGAGCGTGGTTCGTCGCGCGATCGCCCTGAAGGCCCGCGTCGTCTCGCGCGACGAGACCGAACGCGGCGAGCGAGCGTTGCTGAACTTCGGCCACACGGTCGGCCACGCGCTCGAGGCTCACGGTCGCTACACGAAGTACCTCCACGGCGAGGCGGTCGCGCTTGGCATGATCGCCGAGCTCGAGGTCGCGTCCGGGATGGGCAGGGCACCGAAGGAGCTCGTCACGAGCACACGTTCGCTCCTTCAGTCCCTCGGGCTTCCGACCGACGTCACGCGCGCCGAGCTCGCGGCCTCCTCCTCTTATGTAGAGGTGGACAAGAAGCGGCGCCACGGCAGGCTCGTTCTCCCGATCGCGAAGGCCGTCGGCGAAGGTGAGCTCCTCGAGGTGACGGTCGCGCAGCTCGCGGCGGCGCTGCACTCGTAGCGCCGAGCTGCCTACACGCACTCCGCGGAGTGGGGATCGGGGGCGAGGTTGGGTTGTGTGAGGCCTCGCAAAGTGTCACGATTTTGGCCCGGCTTCCCCGATGTCAGTACGCTTTCGTAAGCGGCGACGGGTGACTCGGGGCCGCTGGAGAAAGCCATGAATCGAACTGTTCGAGGGGCCATCGTCGCCGTCTTTGGTGCTGTCATCGCTGCCATGGCGTCGCCTGCGTGTGTCGAGTATCCGCAGTCGATTGTCGTGCTGAAGGTCGTCAGGCCGAAGCCGAACGAGGAGGGGGGCTGCACCGTCGAGCCCGACGCCAACGGGCTCGTGAACGGCACGCTCGACGTGTTGATTGCGCAGTCGTATTCCGCGTCGCTTGCCGTCCGAAACGAGCTCCGGTCCTCCAAGGATCTCGGCAAAGCCCGCAGCGAGGCGAGCAACGTCTACCTGCTCGGGGCAACCGTTCGGCTAACGCTGGCGTCCGGCGAGGCACTCACCAGCGACCCCGGCCTCGATGGTCGTGCGGGGAACGAGTTCCGCACCGAAGGGAGCGGCTTCCTCGAACCAGGCACGTTGTCTTCGATTACGGTCAACCTCCTCGACGGAGCGGCCGTGTGTCAGATCGCCCGTCGCGTGGAAGAGCGCGTCAACAACCTGAAGGTGCGACCGCAAGACCAGAGCGTTCAGGTCATCGCCTTCGCCCGCGTTCAGGCGCAGACCCTCGGTGGTCTGTCGATCGAGTCGCAAGAGTTCCAGTTCCCGATTAACGTCTGCTGGGGCTGCCTCGCGAATGTTACGCTTGCAGGGGGCGTCTGCTCTGCGCCGGCGGCCGCTGCGGGCGACGATAAGCCCACCTGCAACCCGGGCCAGGACGCTTCGATCACGTGCGACAAATGCAAGTCCATCTCGGAGTACTGCGCGAACGGCGCGGTCAGCGTTCTCCCGAAGCAGTGCGCCCGCGCCCTCGCTCCCTGATGTCGCGAACGTCGCGGTCGGTCGCGGTCGGGCTCTTCGCCCTCATCGCGAGCGCGGCCTCTCCGGCGGCGGCAGATCCACAGTTTAGCGCCGGTCTCACTTTGGGGCCGGCGTTTCGCCATTTGCGCGTTGGGCCGGTGAAGCCTGCGTTCCACCTTGGTGCGCGTGCCGACGTCATCTTCCTTCGCAACTCGCAGCGCGACATGGGCCTCGGGCCGTACGTCGAGCTCGGCACGTCCGGGTTCGATGCGTTCGAGACCGGCGGAGGCGTGTCGTGGCTCATCCCCGCGGGCGGCACTTCGTTCATTGCGTCTGGAGGCGGCGCGGTCCGCGCGGCGAGCGGCGTCGACCCGGTGCTCACCTGGGGGCTCTTCTGGGGCTCACGCAGCTATAATTTTCACTCGGCCTATGGCTTCGGGCTCGGGTTGTTCGCGCAGGGTCGCTACGCGCTTGGCGATTCCCGCGCCTTTGACCTCGTGACGGGGGTCCAGGTCGACTTCGCGATCCTCGCCCTCCCCTTCCTGTTGATCGTCAACGCCGCCCGCTGAGCTCGCCTTCGACGTTTCACGTGAAACGTCCGGCTTCGGCGAGCGCCCGAGGGGAGGTCGCGCCGGACGGCTTCCAGAGTTTGCTCATTGGCGGACCTGCGCCGGCTCTCCGAGCGGTCTTTGGAATCCGGGGCGCTCCCGAGGGGGTGGTTCGTTCCGCGTGCGGCGGCGACGGGTCGTCCCGCATTCCTAATGGTCGCGTCGCGCTTCGGCTCTCTCCGTCCTTGCGCCCACGCCCGCAGCGCCATGGCGTGTTCGTTGGGGTGCCCTTCATACGTGTCTCGGTCTGCGTCCGTCCGGGGCGGTCCCGGTCGGGTCGGTCCGTCGCGTGAGGCCCGAGGGTGTTCGAGGCTCGTAGGGTTGCGCGGGAGCCCCGCGGACAGCGGTCTGCAGGTGGAGCGGCGCGAATGGCGGGCTGTTCGTCGCGGAGTCCGGCCCTTCGTCGGTTGAGACCCGTCGACCGCTCCGTTCGCGCACGTCATGGATGCCTGGCTCAACGGTCGAGCCGTCCGATCCGTGGGCGGTGGTAGCGGCTCGGCTGGGCCCGGTGCTCCCACTCCCTCGTCCCGCTCCTCCGTCTTGGCGCTTCGGTCATTGGCTCTGCCGTGAAGAACCTCGCGCAACGATTTGCCGAGCTCGCCCTGACGGCGCGAGGGCTGGTGCCTTGGGACGAGCTCTGCGTGCGGAGGCGCGGGGGGCCTTCGGGCGCATGTCCGTCCCCGGGGGCTGTGGGGCTGGCCTACCGGCGGCTTGGGCGACGTTTGCGTTGGGCCTCCGTCGGAGCCGTGCACCCGGCGCCCAGGGCTGCTCTCGGCGTTCGCGGTCCTGGAGCTCCGATTCGCGCGTGTCCGTGTCGAGCCTCGCGGCGGGACTGCCGCATCGTGGCCGTCGCGCGTTGTGGCCGTCGCCCTCCCTCATTCGGTGGCGCGTCCACGCCGGAAGGTTTCACGTGAAACAAGGAGGCGTCCGGGTGTACGGGCGCTGCCCGGCCGATGGCGATAGCGCCGCGACGTTTCACGTGAAACGTCACGTGTCGCGGCGGAGCCCTACCAATGGATTCGCGGGCCTGGCGTGCGCAGGTGGGGGGTTCGGTGTATGGTCCCCCTCCCCATGAATCGTCGCTCGGTCGAACTGATCGTCGCTGGCCAGAAGGTCAAGGTGGTGAGCACGGCCACCGAGGATGAGCTCCGCGCGCTCGCGGCCGCCGTGACCGAGAAGGTCGAACAGGTCGCTCCCCGCGGACGGCCGTCGACCCCGCAGGCCCTCGTGTTGGCGGCGATGGCGCTCGCGCACGACCTCGAGGTCGAACGCGGCCGCCGGCAAGCCCTCGAGCGCAAGACGCGGGACTCGGTTCGGCGGATGCTCGTTCGTGTGGACCAAGTGCTCGAAGGCAACGGCGACGGGCGTACCCCGCCCTCCTCGGTCTGAGGTTTCACGTGAAACGGTCCCCCATCGACGCCCTCGCAGACGAGCTCGCGGTCCTCGAGGCGAAGTCCCTGCGACGGGTCCCGACCGTGGTGCCGGAGGGTATGGTCACCCTGTGCTCGAACGACTACCTCGGGCTCGGCCGGGAACCTGTCGAGGCGCGCGCGGAGGCCGGCTCGGGGGCGTCTCGTCTCGTCTCGGGGAACCAGCGGGAGCACGAGGCCTTCGAGGCGGACCTCGCGGCCTGGCTCGGGCTCGAAGCGACCCTCCTCTACACGAGCGGGTACGCCGCGAACCTCGGAGCGCTCAGCTCGCTCGTGCGCCCCGGCGATCGTGTGCTCTCCGACGCGCTCAACCATGCCTCGATGATCGACGGGCTCCGTCTCGGGCGCGCGCATGTCGAGATCGTCCCGCACCTCGATGTGGGCGCCGTCGCACGGCTCCTCGAGGCTCCGGGGGCCCCGCCGACGTGGGTGGTGACCGAGTCCTACTTCAGCATGGACGCCGACGTCCCTGCCCTCCCCCAGCTCGCGGACCTCTGCGCTCGAGCTGGCGCGTCGCTCTACGTCGACGACGCTCACGCCGTCGGCGTCTATGGACCCGAAGGACGAGGGTTGTGCGCGGAGCTCGGCGTCGTCCCCGACGTCCTCGTGGGGACCCTCGGGAAGTCGTTCGGCCTCGGCGGGGCCTTCGTCGGCGGGCGGAAGGTGGTCCGAGAGTGGCTTTGGAATCGATCACGCTCGTTCGTCTTCTCGACCGGGCTGAGCCCGATCCTCGCCGCGGAAGGGCGGGTTCGTCTTCCCAGGATTCGCCGCGCGGACGCGGAGCGGGCCCACGTCCTTCGCATCGCGGGACATTTGCGTGAAGGGCTCCGGAGCCTCGGCTGCGACGTCCGAGGCCAGGGCCCGATCATCCCGTGGGTGCTGTCGGACCCTGGCCACGCGGTCGCCCTCGCCGAGCAGCTCAAGGAGCGCGGGTACTTCGTGCAAGCGATTCGCCCCCCTACCGTCCCCGAGGGGACCTCGCGCATTCGGCTCACCGTGAGCGCGGACCTTCGTGAGGAGCAAATCGCAGGCTTCCTGCGCGCAGTGTCCGAGGTGAAAGAATCATGGGTCGGCTGGTCGTCGTAACGGGGACGGGGACCGAGCTCGGGAAGACGCACCTCGCGGTCGCGCTCGTCCTCGCCGCGCGAGCGAGGCGCATCCGCGTGACCGGGTACAAGCCGATCGAGAGCGGGCTCGCGAGAGCAAACGAAGGCGACGCACACGACCTCACCGAGGCCTCGTCGCACCCTATCGCGCCGAGCCCGCTCTACGCGTTCGTCGACCCGGTCTCCCCTCACCTCGCCGCCGCACGCACGTCGGTCACGATCGAGAGCCCGCGCATCGTCGAGGCTGTCCGCGACGCCCAGAGCAACGCGGACCTCGTCGTGGTCGAGCTCGCGGGAGGCCTCTTCTCGCCGATCGGTCCGAGCTCCGACAACGCGACGCTCCTCGCCGAGCTCGCCCCGGACGCCACGGTCCTCGTCGCCCACGACGGCCTCGGTGTGCTCCACGACGTACGCGCCGTCCTGTTCGCGGGCCCCTCGCGAGCGCTGCCCCCGATGCACCTCGCCCTCGTCGTACCCGCGCAGACCGACGCGTCGACAGGCCATAACATCGACGTGATCGCTGGCGCGTTCGTCTCGGCACATGTCGTCCCACGTGGCTCGCGCGAGGCGCTGGCGGCGGGCGCTTCGGTCGGCGCGCTCCTCGATGCCGTGCTCGTAAAGTAACTTTACTGCTCTACGACGCGCCCACGCTCGAGGCGGATCGAGCTCGACGCGACCTGGCGCGCGAAGGGCTCGTCGTGCGAGACCACGATGATCGTCGCGCCGCGCGCGGCCTCGTCCGCGACGACCTTGACGAGGCGCGCGACCCCAGAGCCATCGAGGCCGGTGGTGGGCTCGTCGAGCAAGAGCAACGTGGGCCGATGGACTAGCGCGCGCGCGAGCGAGACACGCTGCCGTTGCCCGCGCGAGTACTCCCGGAACGGGCGATCGACGAACGATCCGAGCTCGAAGCGCTCCTTCGCCTCTCGGAGGCTCTCGTCCTCCGGGCACCCGTAGAGCTCCGCCGCGAGGCGAATGTTCTCCGCGCCGGTGAGGTCGGGATAACAAAGCGACGCGTGTCCGACCCACCCGAGCACGCGACGGATGTCTGCGGCGGTCGGCAATCCCGTGTGCGTGATCGCGCCAGAGGTGGGCTTCGCGAGAGTGCCGACGATCGCGAGGAGCGTGCTCTTTCCCGAGCCGTTCGTGCCCAACACCGCGGTGACGCGGCCGGCGGAAAAGGTGGTGTCGACGGCCACGAGCGCACGGACCGGACCGTACGTCTTGGTCACGCGGCGCAGGCGCACCTCGGGGGCAGAGCTCACGCGAGCATCCTAGAGCGCCGATCCGGTCGATGGCCCAACGATTCTCGGCTCGGTCGGTCCTTCGGACCTTCCTCCCCGCGGACCATCGGGCCACCGGTCCGAGCTGCGCTCGTCCCGTTGGCACGGTTGGTTCGCGGCGCGAGCGCGTCGCGAGCGTCAGGACGCTCCGGTGGCGGGAGTCGCGACGCTCCGGTGGCGCGGGAGTCGCGGCGCTCCGGTGGCGTGGGAGTCGCGGCGCTCCGGTCCCGTGGGAGTCGCGGCGCTCCGGTCCCGTGGGAGTCGCGGCGCTCCGGTCCCGTGGGAGTCGCGGCGCTCCGGAGGCGGGAGTCGCGGCGCTCCGGAGGCGTGGGAGTCGCGACGCTCCGGAGGCGCGGGAGTCTCGTCGAAGACGCGGCGAGAAGAACCAAACGCGAGAAAAGCCCCTCGGATTCGCGTTGCGCCATGCCCACGAGCGGCCAACGCGCGGCGGGATGAAGACGGGTCTGACCGGGCAACCAGGAGTGCAGCGCGGGCGCGGGCGCGTCACTTGCTGCGCCGACCGCGAGGGAGCAAACGTTCACCGTGCGGATCCCTGGCGATCCGCTCGAAAACGAAGCGCGGAGCACTAGTAGGAAGCCGTGGACCTCATGCTAACCTCACAAGCATGACGGCCGCTCAAGCCCTCCTTAGTGAGGAGCTGCCAGCCATCCACAAGCTTCGCCAAGCGGTCGAGAACGCGCTCGAGGGGAAACCCGACGTCGTCGAGCTCGCCCTGGTCGCGCTTTTGGCGCGTGGCCACTTGCTCATCGAAGACGTGCCCGGCGTCGGCAAGACCACGCTCGCGCGCGCCGTCGCGCAGGCGGTAGGCGGCGACATGAAGCGCTTGCAGTTTACAAGCGATCTCCTGCCGAGCGACGTCGTCGGCATTTCGATTTGGGATCAGCGGCAGAGCGAGTTCGTCCTCCGCCAAGGTCCCGTGTTCGCGAACATCCTCCTCGCAGACGAAATCAACCGCGCGAGCCCGCGCACGCAGTCGTCGCTCCTCGAGGCGATGAACGAAGCGCAGGTCTCGATCGACGGGCAGACGATCCCGCTCCCCGATCCGTTCTTCGTCATCGCGACGCAGAACCCGCAAGACTTCGCCGGCACGTTCCCGCTCCCGGAGTCGCAGCTCGACCGCTTCCTCCTTCGTATCCGCATCGGGTACCCGCCCGCGGCGGTGGAGCTCCGTCTCCTCACGGAAGGCATCACCGACCGCGCCGCCGACGTGAAGCCGGTCCTCGATCCGGCGCGCCTCGTCGAGCTCCAACGCGCGGTTCAGCGGGTCGCGCTCGACTCGTCGCTCGCGAACTACCTCCAAGCTCTCGTGCAAGCTACACGCTCTTCGCCCGCGCTCTCGCTCGGTGCGTCGACCCGCGGGGCTATCGCGCTCGCCAGTGCGGCACGTGCCCGCGCGCTCGTTCGTGGTCGTAGCTACTGCATCGCCGACGACATTCATGATTTGGCCGTCCCCGCGCTCGCCCATCGCGTGAGGCTCTCCTCCACCGCCGATGGCTTCATGCCGACACGGGACGAAGCGGAGGCCGCCGTTCGCGAGCTGGTCGCGCGCGTGCCCGTTCCGCTGTGAGCTCCGAGAAGCCCGCCCCTCCCAAACGCAAGACTCCGGTGAAGCAGCCGGCGGAGTCACTACGAAAAGCCACCCACGAGGCTTCGCGCGCTTCGCTCCTCGTGAGCGGGCTCTTGTCGCGCAAGAAGCCGCCGCGGAAGCTCAAGTTCACGAGGGAAGGGAAGTTCTTCGTCGGCATTACGCTCGGCGTCGGGTTCGCCGCGATCAACACCGGCAACAATCTCCTCTATCTCCTGCTCGGGCTCCTGCTCGCGCTCATCGTGGTGAGTGGCCTCATGAGCGAGCTCTCGCTCCGCGACCTCTCCGTGGTGCGCAGGCTGCCGGCGCGTGCACAAGTGGGTAGGCCCCACCTCGTCGAGATCGAGGTGTTCAATCACAAGGGCCGTGTGCCCTCGTATGCCATCGAAGTGGAAGACCTGCGCCACGGACAGCCCGCCGACAAGCGATGCTTCTTTTTGAAGATCAGCCCCAACAGCGCTCAAGTCGCGGCCTATCGGCGAACTCCCCAAAAGCGGGGGCGCGATCGCCACGTGGGCTTTCGTATCGCGACGCGCTTTCCGTTTGGCCTCTTCGAGAAGTCTCGTGAAGTACCGGCCGAGGGCGACCTCGTGATTTACCCCGCCGCCGATCCGATCAAGCTCGGCGCCGCACCGCCAGGGAGGGACTCGGGAGGAGAGTCCGCGTTCGGTCGTGGGTATGGCGAAGACCACTTCGGACTTCGCTCCGTGCGCGACGGCGAAGATCTCCGTGACGTGCACTGGCGCAAGTCGGCTTCGACTGGGCACTTGGTTCGCCGCGAGCGCGCGCGCGACGCGCACCCGGAAGTCACGCTCCGCCTCGACGTGAAGAAGCCGCGCGGCTCGGGGGACGACTTCGGTCCCGGGTTCGAGCGTCGCATTCGTGAGGTATCGTCTCGCGTCGTCGCGCACATCAAGCGCGGTGATCGCGTCACGCTCCGTGTCACGTCCGGCGACGTGGTCCGCGCCGACAAGAACACCGGGTCGGACGCCATTCTTCGGTATCTCGCTTTGGTCGACTCGATCGACGAAGGGCCCGAGCTGAAATCGGCGGCGGAGTGACAGATGCGATTCGGCCTCGTCCATAGGCTCATGACGAACGCGCTCGCCACCCTCGGCGTGCTCGCGGTCGTGAACACGGTGGGAATGGCGCCCTTCACCGCGGGCCTCGTGCTCTTCGGTTTGGCCGTCGCCGTCGCGCTCCCGGAGACCATCCAATCCAAACCATGGATGCGTACGCTCGCCACGATCGGACCGCTCGCGCTCTTCGTCGTCGAGGTGGTTCGCGTCGTGCTCGGGGCGTCGGCGCTCGATACCGCAGTAGAGTTCGCGGGCTTCCTCCAGGTGATCCGCGTCGCGACCCGGCGTGGGGCGGCGCACGACCAGCAGATCATCATCTTGGCGCTCTTGCACTTCGTCGCCGGCACGGTGCTCGGGGGCGGGCTCAGCTACGGCCTCTGCTTCTTGGGATTCTTGGTCGTCGCTCCCGGCGCGCTCGTGCTCTCGCATCTTCGGCGCGAAGTGGAAGGCAACTATCGCCAAGGCGCGCGCGACCGCACCGGTCTCCCCGTCGACGTACCGCGCATCCTCCGCAGCCGGCGGGTGGTGGGGCGCGGATTTTTGCTGACCACGTGCCTGCTCGCGCTCCCTATCTTCGTATTCACCGGCGCGCTGTTCGTGCTCTTTCCGCGGGTGGGCCTCTCGCTCCTCCTCGTGAATCACCAGCGCTCGGGCCGAATGGTCGGCTTCTCGGATCACGTCGACTTGGGCGACGTGGGCACTCTGCGGACCGACCCCACGGTGGCGCTCCGGTTTACGCTGCCGGACAACCCCGACCCGCCGATTCGAATGACGATTCGCCTCCGCGGCACGGCCTTCGACACCTACGACGGTCGCGCGTGGTCGCGTTCGTCGAGTGACCGCCGGCCGGTGGATTTGCTCTATCCGAACGTGCTGACGATCGCGCGTGTACCGCGGTCACGCGAAGACAGGCGAATCTCGTTCGACCTCGAGCCCATCGATCCGCCGGTGCTCTTCCTTCCCCCGCGCACCGTCGGCGTAGAGCTACGGCTCCCGCAGACCGCGATCCCCCAAGACAGCGTCGTCATCTCGAAGGGGCCAGAAGGGGAGTTTCGCTATGCGAGCCCTGGCACCCACGGCATTCGCTACGATGTATATCTCGCTGGAGATAACGAGCCGATCCCGCAGATCCTGAGCGCCCAAGACCGCGCGCGTTACCTCGCGCTGCCTGCGCTCCCGGGCCGTATCGCCGATCTCGCCCGCTCGTACGCAGAGGGGCAATCGACGCCGATGGGCAAAGCGAAGGCGATCGAGGAGCACCTCCGGAACGACTTCAAATACGACGTCACGTCGCCTTCGGGCGGGAAGCCGCAGCCGCTCGACCACTTCCTCTTCGAGACCAAGCGCGGGCACTGCGAGTTCTTCTCCACCGCGATGGTGATGATGCTGCGCGAAGTGGGCATTCCGTCGCGCAACGTGACGGGCTTCGTCGGTGGCACGTACAACCGCTTCGGAAAGTACTACGCCGTCCGCGAGGGCGACGCGCACTCCTGGGTAGAGGCCTATCTCGACGATCCGCAGCTCGGGTGGGTCACGTTCGATCCCACGCCTACGTCCGCGGCGCGCCCGCTCCAAGAGACGGGAGGCGCGTTCGTATACCTCCGTGATTTCGTCGAGGCGCTCTCGCAAAGGTGGAATCGCTACGTGGTCGGCTACGACCTCGGGACGCAGGTTCGCCTCTTCGAAGAGGCGAGTCGCAAGTACGACCGCGTGCGCGCGAAGGCGGGGCTCCGCGAGGGTGTGGCGGGCAAGATGACGCAGGCCCCGGTGATGGCCGCGATCGTGGTCCTCGTCGGCGTTGGCGCTTATGTGTTCTGGCGTCGCCAGCGCCCCAAGCGAATCCCGACCGACAAGAAGCCCGAGGCGAAGAAGAGCCGCGCCGCCCTCTTGGTCACCGAGCTTTACCAATCGCTCGAGTCGGCACTATCGACGCAAGGGCTCGCGCGCCCGCTCGCGGTTCCGCCTTTGCGCCACGCCGAGGACTTGCTCCGCAAGAAGCACCCCCTCGCCGACGAAGTGCACGCGATGACCCTCACGTACTTGGAAGTACGCTTCGGTGGCGTCGAGCTCGACGAGCCGAAACGGAAGGGCTTCGAGCGCGGCGTAAAGAGCGTGCGCTCGTACAAGACGATGCCCGCGTCGCCCTCGCCGTGATCCGTCGCGGATAGGGAGAGGGCAGGGGCGTGCGATCCGGATAGCCATCTCGCCGGTCCGGATAGCCATCTCGCCGGTCCGGATAGCCATCTCGCCCCGTGCGCGCGGGTCGTCAGTAGACCGCCGCCCGTACAAAATGAAGAGAGCGCCTCGTGGGGTGAGGCGCTCTCTTCGTCACACCGGATGACCTATCAGTTTGCGACGACGTCTTTGAAGACGAGGCCGTCGCCCTGACGGTCGACCCGGACCACGGTGCCGGGGGCGTATTGGCCACGAAGCACGTGCTTGGCGAGCTCGTCCTCGAGGTGCTTACGGACCGCGCGCTTCAAAGGCCGCGCGCCATACTTGGGGTCCCAACCCACTTCGGCGAGGTACGCCCTCGCGTCGTCGGAGAGATCGATCCCGAGGGACCGCTTGGACAGACGCTCGGCGAAGCGGTCGAGTTGGAGGTCCACGATGCGCCGAACCTCGGACCGGTCGAGCTTCTGAAAGACCACGATTTCGTCGAGGCGATTCAAGAACTCGGGGCGGAACGCCTGTTTGACGTCGTTCAGCACCGCCTCCTCGAACACCTTGCGCTCGGTCGCCTCGTCGAGCCCCTGTTCGGAGATCGCCTCGGCGCGCTGAGAGCCCACGTTGCTCGTGAGGATGATGACCGTGTTCTTGAAGTCGACCGTGCGGCCTTGTCCGTCCGTGAGGCGCCCGTCGTCCAAGACTTGGAGGAGGGTGTTCCAAACGTCCGGGTGGGCCTTCTCGACCTCGTCGAACAAGATGACCGAATAGGGCCTTCGGCGGACCGGCTCCGTGAGTTGACCGCCTTCGTCGTATCCAATGTATCCGGGCGGCGCGCCGATGAGCCGACTGACGGTGTGTTTGTCGTGGTACTCGCTCATGTCGAGTCGCAAGAGGGCGCGCTCGTCGTCGAAGAGGAACTCCGCGAGCGCACGGGCGAGCTCGGTCTTGCCCACTCCGGTGGTGCCGAGGAACAAGAAGCTACCCACCGGTCGCTTGTCGTCCCCGAGGCCAGCGCGTGCGCGTCGGACCGCGTTCGACACCGCCTCGATCGCCGCGCGTTGACCGACGACGCGAGAGCCGAGGGCCTCTTCCATGCGAAGGAGCTTGGCCATCTCGCCTTCGAGCATCTTCGCGACCGGAATGCCGGTCCACTTGGCGACGATCTGCGCGATGTCCTGATCGGTGACCTCCTCGGTGAGGTAGGCCTGTTTCTCCTGCACTTTCGCGAGCTTGGCGCGGAGCGTCTCGATCTCGCGCTCGGTCTCGGGGAGCTTGCCGTAGCGGATCTCGGCCGCCTTCCCGAGGTCGCCTTTGCGCTGGGCTTCGTCGGCTTCGGCGCGGAGCGTCTCGAGGGTGGGCTTGGCTTTGCGGATGGCCTCGATGATCTCCTTCTCGCGCATCCATTGCGCCTTCATGCCATTGCTGCGCTCTTCGAGATCGGCGAGCTCGCCCCCGATGCTGCCGAGGCGGGCCTTGGAGGCTTGGTCGCGCTCCTTCTTGAGGGCCTCCTGCTCGATGCGAAGCTGCGTGATCTTGCGCTCCACCCGATCGATGTCGGCCGGCATGCTGTCGACCTCCATCTTGATCTTGGCGGCGGCCTCGTCCACCAGATCGATCGCCTTGTCGGGGAGGAAACGCTCGGTGACGTAGCGGTCGGACAAGGTCGCGGCGGCGACGAGGGCCGCGTCTTGGATGCGAATGCCGTGGTGGACCTCGTAGCGCTCCTTGAGGCCACGGAGGATCGCGATGGTGTCCTCGACCGAGGGCTGCGACACGACGACGGGCTGGAAACGGCGCTCGAGAGCGGCGTCTTTCTCGATCTTTTTGCGGTACTCGTCGAGGGTCGTCGCGCCGATGCAGCGGAGCTCGCCGCGGGCGAGGGCGGGCTTCAAGAGGTTCGCCGCGTCCATCGCGCCTTCGGACGCGCCCGCGCCCACGAGCGTGTGGAGCTCGTCGATGAACAGGATGATGCGCGAGCCGGAGCTCTCGACCTCCTTGAGCACCGCCTTGAGGCGATCTTCGAATTCGCCGCGGTATTTTGCGCCGGCGATGAGGGCGCCCATGTCGAGCGCGACGAGCCGCTTGTCCTTGAGAGACTCCGGCACGTCGCCGCGGATGATGCGGTTCGCGATGCCCTCGACGATGGCGGTCTTGCCGACGCCGGGCTCGCCGATGAGCACGGGGTTGTTCTTCGTGCGGCGCGAGAGCACCTGCATCACGCGACGGATCTCCTCGTCGCGCCCGATGACGGGGTCGTTCTTGCCCTTCCGCGCGGCCTCGGTGAGGTCACGACAGTATTTGTCGAGTGCCTGGAATTTCCCTTCCGGATCGCGATCGGTGACCCGCTGGCTGCCGCGCACCTGAGCGAGCGACGCGAGGAGCTTCTCGTAGGTGACGCCGCCGTGGAGCTCGAGCGCGGTCTTCACCTGGGCGTCGTGCTTGGCCATCGCGAGCACGAAGTGCTCCACCGAGACGAAGTCGTCCTTCAGGTTCTTTGCTTCGTCCTCCGCGCGTCGCATCACGTCTTGCGTGCGGCGCGAAAAGCCGGGCTCCGCGCCGCCTGAGACACGCGGCAGCCCGCTCACGACCTTCGTCGCGTCGGCGATCACGGCGTCGATGTTCGTGCCGGCCTTCTGCAAAAGCGGGAACGCGACGCCATCTTCTTGGGCAATGACGGACAGGAGCAGGTGCTCGGGAATGACCTCGGGGCTCCCGCGTCTGGCGGCGAGCTCGATGGCGCCGCGCACGGCTTCCTGGCTCTTCGTGGTCATCTTCTCGGGACGCATGGCTTCTCCTCGCGCGCGTCGTTCACGATGCGGCGCATCCGGTGGCGACGGTGGCGAGCGCCGTCGCATTCTTGGGAGGTCTCGTGTGGTTCCCCGCACGCCAACCAACGACATGGAAATAAGCACGCCGAACGTCGACGCAAGGCACCTACCGCAAGACGCGTACCATCCCACGAACCGGGCCGCGGGGAGGCACCGGCGCGACGTCCGTGAATGGCGTACACTTTTGCCATGAAGCTACGCACTGCTGCTCTCGCTCTGGCCTCCGTCGTCGGCGTCGCATGGACCGGCCACGCCGTCGTCGCGTGCGTAGGCGACGATCCGGTGCCTGCGGGAGACGCGAGCAAGCCGGACACGGACGGGCAGGTGAATCCCGGAGCGAAGGCCAAGGGCGCGGCGTGCGCGACCGCGGCCGAGTGCGGAACGGGGCAGTGCGTCGACGGCGTGTGCTGCGAGAGCGCGTGCGGCGGCGCGTGCGAGACGTGCAACGCCCCTGGCCAAGCGGGCACGTGCGCGCCGGTGGCAGAGGGACAAGATCCCGCGAACGAGTGTGCTCCCAAGGCGCGCCCCGGCGAGGACGGCGGGATCATCGTCGAACAAGACGCAGCGGCCGACGCGGGTCCTTCGGTGAACGTGCCCGAGGGCGGCGTCGCGAGCGACGACACGGCCTGCGCTGGCAAGTGCGACGGCAAGCGCGCGTGCGCGTATCCGAACGCGACGAAGGCGTGCGGCGGCTCGTTCTGCAACACCTCGAGCGATCGCGGTCGCGCGGCGTGCGACGGCCTCGGGCACTGCGCGGTCGGCCTCGAGAGCTGCAACGCGTACTCGTGCCCCGCGGGAGACACCACGTGCAAGACCGCGTGCACGGTAGAAGCCGATTGTGCGGCGGGCCACTACTGCGACGGGGGCGTGTGCAAGCCGCGGCTCGGCAACGGCGCGGTCTGCGCGGCGGCGCCGCAGTGCCAGACCGGGTTCTGCACGACCAATGTATGTTGCAACGATGCGTGCAACCCGGCCGACGTGGTCGGCGCCTCGTGCACCGTGCCTGGCAAAGTGGGGCAGTGCACGTGCTCGGCGTGCGCGACCGGCGCGTGTCGCCTCTGGTACCGCGACGCGGACGGCGATGGCTT
>JAAFHV010000199.1 GCA_013297655.1 Myxococcales bacterium | reverse complement strand
CTCTCCGAAGTTGTTTGCCGAGGTCGCGATCCGCCTTCTCAATCTCCGCGAGTGGCCGACGCAGCTCCCGAATCATATCGACCGCGATCTCTTGAATGACCAACATGGCAATGACTCCTTGCCCCGCGCGTTCTGCGAAAGGCGCCATTCCCACGCCGTCGGGCGGGAGCGGGGTCAAGGGCGCGTAGCGGCGCCGAAGGCGCGCACCCTTGATGCCGCTCCCGGCCGGCGGCAAGCTGGGAAAGCCGCGAGCAGGTAGTTTACAAAGGGTGCCGGCCACTCGGGACGTGCCTCGCTGGACCGAGCCCCGCCGCTCGACGGCGTTCCACCGAGTGTCCCGTTTTGGCGCCCTGCTCTTTGCTCTTTGCGCCCTGCTCTTTGCTCTTTGCGCCCTGCCCTTTGCTTTTTGCGCCCTGCTCTTCGCGCCCTGCTCGCAAGACCCAACAAGGGTCCTCCCCAAGCATCCCTGGCCCCTTCGCTCGAGCGCGACGCGCCGGCCGGTTCCAGCGCTCGACCTCCGCCGACTCGTTCGCGGTCCCTCGCCGCTCACGACACGGAGCCCAACCGCCCCGCCCGACCGCGCCCCCTTCTTAATCGATTCTTGATGCGGAGCCCGGCGACCTTCACGTCGCTCGAATGGCCTCCGCGCTATCCCGAAGGCGATGAGCGAAACAACCGTCTTGGTGATCCGTTCCGATGGCGGGTTCGTGTTTCCCGAACAGGTCCCTAGCGGGTGGGCGCGCGCCGACCGCCTCGCGGTCGACGCACCTCTCCCGGTGCGGCGCGCCGTCGCCGACGCGATCGCGACCGCCGCGACCGGTGGCTCGGGTGTGGCGCGGACCGTGCTCGACGAGGCCACCCATCACGAGCTCGTCGTCGTCGTGCTCAACGCCGTCCCCCTACGAAGCTCGCTCGTCACCGTCGACGAGCTCGTCGGGCGAACGATGGACCTCTTCGTCGCGCAGTCCCGCGATGGCCTGGTGTCCTTTCGCGTAGCGCGCGCTCCCGACGCACCGGTCGCGTTTCACGGCGACGGGGAGAAGCTCGTATGGGCGCTCGCGACCCTCGTCGGCAATGCGCTCCGCGCCCTCGCGGCGAGCGAGCGAGCCCACACGATCGAGCTCCGCGTGACCTACGACGCCGAGGAGCGCGCGATGGTGCTCTCGGTCGAGGACGACGGCCCGGGCATGCCTCCCGAGACCGCCCGCTGGCTCTTCGACCGCGACCCGCGGACCGGCCGCGCGGCTGGTCTGGCGCTCCGCTTGGTGCACGACGTCGTCGCCGCGCACGGGGGGCGGATCGCGGTGCGGAGCGCCCCCGGCGAAGGGACCTGCGTCACCCTGAGGGTCCCGCGTCGCACGTAGCGCTGCCTCACCCTCGGGCGCTTCGTCTCGCTGGACTTCGTAGGCCGCGCGACCACCGGCTCGCGCTCGGCTCCCCAGGATGCTCAGCGAAAGAACGAAGCCGAGGACGCCGATCATGAGCTCACGGTCGCTGAACGCGATTCCGCATACGGCGCCGACGAGGGGCACCGCCGCCACCATCATCAGCGCCGCCGTCGAGCGCCACTCTTCCCGCGGCGTCGGCTCGGGTTCCCGCGCGACGGTTGGTCGTACGGGCGTGCGGTACGGGTCCATCAGAGCCGGGCGTTGAGCCCGAGGACGAACAACGTCTGGTCGGTCCGCGTATCGGGAGTGAACGTCGGATCGATGGGCTGGAAACCATCGGGAGACGTCGTGCCGTCGGGTCCGGCGAAGTACGCGCGGTTCGACACGCGGTGCGACACCTCGGCGCGGAGCGCGATCGAATCGGAGGGCAGGATGTCGAACGTCGCCGTGAAGCCCGCGGCACGAAGCGCGGGAGTTCCGCCGCCGCTCGCGTACCCCGGAGGCGGAAACTGCGCGAGGTAGCTCGAGGGGTTCGACATGACCTCCCCGCGGAGCGAGAGCGCGAGGTAGTTCTTCGCGAACCACGTTCTCCCGACGAGCGAGGAGCCGACCATATGCGCCTGGGCTGGGCCGGGGAGCCCTTCGCCGCCGCTTTCGAAGCCGAGGTGGGTATTCAAGCTAAACGCGGCTTTCGACAAGAAGCTCGAGGCGGGGGCGTCGTACACCCTCGCGACGATGCTGTTGTCGTGATGAAAGCGCACCCTGCCTGGGACTCCTTTGGTATCGGTGCCAGTGTAGAAATTCGCGTTCAGGCTGACGGCTTCGGTGGGGCTATAGCGAAGCGCGAGCCCCCCCGAAGGCGCGAAGTTCCACTTTCCGTACGACTGCCATCCGTTCATGAGCCAAGGCTCGATCTTGAGCCGCGACGTGGGGTAGTACTGGGCCCGAACGCCTTGGAAATAGAAGGGCGTGTGGTCGCAGACGAGCGAACGGGTGTAGTTCCAGTTCTCGCCGAGGAGGTAGCTCTCGAGGCCGATGTACGACATGAAGATGCCGCCTTCGACGTTGAGGCCCTTGCCGACGTCGAAGTGATATCCGGCGGTCGCCTCGCGGATGTAGCGGAGGTTCTGGGCAGTGAGAGAGCGCCCGCGGCTGACCGTGCCGTCGAGATCCTGCACGATGTTGAGCATGTTCCCGTATTGGAACGAGAGCCGGGCGATGAGCCCCTTGTAATTCACGTCGAGGCCGATCGACGCGAGGTTGATCCCTATCTCGTTGTGGCGCCCCGCCGAGGCAGAGCCCGTGAGGGTGTTGTCCTTCGGGTGGTTCGACGAAAAGGCGTAGTTGAGATCGAAGTACGCGTGGAGGGTCACCGCGCGATCGAGGAACGTGAGCGGTTGTTCCTTCTGCCTGGTTTGTCCGTTCATCCACGTGGAGTCGATGTCCCCGAACGGGCCGACCTCGGCAGGCGCGGGGGCAGGAGCCGGTGCCGACCCGGCCGCGGCCGCGCTCGCCTTCGCGGCATCGGCCGCCTTCGCCGCTTCTTCGCGCGCACGAATCCGTGCGTCCACGAGCCGATTGAGCGCATCTTCGTCGAGCGTGACGGCAGGTGCCTGCGCTGGGGCCGCAGAGGAAGGAACGGCCGACGGGACCACCGGAGGAGCGATCTGCGCCGGTGTCTCCTGCGCGAACGCCTCGTGAGGACGCGTGACCAGGAGCGCGAACGTGACGAGAGTGACGAAACCAAGCGAACGATGCCTTCGGATCAATGCAGTTACCTCGTGGCGAGACCATGCCGCACCCCGAATAAAGTCATCGTCAAGGCGCGAGGGTGGACCATCAAGACGGCGTTAAGGCCCACGAAGGCTGGGCTCGCCACGACGCACTTGCCTCGATCTTGATGCCATCTTGATGCTGCGCGCTTCCCTCTTGCTGCGCGCCTTACGTCGAAGGGCTCAAGGTCTGGATCGAAGGATCCCTTCGATGACCGACCGTGCCCCACGAGCTCGTGTACCGACCGCGCCGACAGCGCCGAAAGCGCCGCCCTGGATGTTGCTGCACGGCGTCCGTGCCGCGCGCGCGACCGCCGCTCGGCTCGTGGTCGGCTGCCTCATCGTCAGCGCGATCGCGCTCGGCGTCGGTACCCGCAGCGGCTCGACGAACGGGGTGATCGCCGCGTGCGTCGCCACTCTCGCAGCCCCTGCCCTCGTGGCGCTGTCACGCGCGCTCATCGCCCGAAAGGTGGTCGTCGACGGCGGCGGGTGGTTGCTCGTGCCGGTCGTCGGGGCACCGAGACGCATGCCCCCCGTCCGCGACGCCTTCACGTCGGGAGACGACGTCGTGGTGTGCGACGCAGCCGGAGGAATCACCTCCCTCGGGCTCGACGCGCCAACGTCGGTCGCGGTCACGACCCGCGCCGGCCTCGTGCGGCGCCTCCTCGGCCGTGCAGACCCTTCTTCGATGAGCCCCCCTCCAAAGGAACACTCGGGATGATGGACCTTCTCTTCGTTGCGCTCGGCGCACTTTTGGTCGGCAGCACGGTCGCCCTCGTGCGGCTTTGTGAACGCGTTTGATCGGAGATAGACAGTGACGATTTTCTACGGACTCGGCGCGACCCTGGCAGCAGGGTTGCTCGTCTATTTGTTCGTCGCGCTCCTCGCCCCGGAGAAGCTCTCGTGACCGGCCGCGACGGTTTGCAGATAGGCCTCTACCTCGTAGCGCTCCTCGCCCTCGCGTGGCCGCTCGGCACGTACATGGCCCGCGTCTACGAGGGAAAAGACACGTTCCTCTCCCGCGCGCTCGGGCCCGTCGAGCGCCTCTTCTTTCGCGCCATGGGCGTGCGCGCTGACGACGACACGACCTGGAAAGACTACGCGTTCGCCGCGATCGCGTTTAACGCGCTCGGGTTCTTCTTCGTTTACGCCCTTCAGCGTCTGCAAGGTGTGCTCCCGCTCAATCCGCAGCACCTCCCCGGTGTCGCGCCCGAGCTCGCGTTCAACACCGCGTCGAGCTTCACGACCAACACGAACTGGCAGAGCTACGGCGGCGAGACGACCCTCGGGTATCTGGTGCAAGCGCTCGCCCTCACCGTGCAAAACTTCGTTTCGGCGGCCACCGGGATGGCGGTGCTCGTCGCGCTGATTCGCGGCTTCGTACGCAAGGAGTCGAGCACGATCGGCTGCTTCTGGGTCGACCTCGTGCGCGGCACCGTGCACGTGCTCGTGCCGCTCTCCTTCGTCTTCGCGATCGTGCTCGTCGCGTGCGGCGTCGTGCAGACGTGGTCGCCCTACGCGGCGAGCTCGTTGCTCGAGGGGACGACCGACGCCGAAGGTCGCATCGGGGAGTCACTCGTCGCGCTGGGGCCGGCGGCGTCGCAGGTCGCGATCAAGAACCTCGGCACGAACGGAGGCGGCTTCTTCAACGCGAACTCGGCGCACCCCTTCGAGAACCCAACCGCGCTCTCGAACTTCCTCGTGATGCTCTCGATCCTGGTCTTGCCGGCTGCGCTCTGCCACACCTTCGGCGCGATGGTGGGCGACAAGCGCCAAGGTTGGGCGCTCCTCGCGACGATGCTCGCGCTCTTCCTCCCTCTCCTCGCGGTATGTCTCTGGCAGGAGGGCGCGCCCAATCCATCGCTCGCGGGCCTCGGCCTCGACCACGCCTCCAACATGGAAGGCAAAGAGGTGCGCTTCGGGATCGCGAGCTCGGCGCTCTACGCGACCGTCACGACCGCGGCCTCGAACGGCTCCGTGAACGCGATGCACGACTCGTTCAGCCCCCTCGGCGGCCTCGTCCCGATGTGGCTCATGCAGCTCGGCGAGATCGTGTTCGGCGGCGTGGGCTCGGGTCTCTACGGAATGCTCATGTTCGCGATCATCGCCGTCTTCGTCGCGGGGCTCATGGTCGGGCGCACTCCCGAGTATCTCGGGAAGAAAATCGAGGCCTACGAAATGAAGATGGCGTCGCTCACGGTGCTGGTGCCCGCGGCGACGGTGCTCGTCGGCACCGCGATCGCCGTCTCTTGCAGCGCGGGGCGGGCCGGGGTCGCCAACCCTGGGCCGCATGGTTTCAGCGAGATCCTCTACGCGTTTTCGTCGGCCGGGAACAACAACGGCAGCGCGTTCGGAGGCTTGGGCGCAGGGTCGGTCTTCTATACCACCGCGCTCGGGATCGCGATGTGGCTCGCTCGGTTCTGGATCATGGTCCCCGTGCTCGCCCTGGCCGGCGGGCTCGCGAAGAAAAAGATGATCCCGGCTTCGGCGGGCACGCTGCCGACCCACCGCCCGCTCTTCGTCGCGATGCTCACGTTCGTCGTCGTCGTCGTGGGAGCGCTCACGTTCATCCCGGCGCTCGCGCTCGGCCCCGTGGTCGAGCACCTCATGCAACACGGCTGAAAGCCGCCCGAGGCCCCTTTGGAAGCTCGAAAAGATACCGCCGCTCCTCGTCCCCTGTTCGAATCGGCGATCGTGAAGCGCGCGCTCGTCGACGCGGTGAAGAAGCTCGATCCGCGCCACCAAGCGAAGAACCCGGTCATGTTCGTGGTCGAGGTGGGGAGCGCATTTACGACCTTGCTCTTCTTCGCCGCGCTCCTCGGCCGCGGGGAGACGAAGCCCGGTTTCGTCGCCGCGATCTCGGTGTGGCTCTGGTTCACGCTCCTCTTCGCCAACTTCGCCGAGGCGATGGCGGAGGGCCGCGGGAAGGCCCAAGCCGACACGCTACGAAAGGCGAAGACCGACGTTCGCGCCAATCAAGTCTCCGTTCCGAAGCGAGATGCGGCGAAGAGCCCGGTGCTCGCCTCGCAGCTTAGGAAGGGTGAATTCGTCGTCGTCGAAGCGGGCGAGACGATCCCCTGCGACGGAGAGATCGTCGACGGCGTCGCTTCCGTCGACGAGAGCGCGATCACCGGCGAGAGCGCCCCGGTGGTACGCGAGAGCGGCGGCGACCGCAGCGCCGTGACCGGCGGCACGCGCGTGCTCTCCGATTGGCTCGTGCTCCGCGTGACCGCGAACCCGGGAGAGAGCTTCCTCGACCGTATGATCTCGATGGTGGAAGGAGCGAAGCGGCAGAAGACGCCGAACGAGATCGCGCTCGACATTCTCTTGGCCGCGCTCACGATCGTGTTCCTCCTCGCGACGGTCACCCTATTGCCGTATTCGCGTTACGGCGCGAGCGCGGCGGGTCAGGGCTCGGCGGTGACGATGACCGTGCTCGTCGCGCTCCTCGTTTGCCTCATCCCGACCACGATCGGAGCGCTCCTCTCCGCGATCGGCATCGCCGGAATGGACCGCATGATTCAGGCGAACGTGATCGCGACGTCGGGTCGCGCGGTCGAAGCTGCCGGCGACGTGGACGTGCTGCTCTTGGACAAGACGGGCACGATCACCCTCGGAAACCGCCAAGCGACCGTGTTCCACCCTGCGCCGGGTGCGACCGAGAAGTCCCTCGCCGAAGCGGCGTCGCTCGCGTCGCTCGCCGACGAAACGCCCGAAGGCAGGAGCATCGTCGTGCTCGCGAAGGACAAGCACGGCGTCGCGGAGCGGCGCGTCGACGAGGTCGGTGGCGTCGCGATCGAGTTCAGCGCCCAGACGCGGATGAGCGGGATCGACGTCGACGGACGGGAGCTACGGAAAGGTGCCGCGGACGCGATCACCAAGTACGTGCAAGGTCACGGGGGGAGCTTCCCGAGCGAGGTGCGCGCCGTCGTCGAGACCGTCGCGCGGAAAGGCGGAACCCCGCTCGTCGTCGCGGAGAAGGCGACCGTGCTCGGCGTGGTGGAGCTCAAGGACATCGTCAAAACGGGTATCAAGGAGCGCTTCGCGGAGCTGCGGAGCATGGGGATCAAGACCGTCATGGTCACTGGCGACAATCCGCTCACCGCCGCGGCGATCGCGGCGGAAGCAGGGGTGGACGACTACCTCGCCGAAGCGACCCCGGAGGCCAAGCTCGCCCTCATTCGTGAGCACCAGGCGGGTGGTCGCCTCGTGGCGATGACGGGAGACGGCACCAACGACGCTCCCGCGCTCGCGCAAGCGGACGTTGCGGTCGCGATGAACACGGGGACCCAAGCCGCGAAAGAAGCGGGCAACATGGTGGACCTCGACTCGAACCCGACGAAGCTCATCGAGATCGTCGCGATCGGAAAGCAGCTCCTCATCACCCGCGGCGCGCTCACCACCTTCAGCATCGCGAACGACATCGCCAAGTACTTCGCGATCATCCCCGCCGCTTTCGCGACGACGTACCCCGCCCTCGGGAGGTTGAACGTCATGCACCTCGCGACGCCGGAGAGCGCCATCCTCTCCGCCGTCATTTTCAACGCCGTCATCATCGTCTTCCTGATCCCGCTCGCGCTCCGGGGCATCAAATACCGCGCGCTCGGCGCGGAGGCGCTTCTGCGGAGAAACCTCCTCGTCTACGGCGTCGGCGGTGTGCTCGTACCGTTCGTCGGCGTGAAGCTCATCGACATGGCCCTCGTCGTCCTCCACCTCGCCTGAGCGCTATCCTCGGAGCTGTATCCAATGCCGTCCATCCTCCGCCCCTGCCTCGTCTCTTTCGTGCTCCTCTCCGGCCTCACTGGGGTGCTCTACCCTGCTGCGGTTACGGGCGTCGCACAGGCAGCCTTTCCCTCCAAAGCGAACGGCAGCCTGATCCTCCAAGACGGAAAGCTCGCGGGCTCGTCGCTGCTCGGGCAGCCCTTCGCGGACTCCAAGTACTTCTGGGGCCGGCCCTCGGCGACGGGGCCGTTCCCGTACAACGCGGGGTCGTCGTCTGCGTCGAACCTCGGCCCGAGTAACCCGGCGTTGGTCGACGCCGTGAAGGGTCGAATCGCGGCGCTGCGGGCAGCGGACCCGGGCAACGACGCGCCGGTGCCGGTCGATCTCGTCACCACGTCGGCGAGCGGCCTCGATCCGCACGTGAGCCCCGCTGCCGCGCGTTACCAGATCGGACGGGTCGCGAAGGCCCGGCGCCTCGACGAGGCGAAGGTACGCGCCCTGGTCGACAGCAAGGTCGAAGGTCCGGAGCTCGGCCTCTTCGGTGAGCCGCGGGTGAACGTGCTCGCGTTGAACCGCGCCCTCGACGAGCTTCGCTGATGTCGCGCAGCGTGCACGATTTGCTTCGGCTAAGCCATCGAGGTCGCCGTGCGCCCTGATCCCGACGAGCTGCTCGCCCGGATGAACGACGCGGCATCAAAGGCCCTCCGCGGCAAGCTCACGATTTTCTTCGGCTCCGCCCCCGGCGTCGGAAAAACGTACGCGATGCTCGTCGCCGCGCGGTCCGAGGTCGAGGACGAGAGCCGCGACGTGGTCGCAGGGATCGTGGAGACGCATGGCCGGAAGGAGACGGCGGCCCTCGTGCTCGGCCTCGAAATGCTCCCTCGAAAGCACGTCGCTCACCGTGGCATCACGCTCGAAGAGCTCGACCTCGACGCCGCGCTCGCGCGACGGCCCGCGATCGTCGTCGTCGACGAGCTCGCCCACACGAACGCGCCCGGCCTTCGCCATACGAAGCGATGGCAAGACGTCGAGGAGCTGCTGGCGGCCGGAATCGACGTCTACACCACCTTGAACGTGCAGCACCTCGAGAGCTTGAACGACGTCGTCGCGCAGATCACCGGCGTGGTCGTTCGGGAGACGGTGCCCGACGAGGTCTTCGAGGGTGCTTACGAGGTGCGCGTCGTCGACTTGCCCGTCGACGAGCTCCGCGACCGCCTGCGCGAAGGAAAGGTGTACGGCAAGGCCCAGGCCGAACGCGCGGCGCAGGAGTTCTTTCGCGAAGGCAACCTCACCGCGCTCCGGGAGCTCGCGCTGCGGCGCACGGCGGAGCGTGTCGAGGCGAAGATGCGCTCGTACAAGGCTGCGCACGGCATCGAGGCCACGTGGGCGACGAGCGAGCGCATCTTGGTCTGCGTGTCGCCTAGCCCCTCGTCGGAGCGCCTCATTCGCGCCGCGCGCCGCATGGCGGCGAGCGCGCACGCGGAGCTCTTGGGCGTCTACGTGGAGACGCCGGCGGCGGTCCGGCTCGGCGCCGCCGATCGCGAGCGCCTCGCTCGGAACATGCGCCTCGTGGAGAGCCTCGGCGGCGAGAGCATCACCCTCCGCGGCGAGGACGCGGCGACCGAGACGGTGGCCTACGCGCGGAAACGCAACGTCACGAAAATCGTGCTCGGAAAGCCCACCCACTCCCGTTGGCGCGATCTCCTCCGCACACCTTTTCTCGACGATGTCGTACGCAAGTCGCGCGAGATCGACGTGCACGTCATCTCGGGGTCGGCCCCCGCGGCGGGCGCGCGGAGGGCGGCGCCGGCCCCGACCAGCACCGGCACGCGCGCCACGGCTACGCGTTTCGCGCCAGCGGCGGCGCTCGTGAGCCTCGCGACGGTGACGTCGGCGCTCGTCTTCGGTCGCGCGGCGCTCGCCGATGTCGTGATGGTCCACCTGCTCGCGATCGTGGTGGTCTCGATGCGCTACGGCCGCGGCCCGGCGATTTTTGCCACGTTCGCGAGCGTGCTCGCGGTCGATGCGCTCTTCGTCCCGCCGTACATGAGCCTCGCGGTCACCGATCTTCGCCACGTCGTCACGTTCGGCGTGATGTTCGTCGTCGCGCTGGTCATCAGTCACTTGACCTCCCGCATCCGCGACCAAGCCGACAGCGCGCGCGAACGCGAGCAGAGGACGGCGAGCCTCTTCGCCGTCGCGCGCGACCTCGGGAACGCGCGTTCACGGGACGAGCTCTTCGAGATGGCGACCGGGCACGTGGGGGCTGCGTTTCACGCGCAGGCCACGATTCATCTCCCGGCCGAGCGGCACGGCGGCGACGACGCGAAGGACGACAAGACGGCCGCGGCGGTCGCGTGGGCACTTCGCCACGCGAAGCCGGCTGGCGCTTCTACCGATACGCTACCTACCGCGAGCGCCCTCGCGCTGCCGCTGGTCGGATCGAAGGGCGCCGTCGGCGTGATGACGTTGGCGATCGGCGATCCGAGCCACGACGCGACGGCGCGAGAGACGATACGGAGGCTTCGCGATCCCGACGAGCGGCAGCTCCTCGAGACGATTTGCAAGCTCATCGGATCGGCCGTAGAGCGCACCCAGCTCGAGGACGACGCGCGCGACGCGCGCCTCCGAGCGGAGACCGAGCACCTACGGAACGCCCTCTTGAGCTCCGTCTCCCACGACCTGAGGACGCCCCTCGGGGTCGTCACGGGAGCGACGAGCGCGATCCTCGATGCCCCCGACCTCGATCCCGCGAGCCGACGCGAGCTCGTGCAGACGGCACACGACGAAGCGGTGAGGCTGTCGCGCCTCGTGCGCAACTTGCTCGACATGACGCGGCTCGAGGCTGGCGCGCTCGCGCTCCGCTCGTCGTCCGCGTCCGTCGAGGAGATCGTGGGCTCCGTGCTCGCGCGGTTCGGGGGGCGCGCGCTCACGACGACGGTGCCTTCGGACCTCGAGGTGCATGGCGACGCGGTCCTGCTCGCGCAGGCGCTCATCAACCTGGTCGAGAACGCGGTCAAGTACTCGCCGGCGACCGAGCCGATCCACGTCGAGGCGCGCGAACGCGGCGGCATGGTCGAGATCGACGTCGCCGACCGCGGGGGTGGGGTCTACGACAGCGACAAGACGCGCATCTTCCAGAAGTTTTTCCGCGCCCACGAGACGGAGGGCGGCGGAGTCGGCCTCGGCTTGACAGTGGCGCAGGGGATCGCCGAGGCGCACGGGGGCTCTCTATCCGTCCTCGACCGCGAAGGCGGCGGCGCGCTCTTCCGAATCTCGGTTCCGGCAACGCCGCGGCGCGCAACGGAGAGCGCATGACCGACGCCGCCGACGTGCCCCCGAGTAGCGGTGCGAGCGCGCCCCGTGAACGCCTCTTGATCGCGGACGACGAGCGACCCATTCGGAGGTTCGTCCGCCTCGCGCTCGAATCGCACCGGTTCAGGGTGGTGGAAGCAGGGAGCGTTCGCGAAGCGCTGGCGCAGGTGAGCACCTACGCGCCTGCGCTCGTCCTCCTCGACCTCGGTCTGCCCGACGGCGACGGATTCGACGTGATCGCGCGGGTTCGCGCGTTCAGCACGATGCCCATCATCGTCGTAAGCGCGACGGGCTCCGAGGAGACGAAGGTGCGCGCCCTCGACGCGGGGGCGAACGATTTTCTCCAAAAACCCTTCGGTCTCCCCGAGCTGCTCGCACGCGTCCGCGTCGCGCTTCGACGCAGCGCCCAACGGGCATCGGGGGCGGCGATGCCTGCCGTCGTACGAATCGGCCACGCCATCATCGTCGACCTCGCGACACGAACGGTCACGAAGTCCGGGCACGACGTGCACCTCACCCCGATCGAGTACGAGCTCCTGCGGGTGCTCGTGAAGCACGCCGAGTATGTCGTCACCCACCGCCAGCTCCTCGAGCAAGTCTGGGGGGCAGCGCACGGAGAGCGGGTGGGATATCTCCGCGTCTACATGACCCAGCTCCGCGCCAAGCTCGAGGATATACCCGCGCAACCGAAGCACTTGCGAACCGAGCTCGGAGTTGGCTATCGGCTCAAGCTCGGCGGGTGAGGCGCCGGCCGAGCGCGACGCCGGCGAGCCCTGCCCAGCTTCCACCACCCGGCGTCCTCCACTAGACGTTGGCGGCACGCGATTGCCCGCCCGACCGACGCCCCGTCGGGGATCGGCACCGCAGGCGCCTACGCTACCGGTATAAAGACCGCATCAATTCGCGCGATCGAGCGCTGCGAGCGGGCCAGACCCGCGCGATCTCCACCTAGACTCGCGAGCGAGGTACGGCATGGCCATCGCTCGCGTCTTCATCGTATTCCGCAGTCCGCCGGAGAGCTCCGCTACGCATTTCTCCCCTCGACCGGCTCGAATCGAGTCGCGACGCGCACGCGAGGTCGGCTCCCTTTGAGCGGCACCCACAAGCGCGCTTCGACGTCCATGCTCGCGCTCGCGGCGCTCGGGATCGTCTTCGGCGATCTGGGGACGAGCCCTCTCTACACGTTGCAAGAGTGCTTCGCAGGGCCGCACGGGGCGAACCCGAACGCGCGCGGCGATTTGCTCGGGGTCGTTTCCCTCGTCGTGTGGTCGCTCATGGTCGTCGTGACACTCAAGTATCTCGTGTTCTTGATGCGAATCGACAACCGGGGCGAAGGCGGCATTCTCGCGCTCCTCGCGCTGGTTCCACGGACAGGGGAGAAGAAGGTACCCCCGAAGAAGGCGCTCCTCGCCGTGGTGCTCGGTGTGGTCGGCGCGGCACTGCTCTTCGGCGACGGGGTCATCACCCCCGCGGTCTCGGTGCTCTCCGCGATCGAAGGGCTCGGGGTCGCGACGAAGGCGTTCGATCCCTACGTCGTGCCGCTCACGGTGGTGATTTTGCTCGCGCTGTTCGCGGTGCAGTCGCGCGGAACCGAGCGTCTCGGGCGCTACTTCGGTCCCATCATGCTCGCTTGGTTCGCGGTGACCTTCGCCCTCGGCGCACGAGCGCTCGCCGCCGATCCGAGCGTGCTCGTCGCGCTGTCGCCGGTGCCGGCGGTGAGGTTCTTCGCGACGCACGGGCTCGGGGGAATTCGTGTGCTCGGCGGGGTCGTGCTCGCGGTCACCGGCGGCGAGGCGCTCTACGCCGATATGGGGCACTTCGGTCGTCCACCGATTCAGCGGGCGTGGGTATTCGTTTGCCTCCCTGCCCTCATCGTCAGCTATCTGGGTCAAGCGGCGTTCGTGCTGAGTCACCCCGAGGCCGCGGCGCGCCCGTTCTTTTCCATGTGCCCGAAGGGGCCGTGGCTCTATGCGATTGTCGTCCTCGCCGCGGCGGCGACCGTGATCGCGTCGCAGGCGCTCATCTCCGGCGTATTTTCGCTGACGAGCCAGGCCATTCAACTAGGACTTTTCCCGCGCCTCACCGTGAAGCACACCTCCGCGAGCGCCGAAGGCCAGATTTACGTCCCGGCGATGAACACGTTCCTCGCGATCTCGTGCGTCGCGATCGTCGTCGCGTTCCGAGAGTCGAGCAAGCTCGCCGCCGCGTTCGGGCTCGCGGTGAGCGGCACGATGGCGATCACGAGCATCCTCTACTTCTTGGTCGTTCGCGAGACGGGTCGCGTGCGCCCTTGGCTCGCGTGGCTGCTGCTCGTCGGCTTCCTCGCGTTCGATGTTCCGTTCGTCGTCGCGAACTCCCTCAAGATCGTGGACGGAGGTTGGCTCCCCCTCGCGCTCGGCTCGGTCTTCACGCTCGTCATGCTTTCGTGGCGCCGCGGGAGGGGTTTCCTCGCCGACTACTTCGCCGACCATCACGTGCCGCTCGAGGACATCCTCGGGGACCTCGAGAGCGGCAAGCTGCGGCGCGCCCCCGGCGTAGGCGTGTTCTTCGCGGCGCGGGCCAGCGGCGCACCGCTGCCCCTCGTCCGGGTCGCGCGAAGCTTCGGGGTCGTCTACGAGACGAACGTGCTCGTCACTGTGAGCCTCGAGCCGGTGTCGCACGTGACCGATGCCGAGCGCGCGGAGGTCGAGACGGTAGCCCCCGGCGTGATCCGTGTCGTGCTCCGCTTCGGGTTCATGGAGAGCCCGCGCGTGGTTCCGCACTTGAGCAAGGCGCTCGACGACGTAAGCGTGGTGTCTCCGGCTCACGAGCGGGTCTACCTGCTCGGGCGCGAGACGATCACGCCTTCCGACGCCGGGAGGATGGGTCGTCTCGAGGAGGAGCTCTTCGCGTTTCTCTCGCGGAACGCGAAGAGCCCCACGGACTGGTTCGAGCTCCCCGCGAAACAAGTCGTCGAGGTGGGAGCGCAGGTCGACCTTTGAGCTGACTCGCCCGGTATCTCGCCCCGCCCATTGGCCACTACAGGTCGATTGAGCCCCGGCGCGTGGAGCGGGCGGCACCTCCACCGCGAGCCTCTGCTCTCCGCTCCGCCTCGAAAGACGCTACGAGGGCCGCTCGGCGTCCGGGGTTTGCGCGTCTCAATTCACGAGATCGTAGTGGTTCGCGTGCGGGAGCGTGGTCTTCGCGAGGCCGCACGCGCGAAGGGCGGCGCGGCTGACAGGGGCTCCGTCGGCGATGAGGTCGACCGCGCGGCACCGCGTGTGCGGCGACGACGTGCAGTCCGCGGTCGGCCGAACGCACCCGGCCATTCCCGAGCACCGATTGCGACAACCGTTTTCGCGGCGCACTCGCTCCTGATCGGCGGCGCTGCGGTAGAAGCTGAGCACCCGCGCGCCCTTCCCTTGAGCGCAGCGTACGGCGCGATCGATGGCCGTACCGGCGCAAGGGCCGGCGGTGCGCAGCTCGTCGGACGTCTCGCCTGTTTGCGACTCGTCGATCCCGTCGATCGTGTCGTCCGTGATCGCTTCGCCGTCCTCTTCGACCTCGGCCGAGCAACCGACCACGCCAGCGCATGCGAGCGCCGCGAAGAGGGCGCCAGCGAGGAGGCGAACGTGGCGGCGGCGGAGGCTCGGGAGGGTCATGGATCCCCTCTTAGCGACGGGTGTGCCAACGTAGGCGGCTGCCTCCGAGCGAAAAACCTCGCCGAAATCACGGGGATCGGCCAGCCCCCGCGACGATCGCGAGATCCACCCCGCGGCGGCTCGACCCCGGGCGATCGGAGAGATCATGTCGCGCGACGACGACACGACCGCGAAGGACACGACCGCGAACGACACGAGGCACGCTTTGCTCAGCGACGACGAACCGCCTCGTCGCGCGTGCCGGACGCCCTCGGCTCACGAGCGCGACGTTGCGCGAGCAGCGCCGGACGCCGTGGCGCCCTCCGCTCGCAGGAACGTTCGGTGTCCACAAGACCGACACCGAAACGGAAAGAGTCCGAGCCAAGATAACAGGTAGTCGGACCCACGGCGCTTCGAGCGATGAAAACCGCTTCGTCCGCAGCCGCGACACGAGGCGCGTTCGGGGTTGGCCTTCATCGTGGCGCGGCTTGCGTGGACGCGTTCGGTCGCGGTCGCCGCGACGAAGACGTTCGTGAGCGAGGAATCGAATAAGTATGCAAAGCTCGCCTCGTTGAGGGCCAGAGTGCTCGTGTCTCCACCGCCGGCGCACAGCCGAGCGTGATTGCCGACGACATCGCGCTCCGTGGCGGACTTCACGACGCCGCGCAAGGTGACGAGGCCGTGCTGAGTGATGATCTTCACGTTCTTCGCGAGCAGGCTGAGGCTGCCGTCGGCGACGACGTCCCGGCGAACGTGGGCGGTGATGTCGCGATCGGATTGGCTACCTCCCTGGTCGGTCGGGAGCAGCGTTTCGAGGCGATCGCGCTCGTTCTTCTGCGTGTTGTCGGCAGCCACGGGCTCCCCCGTGCGGTCTTCCCGCTTCTTGCATCCCGTCGAGGTGAGAAGAGCCGCGGCGACGATCGTGAGGAGAGCTCGATTCATGGGTGGTCCTGTCCGCGATGGTCGTTTCGCGCGCCGCCGGGCGTCGCAGTGCGGCGGAGTGCAATCGGCGAGCCACGCACGATTCCACGAGCTGCGCGGCAAATCGCGGCACGTGACGGTAGGACGAGGCACGCGCACACGCCACACGCGTCGCACAAGAGCGCACGAGGGCGTTCGTCCGGTCACGGACGGATCGGAGGCCAGCGTTGAAGCCGCAAAAAGCTACCCCACCAAGCCGCGCCGGCGCCTCACCTCACCCAACGAACCCAGGCCCATACTCCTTGAACGTGTTCGGCAATCGAAACGCGAGCAACGAGAAACTGATACTCACGTCGAGCGCCTCGACCTCGTGCCAATAGCCGACTGGCAAGAAGAGCGACTCCCCGGGCGCGAGCACGACCTCGTGGCGCGCGGCGGGGAAGTCCTCGTCGCCGCCGCCGAGCGCCGAGTAATAGCCCCGCGCGTGCTCGAGGAGCGCAGACTCGAGGGGCGACACGAGCACGAAGCGCTTGCGCCCGTAGAGCTGCGAAAACAGGATATTCGTCGTGTCGTGGTGGAGCGGTGTGCGCGTGCCGGCAGGGCCGAGCCAGAACGACGTACCGCCCTTGATGTTGGCCCGCTCGAAGACCGCGTCGTCGACCCGAACGTCGTCGAGGAGCCGGTCGAACACCCCGCGATCCATGTTTCGATTGTTCGCGACCGAATAGAGATCGTTCGTGGGAGAGCGCTCGCGGACGAGCCGCACGTACGCCGACATCCTCATCGTGCGCGTGAGCTCGGGGGTCCTCCGATCGTAGTCGTCGGGGAAGGCGTCGCGCCCGATCACGACCGCGATCTCGGGATCGCCGAGCTTGTCGACGAGGCTCTCCGGCGTCCACGAGCGCGCGGGCCAGCCCTCGGTGTATCGCGTCAGCACACACGGCCGATTGCCCTTGAAATAGCGCTCTACGAGCTCCTCCGCGGAGACGGTCTCGCGACGATCGATCGCCTTCGGCCCCACTTCGCGGAGGAGCGAGAGAACTTGCTCGATCTGCTCCAAGCGCCGATGCGTCGCGCGCAGCGCGGGCACGAACGGCGACGCGGCGAGCGCGGCGATTTCACGAATGGCGGCGGCTCGAGGCGCTCCGGCGTCCGTGAGGGTGGCGACCAGATCGACCGGCGACACCCCTTCGCCCAAGTTGGTCGCCGCCCACGCCGCGTGCGCTTCGCTGAGCCGGACCGCGCGCGGAGGCCTCGCGAGAGCACCGACGCTGCGTTTGGTGCGGATGCGGCTCGTGCTCACGTCAGGTCGCGAAAGGATGAAGGCACGGGCTCACGGCTCGCTTCGAGGTTCATGCAAGATGCACACGCCTCACATCGGAGGCTGCGGCGGAGGCTGCGGCGGAGGCTGCGGGGCGATGCGATCGGGCGCCGCGTCGTTGCTCCCGTCCGTGCCCGCGTCGGACGCGTCGTCGACCGCGGCGTCCGGTTGCGGGGGCGGCTGCGGG
>JAAFHV010000198.1 GCA_013297655.1 Myxococcales bacterium | reverse complement strand
GGCGTGCTAAGCCACGCCGATCTGTTCGAGGTCGGGAGGCGTCCATGTTGAAGCGAGTTTTCGGGATCGTTGTTTTCGTCGGGGTTAGCGCGGCGGTGGGTTGCTCGGCGGCCGTCGTCGACGGGGGCGCCTCCGATGCCGGCGCGGACTCGGCCGCTCCGATCGGCTCGGGCGACGCGTCGAAGCCGAAGACCGACACGGGGGCTCCCGTCACGAGCTGCTACGACGACCAAGGCGCGCTCGACCTCTCCGGCTCGGCCCCGGTGGTCGGCTCCGGCAAGTGCTCCGACGCCCAAATCTCCGCCCTCGAAGCGGCGTGCCTCGGGAGCGGAAACGGCTGCGACGCGTACGTCGACGCGAACAAAGACTGCGCTCGCTGCGTCTTCGGTGCGCTCGATGCCACCGATCCGGCCTCCACTCCCGTGGGCACCGTGCTCACGATCTCGGACGAGCTCGTCATCGTCAACACGGTCGCGTGCGCCGCGAACGTGATCGGCCGCGCCGACTGCGCGCTCAAGCTCGCCGTCCAAGAGACCTGCGTCGCCTCGGCTTGCGCGATCTGCGAGGACGAAGCGAGCGACGGCGCGTGCCGCAAAGAAGCGGCCGCCGACATCTGCAAAGACGTGATGGATGCAGCATGCACGCAGGCGATCGAGGCCCGCTCCGCCGACTGGGCCGCCCAGTGCGACGGCGCGTCGTTCGAGGAGGCCTACGCGAAGGTCACGAAGTACTTCTGCGGCGGCACCCCCAGCGACGCCGGCGGAGGCGGCTGAAACGCCGCGTCGCGCCGTCCGTTTTCGGGTCGGCGCGGAGTGAAATCCCAGGGCGGAGCGCTTCGCGGCGCTTCGCCCGATTTCTTTCGAACGAAAGGGACACGAAGTCGAGTAATTCGTCTGTCCCATGAGCGACGATCTCGCGCGGGACCTCGGCCTCTTCCGTGTGCTCGAGGACGATGGATCGGCCCGCAAGGACCGACCCGCGGTGCCGACCGCGATCCTGCTCCGTGGGTACCGCGAGATGCGACGTCTGCGCCTCATCGACGCGAAGATGATCTTGCTTCAGCGTCAGGGGCGTGTCGGCTTTTACGGCGCGTGCACGGGCCAGGAGGCGGTGCCGATCGCGACGGGCCTGGTCCTCGGCGAGCACGACTGGGTGTTCCCCGCGCTCCGCGAGCAGAGCGTCATGCTCGTGCGCGGCTTCTCGCTCGTGCAGTTCGTCGCGCAGGTGTACGGCAACGCGGGCGACGTGCAGAAGGGCCGCCAGATGCCGAGCCACCACTCGGGGCGCACGGTAAACCAGGTGAGCTGGTCGTCGTGCATCGGCCCGCAGGTTCCGCAGGCCGTCGGCGCGGCGTGGGCGATGAAGCTACGCAAAGATCCGAACCGCCCGGTGTCGATCGGGTTCCTGGGCGACGGCGCCACGAGCCAACCCGATTTCCACTCCGCGATGACCTTCGCCGGGCTCTACAAGGTGCCCGCCGTCATCGTCTGCCAGAACAACCACTGGTCGATCAGCGTGCCCACCCACAAGCAGACCGCCTCGAAGACGATCGCGGTCAAGGGCCGCGCGTATGGCGTGCCGTCGGTGCGTGTCGACGGCAACGACTTGCTCGCGATGTACACGGTGCTCAGCGAGGCGACGCAGCGGGCGCGCGATGGGCACGGGCCCACGTTCGTCGAGGCGCTCACGTACCGCATCGGCGCACACTCCACGAGCGACGATCCCACGCGCTACCGCTCGGAGGACGAGGTCGAAGCGTGGCGAAAGAAGGACCCGCTCGATCGCCTGCGCAAGCACCTCGTGCACCTCGGTCTCGTCGACGACGCGAGCGACGCGGCCCTCGAGGCGGAGCTCACCGACGCGATCAACGCCGCCGTAAAGAAGGTGGAAGAGCTCCCGTTGCCCGATCGCGACACCCTCTTCGACGACGTGTACGCCGAGCTCCCGTGGAACCTCCGCGAGCAACGCGAGGAGCTTCGCGCGTCGCCAAAGGCGCCCGCCCACGGCGCGTAGTCACCCGGTCCTCGTCGCGAACGCGTCACGTGAGTGACGCGGCCGCTCGCGGTGGGCCGTCGTACCCTGGAAATCTTTGTCGATTCGCACCTAAGAACGCGACGAGAGGCTCGAAAGACATGGCGAAGAAAGAAGTCGATGTGGTCGTGATTGGCGGAGGCCCCGGCGGATACGTTTGCGCGATCCGTCTCGGGCAGCTCAAGCAGAAGGTCATCTGCGTCGAAAAAGACGAGGTCGGCGGCGTCTGCTTGAACTGGGGCTGCGTGCCCTCGAAGGCGCTCATCTCCGCGAGCCACAACTACGAAAAGGCCAAAGATAGCGCACACATGGGCCTCATCGCGGACAACGTCCGGGTGGACGTCGCGAAGATGCAGGAGTGGAAGAGCGGCATCGTCAAGAAGCTCACCGGCGGCATCCGCGGCCTCTTTCGCGGCAACGGCGTAGAGCTCGTGATGGGCAACGCGCGCGTGACGAGCCCCACGTCGGTGGAGGTCACCCTCAAGGATGGCACCGTCGACACGATCGTCGCGAAGAACGTGGTCATCGCGACCGGCTCTTCGACGATCGAGATCCCGACCTTCAAGTTCGACGGCAAGCAGATCATCGGCGCGAAAGAAGCTGTCAGCTTGCAAGAAGTGCCGAAGCGGATGCTCGTCATCGGCGGCGGCGTGATCGGCCTCGAGCTCGGCTGCGTGTACCAAAAGTTCGGCTCCGAGATCGTCGTCGTCGAAGCGACCGCGGGCCTCCTGCCGGGCGTCGACGCCGACATCACCGCCGTCGTCGAGAAGAAGCTCGTCAAGCACGGCGCCAAGATCATGAAGAACGCCAAGGCGGCGGGCTACGAGAAGAACGCCGACGGCTCCGTCACCGTGAAGATCGACGTGGGCGGCGGAAAAATCGAGTCCGTCGTGACCGACGTGGTGCTGGTCGCCGTCGGCATGCGTCCCAACGGCGCGGGCCTCGGCCTCGAAGAAATCGGCGTCAAGGTGGAGCGCGGCTTCGTCCCCACGGACAAGGTCGGCCGCACGAACGTGCCCACCGTTTGGGCGATCGGCGACGTGTCCGGCGTGCCGATGCTCGCGCACAAGGCGAGCAAAGAAGGCGAAGTGGCGGCCGAGGTGATGGCCGGTCACCGCGCCGAAAAAGACTGGGTCGCGATCCCGGGCGCGATCTTCACCGATCCCGAGGTCGCCGTCGTCGGCCTCACCGAGACGCAGGCCGAGGAGAAGGGCATGAACGTGAAGATCGGGAAATTCCCGTTCGCCGCGCTCGGTCGCGCGATGGCCGTCAACGAGACCGACGGCTTCTTCAAGGTGGTCTCCGACGCCGAGTCGCACAAGGTGCTCGGCGTGCACATCGTCGGCCCCTCGGCGACGGACCTCATCAGCGAAGGAGCGCTCGCCCTCGAGATGCATGCGTTCCTCGAGGACATCGGGCTCACGATCCACCCGCACCCCACCTTGGGCGAGGGCATGATGGAAGCCTCGATGCACGGCCTCGGGCACGCGATCCACGTCCTCAATCGCTGAGCAGTCGAATCGATCGTTGCGGCGCGCGATCCGAGAGGAGAGCGCGCCGTCTCGTTTTCGAACGCATCGCGTCGTCGTTTGGGGCAGCGAGGCACCGCCATACGATGAGCTCACCGCGTCTGGGTGAGGAGACGGCCTCTATCGGGACACGCGACGATGCAGCCGCATGCCTCGACGACCGGGGGCTTTAGTGCATGATGCACGGATATCGCGCGCGCCAGAACGACGAAGCGCGCGTCCACGACAGGACACGCGCATCCGAAACGGCCCGCGGCGCGGCGAGGCCAGCCGGGCGCCGCGCCGACAAGGCCGAGCGCGAGGCTAGCGCCGGCCCTTGAAGCCCATCATCCCTTGCACGACCGACTCGCTCGCCTCGGCGATCTCCGAGGCCTCACGGGCGCGATCCGCGCAGTCCTCGCAGAGCTTCTTGGCTTTGCCGTCGACCTTCACCGAGACGAGGGCCTCGGCTTCTTCGCCGCATCCTTTGCAGGTGGCCATTGGGTCAGTCTTTCGAGGGTGGCGCGGAGCTCGCGATGATGGTGGGCGCGTCCGGAAGATGGCCGGGGACATCGGGGAGGGTCTCGCTCGGGGCGCGCATGCGCTGGTCCCAGCCCTGCACGACGGACTCGACCGCTTCCTTCACGAACATGTCGAAGTCGATGGCCTCGCGCGAGGCCGTGACCAGCGTCCGGTGCTCGGAGTCGAAGGTGAACGTGGTGTCCTTCAAGCGCGGCACGAACGCGACGATGGCCAACGATTGACGATCGAGCCGGAAGCGCAGGACCGACTCGCCGAGCCGGAGCCAGACGTCATCCCCCGTGACGCTGCCGGAGACCGGGAGCGCGTGCGCCCGACCGAGCTCGAGCACGTAGGTGACCTCGCTCCGCGCGCGGCCGAACGCGATCTCGAGTGTGGTGCGCGCATCGAGGGCGAGGGAAGGGGTCCCTTTGTCTCCGAGCAGCTTCGCGGCAAGGCGCTTTCGCCAATCATCCATGGGGATTCGTCTCGCGTTTTGTGGGCCCGAAGGGCCTTCCTGTCCCTCGTCAGGGACTTCCAAGGGTCGTCGACGAGCATAGCAGCCAACCGGCGCGCTGCCGTCGTACAATTGGGGAGGAGCGCTCGTGATCGTTCCGCGAAGGCGCGTGTTTCCACGAGGTTGCCGGGGGGCTTTTTCCCAGCCCCCGAGGGCCAGCTCGCGCGCCGGCGTATCCACCCGGAGCGCGCGGCGGTCGCGGTATTTCCGCGCAACGCGGCGTTTTGCCCTAAGCTTACGACACTCGGGCCTCTTGCGGTCCGAGGGCTCGCGGGCGCGTCTCGCCCCCGACTCGAAAGGACTGAGGCATGGGCATCTTCGATCGCATGGGCAAAGTCATCTCGAGCAACATGAACTCCCTGCTCGACAAGGCGGAGGACGACGAGAAGCTCCTCGAGCTCAACCTCGAAGAGATGGCCGAGCAGCTCAAGCGCGGGCGCCAAGACGTCGTGAGCGCCGTCGCCGCCGAGAAGCAGCTCCGCAAGAAACAAGACGATCTCACCGGTGAGGTCGAAAAATGGGACAAGCGCGCCGAGCTCGCCATGAAGGGCGACGACGAAGCCTTGGCCCGCGAGGCCCTCAAGCAGAAGAAGCGCGTCACGGCCGAGGCCGAGCTCGTCGATAAGGCTCGCGTCGAGCAGCGCGACACCGCTCTCAAGATGAAGGCCGAGCTCGAGCGCATGGAGCAGAAGCTCGAGGAGCTCAAGCTCCGCAAAGGCTCGATCGCGGGCAAAGCGAAACAGGCGAAGGGCGCCGGGGCCGAGGAGCTGGGGACGCGAGGCGGCTCGAGCGCATTCCAAAGCTTCCGCGAGCTCGAGGACAAGATCGACGACCGCGTCGCGCAAGGCAGCGCGATGGCCGAGGTCGAAGAGGCGCTCGGCACCGGGAACCGCGAGGATCTCGAGGCGAAGTTCCGCGATCTGGAGCACTCGATCGACAAGGGCGGCTCGGGCAAGAGCGGTGGAGATCCCGACCTCGACGCCGAGATCGCCGCCCTCAAAAAACGTGTCCGCATTTGAACCTAACGAGGCTCGAGACTGCGCCGTAACGCTCGGGAATCATGACAAAAATGGACTCGAGAGCTCGAGAACAAAGGCGGTCGCGCGTTGGCCGATAAGCTGGTTCTTTGCTGCCGCCTCCCCGGAGCCGGCATGCCTGCGCGTGGCCGTGTCTACCTCGAGCGCGCGCGGTCGATCATCGCGCGCGCCGAAGCTCGGGGCGCCACCCTCGTCGCGTGGGGAAATGCTCGTCTCTACTTCGCGCTCGATCCGGCTTCCCTCGACGACCTCGTCGCCCTCGCGACGAAGCCGGGCGAAGAGGGCCGTCCAGGGGAAGAGCGCTTCGCGTTCGGCGTGTCGCAAGGTCCGCTCGAGCAGCTCGAAGCCGATGGCTCTCGCGGCGAGCTCGCGTGGGGCTACGCGCTCGTCGCCGCTGGCGCGCTCGCCATGGCGGCGCGGCCCGGGCAGGTGCTGCTCGCCGACCGCGTAAAGGCGGTACGCAACGGCGACCTCGTGCTCCGCGGGGGCAAGTTCGTCGAAGAGGCCGGGATGCGCCTCCGAGGCGTCGCGCTCGACGTGCGCCAACCTTGGAAGCGCGACGCGATCGCCTCGATCGTGCGCCTCGTGGACCCGCCCCTCGCCGCCGCCGAGGCCGACGCGACGCTCGTCGTGAAGCCAGGGGCGTACGCGCTTCTCTGCGCGCCGCGTGGTTACGGAGGTAGTCGTCGGCTCCTCGGGCTCGCGCCGCGCTACGGCGATCGGGTGCTCGTGGTGCGCCCCTCGGGCTCGGGCCTGGAGCCGCTCGGCTCCCTTCGTCGCGCGATGGCGCGCGCTGTCTCGAACGGGCTGCCCCCGTCGCTCGCCCCGCACGCGTCCGCGCTCGAGTCGCTGCTCTCGTCGGAGCCGCTCTCGCTCGAGGTCGCACAAGACCTCGTCGCCGGCTTCCTCGCGGCGCGGGGCCAGCCTCCTGGGCTCTTGCTCGTGGACGACGCGGAGCTCGTGGATCCCGAGACCCTCGAGGTGCTCGGTGCAGCGATGAGGAGCGCGACGCCCTTCGCCGCCGTGCTTCGCGTGTTGCCAGGAGCCGACGCTCCGCCCACCTTCGCGAAGGGACCGCCGTCGGCGACCACGACCCTCGCTCGGCTCTCGGACGACGTCGCGCGCGCGCTCGCTGCTGGGTTCACGGGCGGTGCGCTCGACGAAGAGGCGCAGCGTCTGTGGGCCCTCCTCGGTGACGGATCGCCGCTCGGAATCCTCGAGGCGCTCACCCACGGTCTGCACAGCACGGAGCTCGCGTGGATCGGGGATCGCGCTTCTCCGCGCCGCAAGGTCTCGGGCCGTGGAAAACCACGGCCGGCGGCGCACTTCGTCAGCTTGCGCGCCCACCAGTGCCCACCCGCTACCCGCGCGTTCCTCGCCGCGGTCGCGTTCCTCGGTGGTGAGGCGCGCCTCGAGCAGGTGGCGCGTGTGCTCTCCGCCGCCGAGCAGCCCGCGGTCGCCGAGGCCACGGTCCAGGAGCTCGCGCGCTCGCGATGGCTCGTCGTTCCCGAGAAGGGTTGGGTCGCCCTCCCTTCGCGCACCCACGTCGACGCGCTCGCGACGATCCTCGAGCCCCCCCTCGCGATGGCCGTTCGCCGCGCGATCGTCGATGTCCTCGAAGGCGAGGCCGGCTTCGCGAAGCTCGAGGCCGTCGGCCCCGCCCTCGCCATCGACGACGTCGCGCGGGCGCAAAAGATCGTGTCCAACGTGATGCTCGGCCTCCGCCAAGCCAAGCTCTCGCCGGCCGAGGCGCGCCTCCGTAAGCTGGTGAATTTGCCCGAAAAAGAGGCGAAGGAAACCACGGACGAGCACACGCATCCGGGGGCCACCGGCATCACGCCGGCCGTCGTCGCGAAGCCCCCTGTCGCGTCCTCGGCTGTCGCGTCGTCCACGTCGTCGTCCGTGCACGCGCAGCCAGAGCTAGAGCCGCCCCCGCCGCCGACGGAGGAGCCGCACGAGCTTCAGGAGCCTGCGCCCGAGAGCGAGCCGACCTTCGTCCTCCTGAAGCCGACCGGCACACCCGCGAAGGGCACGCCCGCGCAGCGCCTCCCCGAGCCCGCGCCGCCGAGCGAGGCCAAAGCGTCTACCCAGGAGAACCCGCCCGTCGGTGCGAACGCGCCAGCGAAGAGCGACGTGCCCAGCCCGCCCGACTCCGAGCCGCCGACGATCGCGGACACCGCGCCAGTGCTCACGAACCTTTCGCACCTCCAGAAGACGCTCGGATCGGCGCCCGCCCCGTCTCCGGTGCGCGCGCCGGAGCCACCAAAGACACCGCTCACCCTCGCCGACAAGCTCAAGGGCGCGATCATGTCGTCGAACCACGACGAGCTCGAGCGCCTGTTGTCGAACGGCGAGAACGGAGACACCTTCGCCGAGCGTGTGCGCGCTCTCTCTCGCCTCAAGCGCGGTGAGATCGGCGACGCGCTGCGCGTGCTTCGGCGCGTCCGGCATGCCCCCGATGCGAGCGCGCAAGCCCGCTGCCAGACGGCGCTCGCCCTCGGCATCGCGTACGCGGCGTCGTCGCGTTTCGAGGAGTCGCTCTTGGAGGGCCTCACCGCTCTCGCGCGCGCGCGTGAGGCGGGCGATCCGCGCGGTATCCACGCCAGCCTCGCATTCCTGGCGCGGCTCTACCAGGCCATGCAGCGCACGGAAGAGGCCTCGCAGCTCCGCGAGGCAGCGACCGAAATTACGATCTCGACCTGATCCGCGCCGACGCGTCCTCGGGACGCCGATGTTGTGCTCGACGCCTTCGCCCTCCTCGCGGAGAGGTGACGAAAAAGGTGCAATAAGCACCTTCTTTTGGAACGCGCTCCGATCACGTGACGCGGGCGAAGAGCGTCGCGATCGGATCGTAGAGCATCTCGGGAACGAGCTGCCCCACCGCGACCCGGCTCGCGATGTCGTCGCAGAGGGTGGCGTCGTGGTGCGCCGCGAGGTCGGCGAGCCGAGCCTCTCTCTCGAGCCTCTCGCTGTCCTTCCCGCGGAGCTTTCGGAGGAGCCGCGGCGCAGGATCGACGTCCTTGTTCCACGAAACGACGACGGCGAGATCGTGGCCGACGACGCACGCCGAAGTCGCGCGCGGCAGCCCACGGAGCGGGACCTCGGAGAAGACGGTCTCGGCGACGCGCTTGCGGGCGGCCTTGACCTCGGGATCTCCTTCCCCGGCCTTGCGCTCTTCTTCGACCTCACGATGGGTCATGCGAAGACGCGCGTTGCGTGATCGGATCGAGGCGAACGTGGCGCCGAGCGCACCGACGACGGACACCGCCACGAGCACCCTCAGCGGGTACGTCGTCACCTTCGCCGCGCGCTCCGCCATGTCTTTCGGGCGCGTGAGGCTCGTGTGTGCGACCGCGCGCGTGGACACGACGAGGGCGCCGAGCGTGAGGACGAGACCGAGCGCCCCCGCGCCGAGGCTCTGCGAGAACGGAATGAGGAAAGGCCGCGATCCGCCTTCGGATTTCGACCCGCCGAGCTTCTCGAACGAGAACCCGAAGCGGGTCTCGAGGAGAGTGGTCACCACCGCGACGACGGCCGCTACCGCCGCGACCGGCGCGGCGAGGAGCAGCACCGAAGTCACGAGCGTCTTCGCGTCGAACGTGGTCGTGTCCGGCGAGGGCGCTTCGACGGAGACGAGGGTGGCCGTCAGATCGGCGCGCGCGGCGGCGGCGATCGCTCCCGCGAGGGCGGGGAGGGCGAGCACGAACGCGAACGTGACGAGCGCGCTCGCCGGCGCCCCCGATGCCCCGAGGTCTCCCTCGCGCCGCGCTCGTTCGAGGCGCTTCGGTGTCGGCTCGAGGGTGCCCTCGCTCACGCGATCAACCCGACGATTCGGCTCGCGCGCGGACCTTCGGCTTCGGCTTGGCCTTCGCCGCGTCGGCCTTCGCCGCCTTCTTCGCCGTGTCTGCCTTTTTCGCCTTTTCCGCCTCTTCCAGCGCCTCTTTACGACCCGCGAGCACGAGCTTGTAGAGCTCCTGCGACATCTCGCGCATGCCTTCGCCGGTCGCCGCGGAGAGCAGGTGGAGCTTCACCTTCTTCTTCGCGAAGCGCGCGCGGAGCGCCGTGTACGCGTCGCGAACCTCGGGGAGATCGGCCTTCGAGAGGGCGACGATCGTGGGGCGCTTCGCGAGCTCCGGGTCGAAGAGCTTGAGCTCTTTCTTCAGGGCGTCGTAGTCCGCGACGGGATCACGATCCTCGGCCGGATCGAGCGTGACGAGGTGGAGGAGCGCGCGGGTGCGCTCCACGTGCTTCAAGAACCGGAGCCCGAGCCCCGCGCCTTCCGATGCGCCCGGGATGAGGCCGGGGATGTCGGCGACGACGAACGATGCCTCGTCGTCGATCCGGACGACACCGAGATGCGGGACCAGGGTGGTGAACGGGTAGTCGGCGACCTTGGGGCGCGCGCGCGAGATCGCGCGGACGAAGGTGGACTTTCCCGCGTTGGGGAAGCCGAGGAGGCCCACGTCGGCCAAGACCTTGAGCTCGAGGCGCACCTTGCGCTCCTGCCCCGGCTCGCCCGGATCGGCGCGGCGCGGGGCGCGATCTTGCGGCGTGGCGAAGTGGATGTTGCCGCGCCCGCCGCGCCCGCCCTTGGCGACGATGGTGTCGACCTCGCCCTCGGTGAGGTCGAAGAGGAGGTCGCCCGTCTCCGCGTCGAACACCTGGGTGCCGACCGGGATGCGGCAGATGAGGTCCTCCGCGCCGCGCCCGTAACAGTCGCCGCCGTGACCCTTTTCGCCGTCCTTGGCGCGGAGGGTGTGGGCGTAGGTGAGATCCAGGAGGGTGGAAATGCCCGGATCCGTTCGGAAAACGACGTCACCGCCGCGGCCACCGTCGCCTCCGGCGGGGCCTCCGAAGGGAACGAATTTTTCGCGACGGAAGGCCACGGCCCCGTTTCCACCGCGGCCGGCTTGGACCTTCACTTCGCAAACGTCGACGAACTTCACGGCGCGCTCTCTCTTTCGGCACTTCGAGGCGGCGGTGTTCGCCCGTCTCGGGCCCGACTTCTACTGCGAAGGCGGTTAAGATGCCACGCCACGATGAAAGACGTGCTTGTCCGCTTCGGCGTCGCCATGGAAAACTCCCTCCTGACCGAGCTCGACGCGATCGTCGAGTCGCGCGGGACGACACGCTCCGAGATCCTCCGCGACCTCGTGCGGGCCGAGGTTTCCAAGCAAAAGGTGAGAAAAGGCGAGCCCGCCGTCGCCGCCCTCACCCTCGTGTACGACCACCACGTCCGCGACCTCACCGAGCGGCTGACCGAGCTCCAACACGGCCTCGGGGACGCCGTTCGCTCCACGATGCACGTGCACCTCGACCACGACCACTGCCTCGAGGTCATCGTCATGCGCGGCGCGGCGGACGTGCTGAAAGAAGCCGCCCAGCGCATGCTCGCGACGCGCGGGGTGAAGCACGGGGGCCTCGAGATCGTCACCGACATCGCGCGGAAGGAGCCCGGGATCGTGCACGCCCACGTCCACGAGCACGACGGCAAGGCGCACGTTCACGCTCACCACCATCAGGCTCACCTGGAGCAGGACCACGAGCACGGCCACGATCACGACGGTGGACACGGGCACGACGGTGGACACGGGCATGACGGCGCCCACACCCACGAGCCCGGGCACGCGCACGACCACACCCACGGCGAGCCCGGTGGCGCGGGGGTTCGGGCACGCAAGGGAAAGAAGTGACGCACACGATCCATCACCTGGACTGCGGAACCATGTGCCCGGTGGGCGGTGGTCTCGTCTCCGGCGGCGCGCTCTTCGGGCGAGCGACCTTCGTCGCGCACTGCCTCCTCGTGGAGATGGCGAAGGGGCTCGTCCTCGTGGACACGGGCTTCGGGCTCGCCGACGTGGCTACCCCGAAAGAGCTCGGGCGCCCGTTTCTCTTCGCGACACGGCCGGAGCTTCGTCCCGAGCAGACCGCGGTTCGGCAGATCGAGGCGCTCGGCTTCGACCCACGCGACGTGCGCGACGTGGTCGTGACGCACCTCGATCTCGATCACGCCGGTGGGCTCTCGGATTTTCCGGAGGCCAAGGTGCACGTGTTCGCGAAAGAGCACCTCGCCGCGACGACGCGCCCCACGCTGCAGGAGCGCGAGCGTTACCGCGCGGTGCAGTTCTCTCATTCCCCGAAGTGGGAGGTGCACGAGGTCGAGGGCGACACTTGGGAGGGCTTCGGTGCGGTGCGTGTGCTCTTCGACGACGTGCTCCTCGTGCCGCTGCTGGGCCACTCTCGCGGGCACTCGGCGGTCGCGGTGCGCGACGGTGACGGCTGGCTGCTCCACGCGGGGGACGCGTACTTTCACGAAGGCGAGCTCCTCGACCCGCCCTCGTGCCCGCCCGGCCTCGAGCTGTTTCAGGCGGCCCTGTCGTTCGACGACGCCGCGCGACGCGAGAACCAGCGAAGGCTCCGCTCGCTCGCGAAAGCGAAGTCGAACGTGCGCATCTTCTCCGCCCACTCGCGGTCCGAGTACCAACGCCTCCGCGACGACCGCGCGAAACGTGTGTAAGGTACATGCGTTGACCCGAACGCCGGACGCCCGACCACGCTGATCGCGAGGCCGGAGCGTCGGGGCGGGTACGATCAGATCGACTTTGGCGCCATCGTGCTGCGCGAGCTGAACGAGCGCATGAGGGCGCTCGAGAGGAGCCCGGCGCACGAGACGCGGTCTTCGGGGGCGAGCTGCTGGCTGCCGGGGTGCGAGTCGGTGCCGCGGACGGAGGCGAACACGCCCGAAGCGCGGATTTTTTCGAGTGAATCGCCGGGGAGCACGAGGTGGCTCGCCACCGCGTGGACCTTCGAGGCGCCGGCGGCGAGGTAAGCGCGCCCAGCCTGCACGAGCGACGAGCCGGTGCGGATCATGTCGTCGTACACGACCACCTCGCGCCCGCGGACGTCGGCGTTGATCCCGGTGACGGAGAGCGCGCCGGAAGAAGAGTCACGCTGCTTGTAGACGAACGCGGGCTCGACCCCGAGCGAGCGGGCGAGGCTCTGGACCCACTTCGCGCGGCCGGCGTCGGTCGCGCCGAGCACGTAGGTGGTGTCACCCATCGCGCGCCGCACGAGCTCCGTGATGATCGGTGCACCATACAAGTGATGCGTGACGTGCGCGTCCTCGAAGTAGAACTCGATCCCGTCGGTGTGGAGGTCGAAGAGGTAGACGCGCGAGCCGCCTTCGCAGCCGGGGATCGACGAGATGAGGCGCGCGCGGGTCTTCGCGGTGACGACCTCGCCCGGGTAAACGGCGCGCTCCATCGTCGCGTAGCCGAAGTACGGCATCACGATGTCGAGCGAGCGTGCGCCCGCGCGCGAGATCGCGCAGCCGAGATCGTAGAGCTCGAGCCAGTCGAGGTCGGTCGGGGTGCCGCCGAGCAGCACCACGTCGCGGCCCCATGCATCCGACAGCAAGCGCAAGTAACGCTCGCCGTCGGGGAACGTCTTGCGCTCCACCGCACCGGCCTCGAAGTGACCTTCGGCGAGGAACCTCGGCTCCAAGTATTTGTAGGATGCAATCGTGTAGAGGAGCTTCTTGCTCATCGCGGGATCCTTCGCGCGGTCACGTGGCCGCGCGGTACGCGCGGACGTTCACTCGCACCGTAGCCGAGGACGCTCGTCTCGTGGGAAGCGTCGAGGTCGAGCCCGAGCGGCGTTCGGTCGCGCGCCGGCGCATGGCACGCGTCAGTCGCCGGGGAGGATCGAGCCGCGGTCGGCGGAGAGCTCCGCGGCGGTCGCGAAGGGCAAGCTCGCCCTCGCGCGGTGGATCGAGAGCGCGACCTCGCGCGCTTGGCGAACGCACTCCGGGATCCCCACCCCGTCGTAGCCGTTGCCGGCGATGTAGAGGCCGCTGATCTTGGCGAGCTCTTTCTTGAGCTTGGCCATGCGACCGAGGTGGCCGAGGCGAGGCTGCGGGCTCGCGTTCTGGTAGCGAAATACTCGGGAAAATAGGGGCTTTCCCTTGAGCGGCACGAACTCGGCGAGCTCGCGCTCGGCCAGGGTGGCGAGCTCGGCTTCGGAGAGGGCCAACAGATCTTCGCGCCCGTCGCCGCCGAAGAAGAGACGGACGAGGGCCTGCCCGCTCGGGACGCGGTGCTCCCATTTCGAGCCGACCCACGTGCTGGCGAGCGCGGCGCGCCCGGACGAGCGCGGCACGATGTACCCCGAGGCGTCGAGGGTGTGGTCGACGTCTTTCCGCTTGAACGCGAGGAAAACCGTCGCGGTCGACGCGTAATCGAAGCCCGAAAGCGCGTCGTCGAAGGCGTCGTCGATCGGGGCGAGGAGCGCGCGCGCCGGAGCGGCAGGAACGGTGAGCACGAGGTGGTCGGCGAAGATGCGTTGGCGGCCGTTGGAGAACACGCGAAATCGTCCGCGCGGATCGCCCTCGTCGGTGCGGGTGATCGCGGTGACCTTTGCGTCGACGCGCACCTCGCCGGAGATGCGGTGAGCGAGGTTCAGCACGAGATCGCCCATCCCGCGCTTCAGGGAGAGGAACGCGGAGGGGCCTTTGCCCTTCTTCATCGCCTTCTTGCGGGTGGCCATTTGCAGGCGCATCGCGCGGATGAGGGAGCCGTGCTCCCTTTCGGCGGCCACGAGCTGGGGGAAGGCGGCGCGGACCGAGATTTGATCGGCTTCGCCCGCGAAGATGCCGCCGAGGAGGGGCCCCGCGAGGCGGTCGGCGAGCTGATCACCGAAGCGGCGCTGCAAGAAGGCGCCGACCGTTTCGTCCTCGCCGTCGTGCCACGATTTCCGCGGGACGAGGAGCTCGAGGCCCATCCGAAGCTTCGCGTCCCACGTGAAGAGCTCCGACTTCACCATCGGCTCGATCTCGGTGGGGATGCCGAGCATGACCCCTTCCGGCATCGGGTGGAGCCGCCCATCGTGTGCAATGTACACTTTTCGATTGGCGGCGTTCGTCTCGATGAGCTCGTCGGCGAGGCCGAGCTCCTTCGCGAGATCGGTCGCGTAGGGCTTGGTGGCGACCCACGAGTCGGGCCCGCCGTCGATGAGGAAACCCTGGTGGTGCTGGGTGACGATGTTGCCGCCGAGACGCGGGCTCGCTTCGAGCACGATGACGTCGATGTCTTTCGCGGCCTTTTCGAGCGCGTAGGCCGTGGTGAGGCCGGTGATGCCTCCGCCCACCACCACCACCCGCTCTCGTCGTTTCATCGGGATCCTTGAGCGTCTTGCGCGCTTGGCGCGAGGAAAGGTGAAATCACGGACACCAGCGCCGCGACGAAGGTGTCGTCGGCGTTGAGCGACTCCGTGCGAGAAAAATCGAGCGACGCGGCATCTGCCCAGCCCTTCGCTTCGATGTCGAGATCGTAGAGAATCTCGACGTGATCGGCCAAAAAGCCGACGGGGGCGACCACGATCCGCGTGCTGCCGGCCGCCTTTTCCGAGGCGAGGGTGGCCTCGAGGGTGGGCCCCATCCACTCGACGGGACGCCCCCCAGGGCCCTTGCTCATGCCTTGGCTTTGGAAGCAGATCGTGGTGCGCCCGGGCCGTCGCGCGAGGCTGGCCTCGATCGCGGTGGCGGCGGCGCGCACCTCCGTGTCGTAAGGGTCGCCGGCTCGCACGACCGCCGTCGGCAAGCTGTGCGCGCTCCATACGACGGTGGTAACGGCGAGCTGCTCGGCGGAGAGCGACGCGAGGGCGCGATCGACCTTGTCCGCGAACGCGCGCACCAGGAGCGGCGCGCGGCCGTAGTTCTCCGGCCCGGAGACGCGAGCCTCGGGGGCGACCTTCTTCGCGACCTCGCGCACCGCCTCGACGTAGAGCGGGGCCGAGTGTTGGGCGAGGGGTACGACCACGAAGTCGGTCACGCCTTGCGCGAGCAGATCCGCGATCGCCGCATCGGGGTAGGGCGCGAAGAGGCGTCCGCACGCCGCGGCGGGGAGACCGGTGGCGCGCCCGAGCTTGGCCGCGACCTCGCGCGTGGTGTCGTTCAGCGGGGACCTGCCGCCGATCGCGCTGTATCGGCGGGTGACCTCGTCGACCAGCTCTTGTGGGGGCGCGTGTCCGCGCCGGATGTTGGTGAGGAATGCGGGCAGGTCGTCGAGGGAGTCGACGGTGCCGTGCGCGATGACGACGAGTCCGAGCTTGCTCATGACCGAGCCGACGTTTCGTGGACGAAGTCGACGACGGCTTTCACGTTGTCTACCGGTGTGCCGGGCAGGATTCCGTGCCCGAGGTTGAAGATGTGACCAGGGCGACCGTTCGCGCCTTCGAGCACACGCGCGGCGTGCTGGAGGGCGACCTCGCGCGGCGCGAAGAGCACGGTCGGATCGAGGTTGCCCTGCACCCCGCGATCGAGGCCGATCTTCTCCCAGCCCTCGTTGAACGGCGTGCGCCAGTCGAGGCCGAGCACGGTGCCTCCCGCCTTCCGCTGAAGGTCGAGGAGGTGGAAGGTGCCAGTGCCGAAGTGAATGACAGGAACCCCAAGAGTTTCCACGTCTTTCAGGATGTGGGACACGTGGGGAAGCACGTGCTCCTCGTAGTCTTTGCGGGAGAGCTGCCCGACCCAGGAGTCGAAGAGCTGAATCGCATCTGCGCCCGCGGCGACCTGCGCGCGGAGGAAGCGACGTACGACCTCGGCGAGCTTTCCCATGAGCTGCGAGAAGGTCTCCGGCTCCGAGTACATGAGCGACTTGGTCTTCGCGAAGTGGGCGCTCTTTCCGCCTTCGATGAGGTAGCTCGCGAGGGTAAACGGGGCGCCTGCGAAGCCGATGAGGGGCACGGGGAGCTCTTTCTTGAGCATCCGGATCGCGTCGAGCACGTAGGTGAGGCCGTCGTCCGGCTCGATCACGCGGAGCGCTTCCACGTCGGCCTTGTTGTGGACCGGTTTGTAGACGACGGGCCCTTCGCCCTTCGCGAAGTCGAAGGGGGCGCCCATGGGCTCGAGGGGGAGGAGAATGTCGGCGAAGAGGATCGCGGCGTCGACGCCGTGAACCATGGGCTGGAGCGTGACCTTCGTCGCCAGCTCTGGCGTCTTGCAGAGCTCGAGCATGGAGTACTTCTCGCGGAGGGCGCGGTACTCGGGCATGTAGCGGCCCGCCTGCCGCATCATCCAGATCGGCGTACGCTCGGTTTTTTCGCGACGGCAGGCCCTGAGGAAAAGGTCGTTCTTCATCGAGGTGACGGAGCTTACCTCAATAATGAACCGCGTAAGTCGCCTCCGCGCGTCGCGGTCGCCGCCGTTCGCGAGGCCTGGGCGGGCCGGCGTTTCACTTCTTGAGTAAGTAGACGCCGAACGCCAAGAGCGCGAGGGCGACGACGATCGCGATCGGCCACGGAAACGGACGTGCGTCCTTCGTGAGCGCAGCGGACGGCTTCCTGGCGTCGTCCTCGTCGACGGTCGGTTCCGCGGGGGGCGCGGGCTTCGGTTTTGCGGCCGCGGCGCGTGCTTTCGCGGCCTCCGCCTTCGGCTTGGCCTTGGATTTCGCGACGACCGGCGCGTCCTCGTCGGCTTTGCTCACGACGGGCAGGTCGATCGCGGTCACCTTAGTGAAAGGCTTCTGCGGCTGGTCGGCGGGCTTCGCGAGGGGCTCACTGTCGCGCGAGGGGCGCGCTTTTTTCTTCTTCTGGGCGAGCGCTTGCTGCTCGAGTCGAGCCTTCTGTTTTTCGCGTTTCGCCTCGGATTTACGACGATTTTTGTCCTTCCGAGCGTCCCTCCGCGCCTCTTCCTCTTCACGTGAGAGGGCGACCGCGGCGGCGGCGCGTTTCTCGGGGACGACGCTCGCGGCTGCCGTTGCGAGAGGGGACGAGACGGCTCGCTCCGCGTCGGCTTTGGCTCTTGCCTTTGCGTCGGCGTCGGCCTTGGCTTTTGCGTCGGCGTCGGCCTTGGCTTTCGCGTCAGCGTCGGCCTTGGCTTTT
>JAAFHV010000197.1 GCA_013297655.1 Myxococcales bacterium | reverse complement strand
CCCGAGAGCTCCTCCGCTTCGACGGAGTGAACGCCGTTCTCCTCGAGCTTCTCCACGAGGGCGCGAAGGAACGGGCCCTCTTCGTAAAGCTCCGTGAGCTTGGCGCGATCGAGGCCCGTGAGCGTGAGCTGCCAGTCGGTCTCGGTGCGCTTTTGGATGCTCTCGACGCGGGCCAAGGTGCCGATGTCGAAGAGGTCGTCGCGAGCAGGATCCTGAACCTTGGGCGTCTTCTGGGTGAGCGTGACGATCACGTCGCCGGGATAAAGCGTGCGGAGGAGAGCGAGGGAGCGCGGGCGACCCACCGAGAGGGTGAGGGTGCTGCCCGGAAAGAGGACGCCGGAGCGCAGCGGCAAAGTCGACAGTGGTTCTTTGGGCGTGGGGGCGCCGCCCCGAGTCGAGTGCGAGGTCATGACGGTCCTTTTTTGGCGGAGACGACAGGCCAGCGTCGGTGATGGGACTTGCACGCCTCCGAACGAGTGCGCACTTCCTCACGACGCGGAGCTTCGATGACGAGGGAACACCCCTCTCGCGGAGCCCGAGCCGAAGGAACTTTCCCTCGCTCGAACCGGCCTGCCGTCTTCCGTGAACAGAACCTAAAACCGTTCACGGCGACGTCAAGGCGGCACTTCCGATTCCCGAGTGCCTCGCGACGCTCCTGAGGCGCGAGCCTCGCGACGCTCCGGAGGCGCGAGCCTCGCTAGCCCGGCCACGAAGGCCACGGCTTCGGCGGCGTCGGATTCGCGCGAAGCCATACGCTCGAGACCCATATGAACGGGAGCGGCGTTCGTTCACGAAGCAGGTTAAGCTGCGGCGCATGGGCGATGTGAACGACGACCCGCGGCGAAGCGGTATCTTGGAGGCCGCGCGCCGGCTCTTCGCCCGCACCGGGCCGCAGAAGACCACCGTTGCCGACATCGCGCGCGAAGCCGGGGTCGGGGTCGGTACGGTCTACCTCGAGTTCGAGTCGAAGGACGCCATCGTGTCCGAGCTCTGCGGCACCATGCACGGCGCGGTCATCCACGCGATGCGCGAGGTTCTCGCGCAAGGGAACGCGCTCGAGGTCACCTTCGTCCGCGTCGCGGAGGCCCGCGTCCGCGCGTTCCTCGTGGGCAAAGCGCGCAACGACCGCGCGTTCGAGATCGTCATGTGCGTCACCGACGGCACCCGCCGCGAGCAGGCGCGCTTCTTCGAACGCGAGCGCGCCCTCTACGTCGAGCTCTTCGCGCGCGCGCAGAGCCACGGGGAGCTCGGTCCCGGCGATGCGTTCCGCACGGCGGAGCTCGTTCAGCTCGCGTTCGCCAGCCTCTCGCCTCCCGGTCTGTTCGTCTTGCCGGAGGACGACGCCGTCTCCCGCGCCCGAGACCTCGCGCTGCTCTTGGTGCGCGGCCTCGCGGGTCGCTGACGGGACGGTCGCGAGCGGCTCTCGCCGGCTACAAAAAGCCGCGAGCGGCACCCCAGGGGGAGCCGCTCGCGTCGTGTCGGATAAAGGAGACCTAGAAAATCAGAACGGGATGTTGGTACCGACGCCGGCGGGGAGGACCGCGTCCCACCAGGGCGTGACGCTCGTCGGGCAGTTGGTCACGTCGGAGGTGCCGTTCTTCTCGGCGCACTCCTTGATGGGGCCGTTGAGGTAGCTCGTGGTGAGGTCGTGGTAGCCAGGCTTGGCCGCCTCGTTCCAGCGGTCGGGACGGATGGCGCCCCAGGAGTTCTTCACGCGGAAGAACTCGAGCGTCGCGTTCGGCTCGAGGGCCGACTTGAGGAGGTTCGGGTCCGTGACGTTCTCGCCGGCCTTGAGGAGCTTTCCGTCGACGAGCTTGATTTGGTAGTCGGTGACAACCGTCATGTGGCCGCCCTGACGGCCGGGGCCGCGACGATCGAGCTCCTCTTTCGAGAAGACCGCGTTGCTCGCGAGGGCGTTGAAGTCGACCTTCCACGACACGATGATCGGCACGCCCGCGTGGAGCGACTGCTGCACCGCGATTTGGAACTGGCGGCGGCCGTTCGCGCTCGAGGGGTAGTTCTCCTCGTGGAAGGCCTTCTCGCCCGTGCGCGTCCAGCTACCGTTGCCGATCGCGTCCTTGAGGGTGGCCGAGTTCTCGCGGTTGGTCGCGAAGTTGAAGATGCGAACCTTGAAGTCGCGAGCGCGGACGATGCTGTTGCCCGGCTGGCGGCTCGTGAACGAGCGGTCGAGGGTGCGGGTGACACCAGGAGTGAAGACGGCGTCGAGCTTCGCGATGACGGCGGGCGAGAGGCGCCAGGCCTTGTCGAGCTCGGCGCGGACCTTGGTGCGGTCGCGACGGACGGCCGCGTCCTTGAGCGTGCCGTTCTTGAGCGACTCGTTGATGGCGGCGAGGGCGCTCGACTGGCGGTTCGACATCTCCGCCTCGGTCTCCTCGGCGATGAAGTCCTTCTCCGACATGATGCCGTAGCGGTCGATGATGCCCGCCGCGGTGCCGTAGCTGCCGCCGGTGGAGATCTCGCCCGAGGCGCGGCCGTTCGCGAGCTGCTCGAACCAGTGCCAGTAGGTCCAGTACGACTCCGAGATGTCGAAGTCGGTGCCGGTGGCGCGCTTGTTGAGCGCCTCGGACCACGACGCGACGGCGTAGAGCCAGCAGTTGCCGATCGACTGACGCTTCACCTTGGTGTCGGTGGTCTGCGTGATGTCGTCGACCGAGACGCCCTCTTCTTCGACTTCTTCGCCGGTCACGTCGGCCGAACAGCCGATGGCGCCGGCGCCGAGGCCGATGGCGACGAGCGCACCGAGGGTGAGGGAACGCGATTTGGCGAGAAGATCCGTAAGCGACATGTTGGCTTGCTCCTTAAAGCCCCGCCCGGGGGCTCCTTCCGTCCGACGTGATGCAGTGTTGCGAAAGGTGTGCCGCTGTCCCACATACAGATTTTGCGGCTATTTTGAGGTTCTCACACTTTTCTGCGTGGGTCCATGGACAACCAAGGATCCCGGCACGCGATCCAGACAGGCCACGCTGGCACCCGACTCAGGGAGTGGGCAAGGGCGGGGAAATCGACCCCTCGAAGGCCGGGCTTGGTAATGACGGGGCATGCATATCGTCTGCATCGGCGGCGGTCCGGCGGGCCTCTATTTCGCGTTGCTCCTCAAGAAGGCGCGGCCCGATCACGACATCACCGTGCTCGAGCGAAATCGCGCCGGGGAGACGTTCGGCTTCGGGGTCGTCTTCTCGGACGAGACGCTCTCGTACCTCGAAGAGAACGACGGCCCGACCCACGAGCGCATCACGCGCGCGTTCGCGCACTGGGACGCGATCGACGTCCACTACCGCGGCACGTGCACCCGCTCCGGTGGCCATGGCTTCTCCGGCATCTCGCGGCGCGTGCTCCTCGACATCTTGAGCGAGCGGGCGGAGGAGCTCGGGGTCAAGGTGGTCCACGAGACCGAGGTCGCCGACGTGGAGGCGCTCCGGAAGACGTGCGATCTCCTCGTCGCGAGCGACGGCTTGAACAGCAAGACCCGCGCGACCTATGCCGATCACTTCGCGCCGTCGCTCGAGAAGCGGAAGGCCAAGTACATCTGGCTCGGCACGAAGCAGACGTTCGACGCCTTCACGTTCCTCTTCGAGGAGGCGAAGGAGGCCGGCGGCGCGCTCTTCCAGGTGCACGCCTACAAGTTCGACGCCGACACGAGCACGTTCATCGTCGAGACCGACGAGGAGTCGTTCGCCAAGGCGGGCCTCGCGACCATGAGCGAAGGGGAGCAAGTCGCGTTCTTGGAGAAGCTCTTCGCGAAGCACCTCGGCGGGCATGCGCTGCTCTCGAATCGCTCCGCGTGGCTGAATTTTCATACGCTTCGCTGCCGAAACTGGAGCCACGAGAACGTGGTCCTCGTCGGCGACGCGGTGCACACGGCCCACTTCAGCATCGGCTCCGGCACCAAGCTCGCGATGGAAGACGCGATCGCGCTCGCGGGCGAGATGATCCGAGTGAAGGAAAAATCCGAGATCGCGAGCGCCCTCGCTCGTTACGAGCGTGAGCGCCGCATCATCGTCGAGAAGACGCAGGCCGCCGCGCAAGACAGCTTGCTCTTCTTCGAGCACACCAAGCGCTACACGAGCTTCGACCCGCTCGCGTTCACGTTTCGCCTCCTCACCCGAAGCAAGAAGATCGGCTACGACAACCTCGCCCTCCGTGACCCCGGCTTCGTCGATCGTGTGACGCGCTCCTTCGAGGACGGCGCTCCGCCGGCTGCCCGCGACGCCGAGCGCCCGGTGCCGCCGATGTTCACGCCCTTCTCGCTCCGCGGGACCACCCTCGCGAACCGGATCGTGGTCTCTCCCATGTGCATGTACTCTGCACACGAAGGCGTGCCCGGCGAGTTCCATTTCGTTCACTACGGGAGCCGCGCGACCGGAGGCGCGGGGCTCGTGATGACGGAGATGACCTGCGTCGCGAAGGACGCGCGGATCACACATGGCTGCGCGGGCCTGTGGAACGACGAACAAGAAGCGGCGTGGAAGAAGATCGTGGACTTCGTGCACCGCGAGACGCACGCGAAGATCGGGCTCCAGCTCGGCCACGCCGGCAGAAAAGGGGCCACCAAGCTCATGTGGGAGGGCATGGACGAGCCGCTCGCGGACGGCGCGTGGCCGCTCGTGTCGGCTTCTGCGCTCCCGTATTTTCCGCACTCGCAGGTCCCGAAGGCGATGGACCGCGCGGACATGGATCGGGTCGTCGCCGAGCACGTGGCGGCGGTGTTGCGCGGCGCGCGGGCGGGCTTCGATTTGCTCGAGCTGCACATGGGACACGGCTATTTGCTCGCGAGCTTCCTCTCGCCGCTCACGAACACGCGAACGGACGAGTACGGCGGCAGCCTCGAGAATCGCCTTCGGTTTCCGCTCGAGGTGTTCCGCGCGATGCGCGAGGCGTGGCCGAACGACAAGCCGATGAGCGCGCGGTTCTCCGCGACCGACTGGGCGCCCAAAAACCAGCGCGGCAACGACGGTGACGACGCGGTCGTCATCGCGCGTGCCCTGAAGGACGCCGGCTGCGACGTGGTCGACGTGTCTACCGGCCAGACCGCGGCGGGCGCGAGGCCTCCGTTCTATGGGCGCATGTACCAGGCCCCGTTCGCCGATCAGGTGCGGAACGAAGCGCACATGCCCGCGATCACGGTGGGGAACATCTCCACCGCGGACCAAGCCAACACGTTGCTCGCGGCGGGGCGCGCGGACTTGATCGCGATCGGCCGAGGGCACCTGCGTGACCCGTACTTCACGTTCCACGCGGCAGAGGAGTACGGGTACGACGGCGTGTTCTTGCCGAACCCGTACGGAGTCGTGAAGCCGCAAAAAAGACCCGTTTCGTAGCGTGAACGAGCGCCCTTCGGCTTCCGAGGGGCGCCTGTGGCCGGCATCACGTTCGGCGCGCGAGGCTCACGCGCGCGGTGCCCGCGATGGCATCAGTCGCCGCCTGCGTCGGCCGGCTCGCCTGCGTCCTCGTCGACAACGCCGCTGTCGCGAACCGGCGCGCTGCCGGTCGTCACGACGGTGCACTGCTTCTCCACGCAGCGCGCGGCGAGGGGCGCACAATCGGCGAGGCAGGGTTTGTCCGGCTCGGTGCAGGTCTCGCGGAAGGCCTGCTCCTCGTCGAAGAACTTGCGCTGATCGTCGACCGCGATCGCGAAGTTGGGGCACTTGCACGTGTCGCACGCGGACTCGGCGAAGCTCACGAGCACGCAGTCGGCGTTGGTGGTGCAGGCCCGCTCGTAGGTGCTGCGGTTCGGCTTCGCGCCAGAGCCTTGCGGCTCGCTCGATCCTGGTCGTCGCGGACGCGACGTCGCCGTGCTCGAAGGCGTGGGAAAGGGAGGGAGCTCTTCCTCCGTGGTGCATGCGCCGAGGGAGGTGACGAGCGCAAAAGCAGAAGCGACGAGAGCGACCGAGGGGCGCGACATGACGCAACTCTACCGCGGACCTCGCGAAGGTCGAGCGCCAGTTCGGACGACGACTTCGGCGCGCGGCCCCAAGTCCGATGTATCCTGCATCGATGAGCCCCCCCTCTCCGCTCGTGCTCTGCGCCACGTGCGATCGCCACCGCCGCGTATCCGACGCCGCGTGCCCCTTCTGCGGCGACCTGGGGGCTTCTGTGGGAGGGGCCACGATCGTGCGCTCGCTCGCGTCGCGCGCCGCCCTCGCGTTCGGAGGGGTCGCCCTCGCGACGGCCGTCTCGTGCAGCCCGAAGTACGGCGGTCCGCCTCCGCCCGATCCGAGCCCGCCCGCTCCTCCGACGAGCTCGACCGTCGATCCGAAGGACGTACCGAACACCCCGTCGGTCGAGGACGCGGCGACCCCGAGCGCACCTCCGCCCAACACCGCCGATGCCAGCCTACCGAGCTTGGGGACGGTGCCGAACACACGAGGCACCGGCCACGCAGCGGCGCCGGCCTATGGTGCCCCTCCCCGGAAAAAATAGGTCGAATCGCGCTCGAGCGACCTCCGGTCCGGCGCTCGGAGCTTCGCGAGGTGAGCGCGCGTCTTCGGGGCGGCCTCGCTGCCGCGCGCGTAACCCGATGCATCCTGCATGTGTCTGGCGCGTCAGCGACCGCGGGTCGTGCGGTAGATGTCGCGACCACCTGCGCCGCCGGGCCGATCGCTCGTAAAGTAGAGCACGCAGGCGTCGGTCGAGATCCACACCGGGAGGTCGTTCCCGGCGCTGTTCACGACCGGGCCGAGCGAAACCGCGTTGGCGAACGGATCGCCCACGCGCGCGCGAGTGGCTACGAAGATGTCCGAGAGCCCGACGGTGCCGGCGCGCCGGCTCCCGAGATAAAGCGAGAGCTCGTCCCGCGAGAGAACCGGTTGGCCGTCGGACTCTGCGTCGCTGATCGCGAGCCGCTGCTCGTTCACGGCGGGCGAGCCGAGGCCGGTCGCGAAAAAAATGTCCGACGTGCCTCCGTCGCGTCCGGCCGAATAATAAAGCGCCCCCGCGTCGCCGTTGGGGAACGGATCGGTCGTCTCGGGGGGCACACCGCGCACCGGCGAAGGCGAAGCGAGACCTCCGTCGACGACCTGCGCGACGTAGACCTCGGCCGACCCGCTGTCACCGCGCTCGGTCGTGGAGAAGAAGAGCTGCCGCCCGTCGAACGTGAGGGCAGGGTTGTCGTCGGCGCCGCCGTTCGGCAGGCCCGCGCTGCGCACGTTCCCGAAGGGAGCGCTGCGCGTCGCGCGCGTCGCGATCATGAGCGTCCCGTTTCGCGAGAAATAGATCGTGAGCTCGTCCGGGGTGAGCGCGGCCGCAGGCTCGCCCGCGGTCGTCGAGATTTCCGCTACCAGCTCGGGCGGACCGAACGCCGCCCCGGGCGTGCAGCGCGTGGTCGGCGCGACAGGTCCGTCCCCGCCGCCATCGCTCGGCGGGAGAGCCCCGTCGGTCGGCGTGGGGCTCGTCGTCGTCGCGTCCGGGAGCGGAAATGCGGATGACCCGCCATCGGCGGCGTCGACCACGAACTTGGACGCGCAGCCGTACACCGCGAGCCCGAGCGCGCAACAGAAGCACGCGACGCCGCTGATGATTTTCGAGCCTCGCACCCCGAGAGTCTACGGTGACGAGCGCTCGCGGTCGAAGATTTAGACCGTCTTCCCCATGATGCTGTAGCCCTTGTCGACGTAGATCGTGGACCCGGTGATCCCGGCGCCGAGCGGGCTCGCGAGGAACGCGGCGGTGGCGCCGACTTCCATCGCGGTGAGGGCCTCCGGGAGCGGCGAGTTCGCGGTCGTGTACGCGATCATGTCGTGGATGAACCCGATCGCCGAAGCCGCGCGCGAGGCGAGCGGGCCGGCGGAGATGCAGTTTACACGGTGTCCCCACATGCGACCGGCCTCGAACGCGAGGGTGCGGGTGTCGCCTTCGAGGGCCGACTTGGCGGAGCTCATGCCGCCCCCGTAGCCCGGGATCACCCGCTCGGCGGCGAGGTACGAGAGGGAGAGGAACGTACCGCCGCGCTTCATGAGCGGACCGAACGTCTGCACGAGCGACACGTTGGAATAAGCGCTCGTGCCGACCGCGGAGAGATAGCCCTTGCGGCTCGTCTGGAGGAGCGGGTTCTTCACCTCCGGTCCGTTCGCGAGCGCGTGCACCACGATGTCGATCGGGTTTTCCCCGAAGTCCTCGACGAGCTTCTTCGCGACGCCGCCGATCGACGAGTCGCCGTGCTCTTTGTAGCGCTTGCTCTCGCGTGTCTCCTCCGGGATGTCCTCGAGCTTGTCGAAGTCGGCGTCGAGCGCGTAAATCTTCGAAAACGCGAACTTTTCGCCGCTGGAGAGCACGAGCGAGGGGTCCAGCTTTCCTCGACGGAGCAGGGTCGTGAAGATGTTGTAGGCGGGGGGCCAGGTGCCGACGACGATCTCCGCGCCGGCCTCCGCGAAGGCCTTCGCGATCGCGAAGCCGAAGCCCTGGTCGTCTGCCACGCCCGCCACGAAGGCGCGCTTACCCTTGAGATCGATCGGAAGCATGGGCGCACCCTTTCAAGGGTGGCCCATGCCGTCAATGCGTAGCGAAATTCGCGCGCTCCGAAGCCCGTCGGTCAGAAATCGTTCGACCTCGTGCCGCCGCGTCCGCGGTAGTCGAAGCGGGCTTCGTCCTCGTTCGCGGCGCCGGAGAGCTTCACGAGGGCGGCGACGTCGTCGTGGACCGCGTCCTTCGGGGAGAGCTCGGCGATGCGAGGGCCGGCTTCGGCGAGGGTGCGCTTCGCGAGGCTCCCGGCGAGGGAGAGATCGTTCGTCTCGGGGCGCCGCGCGAGGAGACCGGCGACGCCGCGTTGCACGACCGGATCCGGGTGATCGAGGAGCTTCACCATCGCGGGGACGTTCTCGTCGTCGGCCGTGTTTTGCACGACGTTGAGGAGCGGCGCGTACTGGCCCGCGAGGATGCGCGAGGCGTTCCAGCGCGTGGAGAGGTAGTCCGTCGGCGCCGCGACGAAGAGCACCGTGAACACGACGAACGCGTCGAGCTTTCGGTGCACGAGCCATCCGATGCTCTTTTTGGCGTGGATCATCCGGATCGCGAAGCAGAAGCCGGTGACGACGAGCGCGGTGCCGAAGATGCCGAGCACGCGCACCGAAGTGAGGCCGGAGAGGTCGACGTAGATTTGGATGCGGCGGAACGTCCCGAGCGCGAGGATCAAGTTCTGCGCCGCCCAAACATACGCAAGGGTACGGATCGTCTTCACACGCGCATCGAAGTGGAACGCGCCGCGGAAGATCGCGCCGAGCACGATGGTGGAGAGCATGAGCCCGAAGGTGAGCCACGCCGTCCCGCGGTGCGCGTACTCGGTGTAGCCGAGGCCCGCCGGCGGGCGACCCGCCCAGAGCGACAGCGCGTCGACCGCGTTCTCGAGGAGGAAGATCGCGTTGAGGGCGAAGAGCGTGTTCCGCGCCATCGCGAGGCGCGTATCGGTGACGAAGGTCGCGTCGTCCATCGCGGAGTGCGCGCGCTTCCCGAGGGTGCCTTGGAGCGCGCGACGGAGCGCGGGGCGGAAGAGGGCCGCACCTACGGCGAAGGCCAAAAACCAGAAGATCGGGCGCACCGGGGAGGGGAGCTGGATCTTCGTCAGGAGGCGCGTCGTCCAGGCTTCGAGGACCGGATTGGCGAAGAGGAACACCCCCGCGAACACGAGCAGCGCAGCGGCCGGCACGAAGATCGTGCTCCACGCGAAGCGCGGTCCGTCCTTCGCGCCGGTGCCTTGTCCGACCAGCTTGCGCGCCCCACGGAGCGCGGTCGCGACGCGGCTCGGAATCGCGAAGGTGCTCGTGAGCGAGGTCCACGCGACGTCGGCGAGGGTAGCTCCCTTCGCGCGCGCGAGCACCGCGACCGCGAACACGAGCCCCACAGCGAGCATCGTCGCGAAGCCCGCGCCTGCCCATGCGAGGCGCGCCGAGACGAGACCGAGGAGCCCGAGCGCACCGACGAGCCTCGCCGAGGGAGCTCCCTTCTTCGCCACGAGCACGACGAGGAGCGCGGCGAGAGGGAAAAACGCGGCTTGCGCGAGCCCGTGGTCGCCGAACGAGTACACGAGCAAGTCGGCGAGCACCACGAACGCGGCGAGGCCGAGGAGCTCACGCGGCTTGGCGGTGCCGGAGGGACGCGGGGGCACGAACGCAGGAGGCTGCGGCCCGCGGTACGCCGAGTACGGCCCGGCATATCCGCGCTCGGTGGGTGCTGCGTGCGCGTCGCCGTAGCCGTAGCCGGGCGCGTGGTGGGGCGGGTAGAGCGCTTCGGGTGGCGTGGGCGGGGGGGCTGCGGGGGTCATGACTGTTTGACAGCCGAACCCCTTCATTTCTGCGACCGCTCGCCTGGCTCCCGAGACCGCTCGCACTCGTTTCGCGACGACGCCCCCGAAATGCCCCGGGCCGATGCTCGCGCCCCAGCGCCGCGCGGGCTCAGCCGAGCTTCTCGAGGAGCGCTTGGAGCTTGGCTCGTTCGCTCGAGTCGAGGTTCGCGAGGCGGGTGTCGAACGCGCCCTCGAGCAGCGCGAGACCGCGGGTGAGCACTCTGCGACCGGAGGCCGTCACGAGGAGCCGGTGGCGCCTCAGATCGCCGGGATCGATCTCGCGACGGACGAACCCGGCCGCTTCGAGGCGCTTCACGTACACGGTGATCGTGGGCTTCGGCATGGACAGGCGCGCCGCGAGCTCGGCCGGGTGCGGGTATTCGTCGACCTCCGCGAGCACGAAGAGCTCCTTCGTCTCGATGCCGAGCTCCCCGATCGCGGGCGAGACGCTGGAGATCACCGTCATCATGAGCCGGTAGTTCAGCGACCAGATCTTGAGCCCGTCTATTTTGCCCACGGGCCCTTGCTCCCCAATTGGTTCATGTTTAAACAATCGCTGTCTTCAAACTATCACGTGTCTGAACGATCTGCGAACCGCGACCACGAGCCAAGGATAAACCATGTCTCTCGACCATTACGTTACGCTCGGCCGCTCCGGCCTTCGAGTGAGCCCGCTCTGCCTCGGCGCGATGACCTTCGGTGAAGATCTCGGCTGGGGCACCAGCGTCGAAGAGTCGCAGCAAATCATCGATCGCTACGTCGATCTCGGCGGCAATTTCATCGACACCGCGAACTTTTACACGAAGAGCCACTCCGAGAAGATCCTCGGCGACCACGTGGGCCGTCACGCGGCCAAGCGCGAGCGCCTGGTGCTCGCGACCAAGTTCAGCGGCAACCTCTACCCCGGCGACCCGAACGGTGGCGGCTCGAGCCGAAAGACGATCGTCGCCTCGTGCGAGAATTCGCTCCGCCGTTTGCAGACCGACTACATCGACCTCTACTGGCTCCACAACTGGGACAAACACACGCCGATCGACGAGACGATGGCGGCCCTCGACGACCTCGTTCGCGCGGGCAAGGTTCGTTACATCGGCGTCTCGGACACGCCGGCGTGGAAGGTGGCGGAGGCGAACGTGACGGCGCGCTTCCGCGGGTGGTCCGCGTTCATCGGTCTCCAAATCGAGTACTCGCTCCTCGAACGCAGCGTGGAGCAGGAGCTCGTGCCGATGGCGCACGAGCTGGGCCTCGGCATCACGCCGTGGTCGCCCTTGAAGAGCGGCGCGCTCAGCGGCAAGTACACCCGCGCCAACAAGGGCGAGACCAAAGCCGACCGCGGAATGTTCCTCGAGCCGTTTCTTACCGAGAAGACCTACACGTTGGTGGACGAGCTCGCCGCGATCGCCAAAGCCCACGACAGCACCGTCGCTCGGGTCGCGCTCGCGTGGGTACGCACCCAGCCCGGGGTCACCTCGACCATCATCGGCGCGCGCAGGCTCGCCCAGCTCGACGACAACGTGAAGTCGCTCGAGGTCACGCTCTCGAGCGCGGAGCTCGCACGCCTCGAGGAGCTCACCAAACCCGCGTTCGGCTTCCCGCAGAGCATGGAGCCCTTCTTCCCCGCGATCCACAACGGGGGCACCACCGTGAACGGCGTGCACGCGGATCCATCGGGGTTCGTCATGCTGAAGGGCGAAAGGCCTTACTGATCGGGTACACGCATTCGAACGCGAGAAAAGGCCGGGCGGCGACGCTCGGCCTTTCTGCTGCTCGCGAAACGAAGCGAGGTCGGTCAGCGAAGCCCGAGGCGCCTTCGCAGCTTGCGCGCGGACTGGCGCGAGATCTCGACCGTGAGGCCAGTGCGGAGCTCTGCCGTGTAGCCGCCGCTCGGCAAGGGCACGAGGCGCGTGACGGCCTCGAGGTTCAGGAGGGCGCGCCGATGCACCCGCTCGAACGTGTCTTTCGGGAGCTTGTCCTCCAGGTCTTGAAGAGTGTGATCGGTGAGCAGCTTTTTGCCTTCGGTGTGCACCGTGACGAGCGCACCATCGAAGATCGCGTGCGTGATCTCGAGCGGGGAGAGCAAGATCACACCCTGTTTCGTCGGCACCGCGAGGCGCTTCAGGGCCGAGCCTTCGTTCGTGGACGACGCGCTCGCGCCCACGCCCGCGCTCGCGGAACGAGGCGGGCCATCCAAGAAGCTTCGTGCGCGCACGATCGCTTTTTCGATCCGCTCGCTCTCGGCCGGCTTCATCACGTAGTCCACCGCGCCGACGTCGAACGCGGCGAGGGCGTGCTCGGGGTGGGCGGTGAGGAAGATGACGTAAGGGCGCTCCTCCGGCATCTTCGCGGTGGTCTCGATGCCGGTGAGCCCGGGCATGTTGATGTCCAAGATCGCGACGTCGATGTCCTCTTCGCCGAGCACGCGGAGCACCTCTTCGCCGCTCGCGCACTCGAGCACCGCTTCGATCCCGGCGAGCTCCGACACGATCCTCGCGATGCGCTTTCGCGCCATGAGCTCGTCGTCGCACACGAGCACCCGGAGCGGCGCGCTCTCCGCCGTCACGAGGGCACCTTCGGGCATGAGACCAGGGAAAAAGAAGGCTCGCGCATGATGGTCAACTCGGTTTCCTTTCGCCGCGGGGGAGCGGGATCGTGATGCAGGCGCGGGTGCGATCGCCCTCTTTCGTGATCGTGAAGGTGGCCCTCTTTCCGTACGTGAGGGACAGACGTTTTTCGACGATCGCGAGGCCGTGCGCGCCGTCGCGTGGACCTTCGTAGGCGCCCGGGTTCTCGACGCGAACGACGAGGTTCTCTCCCGAGGGCTCCACCGCGAGCAGCACCGTGCCGCGATGGCCCTTCGAGGGTCCGTGTTTCATCGCGTTCTCTGCGAGCGGCAAGAGCAAGAGCGGCGGCACCGAGACCTTCGGCAGCGGCGAGGGCAGCTTCTTCTCGAGGACGAACATCTCCGGATCGCGCACCAGGTAGAGCGAGAACAGCGCGTCGCAGAGCTCGAGCTCTTTCTCGAGCGGCCACACGCCGCCCGGCGCGTCGATGCCGGTCATCACGGTGCGGAGCATGCCCGAGAGCTGCAAAATCGCCTTCTCTGCGACCTTTCCGTCGGCGCGGCACCACTCCGCGATCGCGTTGAGGGTGTTGAACAAGAAGTGCGGATCGAGGTGGCTCTTCAGCGCGACGAGCTCGGCGTGCTCCTTGGCGCGCTCGAGCTCGTTGGCGCGGAGGCGCTCCTTTCGGAGGTTCTCCTCGAAGTCGATGTCGCGCGCGAGGCCCCAGCCGCCGACCCAGAAGAGCGCGACCTCCACCGCCAAGCTCGGGCGCGAGGTGAGGAAGGTGGTGCCCATCCCCACGAGATCGGCGAGCCCGCGCCCGATGCCGACCACGAGCGCGATCCCCACGCCGCCGTAGATGAGCACGGAGCTGAACGGGTTCCGCTTCTTCCCGTCGTCTGCCATCGGGAACAGGTGCCGCCACAGCGTGGGCGCCACGAGCACGAAGGCCGCGCACATGAGCGCCCCCAAGAGCAGCGCCCCCGCCTCGCGGCTGTACACGTGCTGAATGAAGAGGAGCGGCACCATCACGACCACGATCGGGACCGAGCGCCGCGGCGCGAAGATCGCCGCCATCGTCGACTGAAGGACGTTGGTCTCTTCGGGCGGCGCCGCGATCCGCGCGCTCTCCGGCGCGCGATCGTCCGCTTTTTCCGTCACGGGCACGGAAAAGAGGGTAACCCCTGCCCCATGAGCGTGGTGGAACAAGATGGGCGAGCGGCCTTAATCGAGAGTCCTTCGGCTTTTTACCTCGGCCGAACGGAAGATGGTGCACCCTACACCTATCCGCAGAAGAACCTCCTGACCCACGGGGTCGTGATCGGCATGACGGGCAGCGGGAAGACCGGCCTCTCGGTCGCGCTCCTGGAAGAGGCCGCGATCGACGGCATTCCATCGCTCGTGATCGATCCGAAGGGCGATCTGTCGAACTTGCTTCTGACGTTCCCTGCGCTCGACGCGGCGTCGTTCGCGCCGTTCGTTCCGGAGGGTGAGGATCCGGAGGCGATCGCGACGAAGTGGCGGGAGGGTCTCGCCGCGAGCCATCAAACGGGGGAGCGTGTCGCTCGTTTGCGCGCTGCGGCCGACGTCGCGATCTTCACGCCGGGCAGCAAGGTCGGGATCCCGATCTCGATCATGGCCTCGCTCGCCGCGCCGCCGGCGGATCTGATCGAGGACAGCGAGCTCTTCCGCGAGCGGGTGTCCACCGTCGCGACCAGCTTGCTCGGGCTCGTCGGCATCGACGCGGATCCGCTCTCGTCGCGCGAGCACATCTTGCTTTCGACCTTGCTCGCGGGGGCGTGGGAAAAAGGGCAAGACGTCGATCTCGCCGCGCTCGTGCTGCGCATTCGCGAGCCGGGCATCAAGAAGGTCGGGGTGCTCGATTTGGAGAGCTTTTTCCCCGAAAAGGAGCGGTTTTCGCTCGCGGTCACGTTCAACAATTTGCTCGCCGCGCCGGGCTTCTCGGCGTGGCTCGAGGGGGTGCCTCTCGACATCGCGAAGCTGCTCCGCACGCCGGAAGGCAAGCCGCGTGTCGCCGTCGTGTCGATCGCGCACCTCGGCGACGCGGAGCGCATGTTCTTCGTGTCGATCCTGCTCAGCCAGGTGGTCTCGTGGATGCGCGCACAATCGGGCACCACAAGCCTCCGCGCGCTGCTCTTCATGGACGAGATCGTGGGCTACTTCCCGCCGGTGAAGAACCCGCCGTCGAAGCCGCCGCTCATGCTGCTCTTGAAGCAGGCGCGCGCGTTCGGGCTCGGCGTTTTGCTCGCGACGCAGAACCCGGTCGACATCGATTACAAAGGGCTCTCGAACTGCGGCACCTGGTTCGTGGGGCGCCTCCAGACCGAGCGCGACAAGGCACGCGTGCTCGAGGGCCTCGAAGGAACGAGCCCCGGCGCTGGCTTCGACAAGGCCGCTGTCGAGCGCACCTTGGCCGGCCTCCCGCCGCGCACCTTCGTCGTCCACGACGTGCGCGAGCCGGGCCCGTTCCTGATGGAGAGCCGCTTCACGCTCTCGTATCTCCGCGGCCCGCTTCGTCGCGACGAGATCAAGAAGCTCATGGCGGGGCACCCGCTGCTCGCCACGAAGACCGCTCCCGAGAGGGAAAAAGCAGGTCCCGGCGAGACGGTGGTCATGGACGCCCAAGACGCGCAGTCTTCGCGGGATGGCGTGAGCACCGAGAAACCTGCCGTCCCGGACGCGGTTCGCGAAGTGTATTTCCCTGCGACGGGCCCCGCGCCGACGTACGTGCCGGTGCTCGTCGGCAGCGCGCAGGTGCGGTTCTCGGACGCCAAGTCGGACCTCGAGCACGCGCGGGAGGTCACCTTCGTGACGCCACTCGTCCCGTCTGCCGTCCCTGCCGATTGGGCGCGCGCGAAGTGGAGCAAGGTCGGTCCCGCGCAGCTGGTCTCGGATCCTGTGCAGGGTGCACGTTTCGCGGAGCTCCCCAAAGAGGCGACGAAGGCGAAGAGCTTCGCGGCGTGGGAGAAGGCGTTCGTCTCGTGGTTGTGCGACACGCAGGGGCTCGCGCGGCCATTCGTCGCGAAGTGGAAGCTCTACGGCGCGCCGGGCGAGAGCGAAGCGAGCTTCCGCGCGAAGGTGGACCAGAAGCTCCGCGAAGAGCGCGACGAGGCGATCGCGAAGCTGAACGCGAAGTACCAAACCAAGTTCGAGAAGCTCCGCGCCGAGCTCGCGAAGGCCCATGGCGACGTGGTGCAGCGCGAGAGCGACGCCCGCTTCGACAACGTGGGCTCCGCGCTCTCGCTCGGCGCGAGCGTGCTCTCTGCGTTCGGCGGGGGCGGTCGTCGCATCTTGGGCAGCGCCGCCGGGGTCGCCCGCAACGCCGGTCGTATCCAGCGCGCGAAGAGCACCCTCGAGGACAAGCGGCAGAAGCTGGCCGACCTCCAGGCGAAGGGCCAGGCCCTCGATCTCGAGTACCGCACCGAGGCGCAGAAGATCGCCAACGCGGCGCAATTGCCTGCCATCGACGCGCCGATCGTGAAGCCGAAGAAGACCGGGATCGAGGTGCGCTTCTTCGCGCTCGCGTGGCTTCCGACCTGAGCGTGAGGCTCGCGCCTCCGGAGCGACGCGAGGCTCGCGCCTCCGGAGCGACGCGAGGCTCGCGCCTCCAGAGCGACGCGAGGCTCGCGCCTCCAGAGCGACGCGAGGCTCGCGCCTCCAGCGACGTGAGGGTGCACGCCGCGCGGTGCGCGAACGAACGGACCACTTAGGGAAGGTTGCGCGCCGCGAGGGCGTATCCCACATCGCACCGGAAAGCGTGGCGTCCGCGCCCTGGCCCGGTATTTCACGTGTCTCTCCACGCTTTCCGCTTGAAAGGGTGGGGTCGGCGTGGAAAAGCTAGAAAGTTACGGCGGCATAGCCGCCCAAAGGAGCCCCCCTCGATGCTGCTTTCGCGCAAGGTCCTCGCCCCGTTCGCCGTCGTCTCCGTCGCCGCGCTCGTCCTCGCGGCGTGCTCGGCCGAGGTCGCCGAGACTCCGGGTGGCAACAACACCGAAGACCCGGGCGCCGAGCTCGACGTGATCGGCGAGGGCAACTCTGCCGAGGCGCTCACCGAGCGGAACAACCTCCGCGGCGCCGACAAGATGAGCGACAAGCAGCTCGCGATGACCTTCGATGACGGCCCGCGCGCGAGCTCGGTCGACTTCGCGCAGTGGCTCAAGGACAACGGCGTCGTGTCCACGTTCTTCATGACCGGCACCAGCATCGTCGCGAGCACGGCGCAAAAAGCCGCTCCCGAGAAGATCGCGGCGATGGGTCACCTCATCGCGAACCACACCTACACGCACCCGATCAACCCGTCGTTCGCCCGCCTCGCGACCTCCCAAATGGTCGACGAGATCGCCCGCACCGACAACCTGATCGCCGCTCACATCGAGCGCGGCGCGCCCTCGTACCTCCGCACCTCGGGCGGCAGCTGGAGCGCCGGCGTGCAGACCGCGCTCAACAACAGCGACAAGACCAAGCACTACATCGGCAACATCTACTGGGACATCGGCGGCGACATGGCGAGCGGCTACGGCGCCGACTGGGCTTGCTGGGGCCGGCAGTACAACCTCACTCCCGAGCAGTGCGGCGATCGTTACCTCAAGGAGATCCGCGACAAGAAGCGCGGGATCGTGCTCCTCCACGACATCCACACGAAGACGCAAGCGATGGTGAAGTACATGATCCCGAAGCTCAAGGCCGAGGGCTACACGTTCGTGCGCGTCGACCAGATCCGCGGCCTCAAGCCGGCGGAGTGATCGTCGACGTCACCTTCGGGTGATGCGAGAGGGGCGCGGCCTACGGGGCTGTGCCCTTTTTGCTTTTGTGATCGGCTCGGGCCCTTCTGAAGGGGGGTGGCGCTCGGGGCCATTGGGGGGCGCGGGGCTTAGGGG
>JAAFHV010000196.1:12125-17843 GCA_013297655.1 Myxococcales bacterium | reverse complement strand
GAGCCCGAGGTTGTGCTCCATGCCGATCTCGGCCGCGTTCTCCACCTGCTCGGTGGTGCCGCCCATGACCTCGGCGAGGCCCGCCGCCGCCATGCTGCACGCGACCCCCACCTCGCCTTGGCAGCCCACCTCCGCCCCCGAGATCGAGGCGTTCGTCTTGTAGAGCATGCCGATCGCGGCGCACGTGAGGAGGTACCGCGCCACTCCGTCGTCGTTCGCGTTCGGCACGAAGCGCAGGTAGTAGTGCATCACCGCGGGCAAGATCCCCGCTGCGCCGTTCGTCGGAGCGGTGACCACGCGACCACCGGCCGCGTTCTCCTCGTTCACCGCGAGCGCCCAGAGGTTCACCCAGTCCATCGCGAGGAGCGGATCGGTCGTCCGTGTATCGCACGTGAGCCTCCGAAACAGGGCCGCCGCGCGCCGCCGGACCTTGAGCCCACCGGGCAAAATTCCCTCTCGTTCGCACCCGCGTTTTACGCAGTTCTTCATCGCCTGCGCGATCTTGGCGATGCCTTCGCGCACCTCGGCCTCCGACCTGCGAGACTTTTCGTTCTCGAGGAGGAGCGTGCTGATCGAAAGCCCGGTGCGCTCGGTGAGGGCGAGCAAATCGTTGCCGCTCTTGAACGGGTAGGGCGGGGGAGTCTTCGCGCCGATCGCCGCCTCGGCCTCTCCCTCGTTCACCACGAAGCCGCCGCCGACCGAATAGTACTCGCGCGCGATCGTCTCGCCGGTGGAGAGCTCGGCGGTGAAGCGCATGCCGTTCGGGTGCGCGGGCAGGGACTGCCGGCGATGAAAGACGAGGCTCGCGCCTCCGGAGCGTCCAAGGAGCGCGCCGCCGCGCTCGACGAGCTCGGTGCCGGGGTCGAAGCGCACGTTCGCGAAGCCGAGGAGCTTGATCTCTTTCGTCGCGCGGATGTGGGCGATGCGCGCGGGCACGGTGTCCGGATCGAGGTCCTCCGGCTTCTCGCCTTCGAGCCCGAGCATGACCGCGACGTCGCTGCCGTGGCCCTTACCCGTGTGCCCGAGGGAGCCGAAGAGCTCGGCCTTCACGTGCGTGACGCGCGAGAGCACCCCGTCGAGGTCGAGCCGCTCGACGAAGCGCCGCGCGGCGCGCATCGGTCCTACCGTGTGGCTACTGGAGGGACCGATCCCGATCGTGAACATGTCGAAGAGGCTGAGGTGCACGGGCGGGATGTTCCTCCTCTGCGCGCAAGCTCACAACGTCTCTTCCGCGCTGCGACGTGTCAGAAGAGACGAATCGTGGGCGCCGAGCTCAACCGCCGGTCGCGATTTCGCCTTCGCCCGCGAACCCGTAGGAGCCAGGGTTCTCCAACGCCGGCAGCACCGCGGCGCGCACCAAGATGGTACGGACGGCCCAAATGTCTCGGAATATCCTGTACTTGAGCGCGGTCTGGTCGAGGTAGTCGACCCCCGCCGATCCGCCGGTCCCGGTGCGGCGACCGATCATGCGCTCCACCATGCGCGCGTGGCGCTGGCGGAACACGACGAACGCTTGTTCGAGACCGACGAGGGCGTCGAGGACCTCCCGCGGCCAAGCGAGGAGCGGGAGCTCGCGGTAGCTCTCGAGGAAGACGAGCGCGGCGCGAATGCGGGCGGCGGTGCGTCGCGCCTCGGGCGCCTCGACGTCCTCGGCGAGGAGGTAGGCGCGCGTGGTCTCCTTTTCGCGCGCGTAGCGGCCCGCGAGCCGAACACGATCGTCCGGCGTGAGCGCGCTCGTGGTCGCGAGCTCCATCGTGCGATCGGTCGCCACGGAGTGCGCGCCGAGGTACGCCTCTGCGAACGCGCGCACGTTCGCCTCGTCGTTCGGATCGTCCGGAAGCGACCCTTGGATCGGCGTGCGAAAGAGCCACGCGTGCACGGCGTCGCGGAGGGTGGGCTTGTCGGCGAGGCGCGCGTCGACCCGCTTCGACGCGGGGGATTCGCCGCCTCCGGGGGCACGAAGGGCGGCCATATAGGAGCCCTCGCCGCCGAGGGAGATGCGCTCTTCGTCACCGAGGCCGAGGAGGATCTCGATCTCGCGGAGCTGGGCCGATTGGAAGCCGCTCGCCGGCGAGAGCTTGTCGCGGAAGGCGAGGTAGTCGCGGGTCGTCATCGTCTCCATGACCGCGAAGTGCTCCGCCATTTTCCGGAACAAGAGATCCATTCGTCGGATCCCGCGCACCGCGTTGGCGAGCGACTGCTCCGGCACCCGTGGGCGCGCGAAGAGGTTCCGCACCGTCACGAGCTCGCGGAGGGCGAGCTTCATCCAGAGCTCGTCGATCTGGTGCACGACGATGAAGAGCACCTCGTCGTTCTCGAGCTCCGCGTCGGTGCTCGCGATGCCATTTTGGAGACCGAGCAGCTCCTCGACCTTGATGTAGTCCCAGTACGTCGTGGGCGGGCGCGTCATGGGGTGCACCCTCGCACACCGCGCGCTGGCCGAGAAGTCGCTCGCGGCGCGCCGAAGCGGGCGACGAGGGTGCTCCGAGCGCGACGGTGCCACCGTCGTGGACGGGAGGCCCGCTCGCGGCGCGCCAGCGTAATCGCCTAGGGTGGCCGTTTTCCGTGCTTTTCCCTGGCGAAAGGTGCGCGTAAGCTCGGCACACTTTCCGAGTGCCGCCCTCGCGCCCGCTCCGGAGGCGCTAGCCTCGCGCCGGCCCAACAAGAAATCATGAAGAAGAACTACGTCCTCGACACGAACATCGTCCTCCACGACCCGCAGTCCATCTTCCGGTTCGAGGACAACAACGTCATCATCCCGATTTACGCCATCGAAGAGGTGGACCAGTTCAAGCGCGAGGGGTCCGAGCGCGGCCGCAACGCGCGGCAAATCGCTCGTATTTTGGACGGCTTGCGCGAACAGGGCTCGCTGTCGAAGGGCGTGACCTTGAAGAGCGGAGGTTTCCTTCGCGTCGCCGTGCCGCAGAAGCGACCGAGCCTCCCGAGCGCGATCGACACCGACGCGATGGACGCCGCGATCTTGCAGACCGCGTTCGACGTGCGCGAAGAGGACCACGGTCGTCCCACCGTCTTCGTGACGATGGACACGAACCTGCGCATCCGCGCCGACGCCCTCGGCATGCCGAGCGAGACGTACGAGAACCAGCGCGTCGAGGCCGAGAAGCTCGACTCCGGCGTGCAAGAGGTCATCGTCCCCGCCGGCCACGTCGACGCGTTCTTCCAGGAGGGCTTCCTCGACCTCGCGCCGAGCGAGGGCATGATGCCCAACACGTGCGTGCTCCTCCGCGACGCGGAGAACGAGTCCCACACCGCGATTGGCCGCTACGACGGCACCAAGGGCGGGGTCATCGCGCTCCGTGTCCCGCGCGACGGCGTGATGGGCGTGCGGCCGCGAAACAAAGAGCAGAGCCTCGCGCTCGATCTCTTGCTCGACGAGTCGATCCGGCTCGTCACGCTCGTGGGCAAAGCCGGCACCGGCAAGACGCTCCTCGCGATCGCGGCGGGCCTCAAGCGCACCGTGGAAGACGGGATCTACACCCGCATCCTCGTGTCGCGCCCGGTCATGCCCCTCGGCCGGGACATCGGCTTTTTGCCCGGCGACGTGGACGAGAAGCTCAACCCGTGGATGCAGCCCATCTTCGACAACCTGGAGTTCTTGTTCTCGAACGGTCAGCGCAAAGGCTCCCGCGCCTACGCCGAGCTGCTCGAGTCGGGGCAGCTCCAGGTCGAGCCGCTCACGTACATCCGTGGCCGCTCGCTGCCGCAGCAGTTCATCATCGTGGACGAGGCGCAGAACCTCACCCCCCACGAGGTGAAGACCATCATCACGCGCTCCGGCGACGGCACCAAGATCGTCCTCACCGGCGATCCCGGGCAGATCGACAACCCGTACGTCGACAGCGACTCGAACGGGCTCACCATCGCCGCCGACAAGTTCCGTGGCGAGAAGTGCGCCGGCCACATCGTGCTGTCCAAGGGTGAGCGTAGCGAGCTCGCCGAGCTCGCCGCGAACCTCCTCTGAGCGGACCTCGCGCTCGCACTATCGAGGGCATGCCCTTGAAGGTTCGACGCGCGAGGCCCAAGATACCCGCGAGAGGAACGCCATGCTTCGCCTGTCCCGCTACTTCCCCGTGCTCGCGTCCGCCGCGCTCGCGTCCGCCGCGCTCGCGTCTACGGGGTGCTCGACGGTGCGAGGCACGGCGGTGGCCACCGGCCCGCGTCAACCGGCGTACTCGGGCCCCGTCTCCATCTACGCGGCGAACGCGGTCCCGCCCGCGGCGGTCGATCTCGGTCTCGTCGAGGTGAGCGCCGCGCAAGCCGAATCGACGATCGACACGCTGCTCCCCGTGTTCGTTCAAAAGGTGGCGCAAATAGGCGGAAATATTGCAAAAATCGAGGCCGTGCGCGCCCGCTTCGAGCTGGTGACCCGCACGCACCTCGAGACGTATTATTACGCGTGCGGCACCCGCGTGCAGTGCGCCGGCCAGCGCATGTACACCACGAACGACGAGGTCGTCGTCGTGAGCATGATCGGGCACGCATACTCGGATCGCAGCGCGGAGGGCCCGTCTGCCGCGCCCGTGCCTCCTGGGGCGCCCACGGTCGAGCCCGCGCCCGCGCCCGTCCCCACGCCCACGGAGCCGGTTCCCGCCGACAGCGAAGGCAAGGCGCTATGAGCCAAAACACCGCGCCGGGCGCTCGCACCAGGCGCCTCTGTCCCTCCCATTCTTCCGCGCCGCTCGTCGCGCTCGCGCTCGTCGTGCTCGGCTCGGGCTGCGGCACCGTCGAGGCGCACTCGGCCATGCTGAAGCGGCCCACCACGCCGCCGGCAGGGGGCCGGGTGGAGCTCTACCTCGAGGGCCAAGACGTCGGCCGCGTGATGGAGGAGCTCGGGTTCGTGCAGGCCTTCGGCACCGGCTCGATGGCGAACCCGGAAGACGTCGCGCGCGCGCTGGCCGATCGCGGCGCCGAGCTCGGCTGCGACGCCGTGGTGAAGACCACGATCGACATCGGGTACACCCGCGCCCACGCGGCGGGGGTCTGCGTGAAGTTCGTGGGGCCGCCGCCCGCCGCGCACGTGTACACGCGTCCCCCGCTTTCCGCCTCGCCGCCGCCGAACCGGCCGCCCGCGAAGCCCGGCCCACAGCCGCGCATGGAACAGCTCCCGTCCAGCCCGAAGATGTAACATGCACGGGTCTCGGTTACGTTCCTTCGCCCTCGGTTCCGGGCTCGTGCTGGCCGCCCTCGTCGCGCTCGGCCTCGGCGCGCGCTCCACCTTCGCGAGCCCCGCTCCGCCCGCCCAGGAGCCCGCGGATCCTTCACAAGATCCGTCGCAAGATCCGGACGAGCCCACGAAGACGCCGAAGCCGAAGCTGGTCGGGATCGTGCGCGTGAAGACGAAGGAGCGCGACGGGATGGTACTCGTGCCCGGCGGCCGGTTTCCGATGGGCCTCAACTTCGGCAAGACGCCGCCGAACGAGAAGCCCCAGCACGTCGTGCTCGCGCCCACGTTCTGGATCGACAAGACCGAGGTCACGGTCGGCGCGTATCGCGGGTGCGTCGACACCAAGCACTGCGAGCCCCCGAGGCGATCGAGCGCGCAGTGCACGTTCGACCTCGGTGACGCCGAGCTCCCCATCTCGTGCGTGCGATGGCAAGACGCGGAGAGCTACTGCCGATACGCGAAAAAAAGGCTCCCGAGCGAGGTCGAGTGGGAGCTCGCGGCGCGCGGTCCCGCGGGGTACGTGTACCCCTGGG
>JAAFHV010000196.1:0-12115 GCA_013297655.1 Myxococcales bacterium | reverse complement strand
CCAACACCCTCATTCGCGACAACTCGGGGCGCACCTGCGCGGCCCACCCGTGGCGCGTGGGGAGCGTGCCCGCGAACGCGAGCACGTTCGGTGTGCTCGACCTCTCTGGCAACGTGGAGGAGTGGACACAAGACTGGTACGCAGAGCACGTGAGCGACGTCGCGCCGCGCTCGGGGGCGAGCCACACCCTTCGTGGCGGCGGGTTCCAGAGCGCCCCCTCGCGAAGCCGCGCGAGCACGCGGAGCTGGGGGTCGGCGTTGGAGTCGGGGCCCAACGTCGGCTTCCGCTGCGCACGCGACGCGGCCCCGGCAGACGTCGTGAAGAAGACTCACTGACGAGCAGAACGTCGTCAGCGACGCACGTCCTCCGCGCAGGTCGCGACCTCGCGAGGACAGGTGCCGGCGGCGATCTTGGCGCGAATGCACGCGACGAGCTCCGCGCTCCCCGCCGAGGTCATGCCGCGCACGATCCAAGAGCAGCCTTCTTGGCTTATCGCGCTCCCGACGCCGCCCGCGTTCGGATCGCACTGCGTGACGACGGAGCTGCACGTGGCGGTCGCCTCCGCGGTGTTGCACGCGCGTCCGAGGGCGCGGTCGAGGCACGTCGTCACGTCGCGCGCGGGATCGCACGCCGTGGCGGCGGCGAGGCAGGTGACCATCGCGTCGGCGACCCCGCCCTTGTACTTCGGGACGACCCGCTCGCAGGCCGCTTTGCACGCACCCGCAGGGCACCGCGCGAGGGGGGCCGTTCCGCCGTCGAAGGTGTCCCCGAGGCAGGGAGCTGCGTCGGCCGTGTCCGCCGCGTCGGCGCTGTTGGCGTCCGAGATCGCGGCATCGGAGGGGGGAAGCGGTGCCCCGTCGGGGCTCGTCGTGGACGTGCCTCCAGGGGTGGGCGTGACAATGGCCGACGGAGGGGAGGTCTGCTGCGAGCACGCGCCGATGACGGCCGCGAGCAAAACGACGCTCGTGGTGAGGCCTGCGGCGCGGCGGCGGAACGCGTTCATGGTTTACGATAGCGCGCAGGATCGTCGCCGGCAGCGCCAAGACGCAGAGCGTCGATACGAAAAAAGGTGTGAGCCTTTACCTCGTTGCGCATCCTTCCCGGGATACGTGGGCGAGAATACCGCGCAGAACGGAGTGTTCTTGACGAGGTCCGGATCGTGCTTGTCGGCGAGGCATGCTCCGACCATCCCCGAAGCGGTCCCTCTTCGTGGTCGTTGCCGTCCTCGGCGTGATCGGCGCGGTCGTGGCTTGCGGGGAGGGCACCGGCGCCGGGACAGGCGGCAACGGCGGGGGAGGAGGCGGGGTCGGCGAAGCGTGCTCCCTGCCGAACGAAGGTTGCACCTGCACCGGGGGCGAAGCCGCCTGCGGCTACAAGCTCACCGGCGACGACGACTTCATCTGGTGCGCGGAAGGAAAGCGCCAGTGCAACGCGGGGAGGTGGGGCGCCTGTCGTCCCACGGGTACGGTGTCGGTGCAGTCGCGCACGCTCCTGCTCGCGAGCGTCTCACCCCCTCCGAGCGCGGGAGGCGTGACCACGAAGGCGCTCGGCACGCCCGCCGACTGCTCTTCGTTCGGTGACGGTGGCCTCAACCCCTGTGATCCGAACTGCCGGGTCACGAGCGACACGCCCGCGGGGATCGACGCCGGGCCCGGGTTTCGTCTCGCCGACGGCGGGCTCGTCGCGACCACCGCGCAGTGCGGCGACTCGGTCGTCCAAGCCGGCGAAGAGTGCGACGACGGCAACGTCACGGCGGGCGACGGCTGCAGCGGTGGCTGCTTCATCGAAATCGGATTCCAGTGTCCGACACCAGGAGCGCCTTGCATCCCGGCCACGTGCGGCAACGGCACGATCGAAGGCGCCGAGCGCTGCGACGACGGCAACGTTCGTCCGTACGACGGCTGCTCGTCCACGTGCCAGCGCGAGGTGAGCTGCCCCACCGGCGAGTGCGTCGCGGTCTGCGGCGACGGCATCAAGTTTCCCGCCGAGGCGTGCGACGATGGCAACACCACGAACGGCGACGGGTGCTCGTCGACGTGCACCGTCGAGAGCGGAGCCACGTGCACGACGGTCACGAGCGGGCTCGCGCCGAGCGTCAACGTGCCTGTCATCTATCGCGACATGCGGCCTTCGACGAGCCTCGATTTCCAGCCCGCTCCTGGCTTCAGTGCCGGCGTTCGACCGGGCATCGTGCAGCCCCTCCTCGCCGCAGATCGCAAGCCGGTCTTTCTCTCGAGCCAGACCACGGTGCAGAACGCGGCGTCGTTCTTTCAGTGGTACCACGACGACCCCATCAACCAGACCATCATCGGCTCGCTCACGCTCACGCGCCAACCGGACACCTCGTATCGGTTCTCGTCGAACAACTTCTTCCCGATCGACGGGCTCGGGTGGGGCAACTACGCCGCCACTGGCCGCAACTTCCACTTCACGAGCGAGCTCCGTTACCCGTTCACGTTCAATGGCGGCGAGGTGCTCGATTTCAACGGCGACGACGACGTCTTCGTGTTCATCAACGGGCGGCTCGCCGTCGATCTGGGCGGCGTGCACGGGCCCGCGCCAGGGTCTGTGACGCTCTCGCCCGTCACCGCGCTCGCCCTCGGGCTCGTCGCCGGTCGCACCTACGAGGTCTCCGTCTTCCAGGCCGAGCGCAACACCACCGGCAGCAACTATACGCTCACGCTGCGCGGCTTCGAGCGCGCGGTCTCCTCGTGTGTGTTCCCCACGTCGACCACGTTCGTCCGCGACTTCCAAGCGGTGTGCCCGACCGGTCACGGCGTTCATTGGCAGCTCTTCCGCTGGCGCGCTGCGGTGCCGACGGCGAGCACGATCGACTTCCGCGCCGCCACCGCGAACACCCTCGCCGAGCTCCCCGCGGGCCCTGCGGCAGCGCCGGCGACCGTCGGCATCGGCACCGCGAACCCGACGAACAGCCCCGCCGCCGCGACCCCGGCGTGGGTCACCGAGACGTCGGGCCTGGGCGATCCGATCCCGGTCTCGCAAAGCCTTCGCGACGAGGGCGCGACGAGCTCCAAACGCTGGCTCCGCGTCTACATGACGTTCAACGCCGGAGCTGGCGGTTCGCCCCGTCTCGACGAGTGGCAGCAGCTCTACGACTGCGTCAGCAACGAGTAAGTCCGCGACCGAGCGGCTATCTCGCTAGGGTATGAAAAAAGGTCAATCTTGCCATATCGAGGCTCGCACCTATTTTCATCGAATTCGGTGCCAAGGCTGAAAAGCCGTGCCATGATGAGGTCGTGGTGCCCTCACGAAATGCGCTCGCGCTGCTTATCTCCGGCTCTTTCGTGTGCGCGGTCCTCGCCGCGTGCTCGAGCAACACCGTTCCATTCGGGGTAGGGCAGCCCACGCCGCCGACCAGCGCCGAGTGCCGCACGCCCACCGAGGGTTGCGCGTGCAGCGGGGCTCAGACGGTCGAGTGCGCGCACAAGGTCCCCTCCGAACGCGGCGGCATGGTGTGCGCGGCGGGCCGTCGAAGCTGCGAAGGCGGCCGATGGGGCGCGTGCGACACGGGCCCGCTCACCACGAAGGGCATCGGAAACGTGTTTACGAGCGTCAGCCCGATGGCCCTCGGGAGCCCCACGGGCTGCGGCGATGCTTGCAACCCGCTCTGCAGCACCTACAACGACAACCCCACCGGCCTCGACGCGGGTCCAGGATTCGCGGTCGCGGACGGTGGCGTCACCCTCGCCGCGGCCGTTACCTGCCAAACGCGAATCAACGGTCGCATCTTCGACCCCGCGAACGCGCTTCCGCTCCCGAACGTGTACGTGTTCCTTCAAGAGGGCGCCATGGCGGCGCTCCCCGAAGGCGTTGCGCAGGACTCGTGCTCCACGATTTTGACGGGTGGCGCGGGCGGTGGTCTCCCGGGCGTTCGTGTTCAGTCCGCGCTCGACGGCTCGTTCTCGCTCCAGCTCCCGAACGGCTACACGAACGGCATGCCCTTCAATATGGTGGTTCAAACGGGCCGCTGGAGGAAGGTCATTCCCCTCGTCGCCAACTGCGCGACGCAGAACCTCGGCAACGTGCGTCTCCCCCGCACTCGCACCGAGGGCAACATCCCGCAGATGGCCGTCGTTACGGGCGACGCAGACACGCTCGAGTGCTTCGTCGCGAAGATCGGCGTCGACGTCAGCGAGTTCACCCACCCCTCGGGCCCCGGGCGCGTTCACGTCTACCAAGGTTGCCTCGCGAACAACTCCGGCACCTGCGGACCGCAGCTCTCTTCGAGCGCTCCCCACAACGGCCCGGTGCCCGAGAAGCGAGCATCGCTCCTCGCCTCGCAGGCAGAGCTCGATCGCCACGGGATGCTCGTCCTTCCATGCGAAGGCGGACGCAAGACCAACAACCCTTCGTTTTACCCGAACAACGCCGAGGTCGACCGTGTGAAGGCCTTCGCCGACCACGGCGGTCGCGTGTTCGCGACACACCTCTCGGACCTCTACCTCTGGCACGACGCGGACGGGGGCGGAGCGCGAAACATCTACCCGGGCACCGCGGTCTACAAGACCGATCCGGGCGACAACATGTTCAACAACGCAGGTACCGGCGTCGGGGCGCAGGACGCCGTCGTCAACACCGGCGCGCCCCGCGCACAGCAATTCTACGACTGGCTCGTCGCCAACAACGGCCTCAACGCCTCCAACCGTGTCTACTTCGCAGAAGGTCGCCGTCGCGCGCTCTCCGCGTTGCCTCCGAACGGCCACACGTGGCTCTCGAACTACAACCCGCTCGGGTTCGGCTTCTACAACTACGTGCACCACGTCACGTTCGACACGCCTGTCGGTGCGGCCAACCCCGAGGGGCGCGTGGTCTACCTCTCTTCGCACGTCGCGCCGGTGAACTACCGCCGCTCCAGCAACACCACCTTTCCGAACGAGTGCAATCTGACGAACCCGCTCACGGAGAGTGAGAAGGCGCTCGAGTACATGTTCTTCGACGTCTCGGCCTGCGTCGGCGCGCCGCCCCCCGCGCCGGCCCCGCTCTACACGACCGGCACGTTCGTTCGTGACTTCATCGCCCAGTGCGCCACGGGCACCCGAGTGCGCTGGCGTCAGTACTCGGCCGACGTGGACACACCAGGCAACTCGCGCATCCAGTTTCGCGCCCAGACAGGAGATTCGGTCACGCTCGCAGCGGCCGCTCCGCTCGCTGACGTTCACCTCGCGCAGGGGTTCACCCCCGACACCCCCGTCGGCGGCATCCTCATCGACTCGGATCAAGCCGGCGGTGTGCTCCCGATCCGCGGCTCGCGCAGCGTGCTCCGAATCAGCGCCGAGTTCGTACCCACGAGCGACGGGCAGCAGACCCCTTCGCTCAACTCTTGGTCCCAGCGCTACGACTGCGAACAGGCCGAATAATCCGCTCGTTCATGCGCTTGTCTCACTTTGCCCTTCCCCGGTTGGGCGCCACGCTCTTGGCGCTCGCACCTGCGTTCTTCTTCGCCTGCTCGGACGAGCCGACGCAGGGGCCTCTCGACGCGTCGGCTGGGCGCGATGGCTCTGCACCAGACTCGGCGGTGCCCGTGCCTCCTCGCGACGCCCGCGCCGACGGATCCGACGCGGATCGTGATCCGTGTGTCGAGATGGCCCCGCCGCTGTGCTCGCCGACGCGCACGTTCGGCGCTGGGGTCCCGGTCGCTGGCGTCGCTGGGCGCTTCGCGTCTGTCACGCCGAACGAGCTCCACATCGCGGTCTTCGACGCCGACGATGCGGGCACCACGCTCCGTGTCGCCGACCGCACGAGCGCCGTCGACGCGTTCCCTACTGGCATCGCGGTACCGTTTCCGATCGATTCGACCGGGGCGAGCCTTTCGAGCAATGGCCTCGAGCTCTTCGTTACACAAGCGAGCAACGCGCGTCGGTTGCCTCGCGGTGGCGCCGGGCAGGCCTTCGGTGTTCCCACCGGCGACGGGTTCAACTTCGGCAGCGAGGGGCAGCAGTTCCGGGGCCCGGTCGCCCTCGACAACGGCGGTTTTTTCCTCACCCGCGTCGGCGTCGGTCCCGGGCAGCTCGGCTTCACCGAAATCGCGAAGAAAGCGAGCGGCTACGAGCAGGCGGTCGTCGTCCTCCAGGCCGAGCTCCTCAACACCAGCGCCGACGGCACCAAGGTGCGCGCGCCTACGGGAATGTCGAAGGATCTGCGAACCCTGTTCTTCTACGACGAAGAATCGAAGGCCTCCAAGATGGCGCACCGACCGGCGGTCGACTGCCCGTACACGACGTTCGTTTCCATCGGGGATCGTCCCGGCGCGCAGCCGAACGCAACGTGCTCGGCCCTTTACTACGCCGACCCCACGACAGGCGCTGCGATGAGGGCAGAGCTCAGTCCGTAGCGGGCGTCCGATCCGGAGCGATCGAAGCGAAGCGAGATCGTCCACTCACGAAGGGAGCGCGCGAAGAGCACGGGCCCGAGCTGGGATATTTCGAGCCGATCGTGGTGGAGTACCCGCGAGCGGTGCTCTCCACCGGGCACTCGCTCGTGCTCTCGCCGCGTCGCGAGTCGCTGAACACCGTCGGCCATCGAAAGGCCGAGGTTGCTTCAGTTGTAAGGTGGCGCGTTCGTGGAGCTCGAAGAAGCTGGCATCACGCCCGCGGACCTCCACTGAGCGCGAGCGTCAACCTCACGGGTAGCGCCGCGCCGCGTGCGTCAGGGCCAACGAAAGCGTTGGCGCACCACCGGGCGTCGCGTAGGCCGTCACTGGTCTCGTCGCGGGCCCGAGCTCTCGGCGTCGCGAGTGATGCGCTTCGAGACCGGCGGGCGCGCGGTCTCCACCGCGTCACGAGGAACGATCCGGGACGGCGAGAGGCACCGAGGGGGCGGTTCGATTTCGTCCCGCGGCCATCTTCCGTACCGGGGATGCACGCCCCAAGTTGACGTTCCCTGGACTTGGGGCTAATCCCGGCCCCTCTGCCCGATCCCGCGTGCTCGTTTTCGAGCCGCGCGGCCAAGGGAAACCGCGACGCCACCTGGCGCGCTCGTCCCTCTCGGCGGACAAATTGGCAAGGAAATCAAGATGATGGGCTCTGCTTCACTCTCCTCACTGTTCTCGCTCCAGCAAACCGGTCCGAAGGCGGGCACGCCGGGTGTGGCCGAGCCGCAAGGCGCGCCCGGAGCAGGCGGCGCTCCCGCAGCGGCCGGGCAGCAGAGCAGCCCCATCATGATGTTTCTCCCGTTCCTCATCATGATCCCGTTCTTCTTCCTCATGTCGCGCCGGCAGAAGAAGGAGCAAGAGGCTCGTCAGAACCTCAAGAAGGGCGACACCGTCGTCACGCAGTCCGGCCTCATCGGGGAGCTCATCGAGTCCGACGAGCGCATCGCGAAGGTGAAGATCGCGCCCGGAACCACGGTGCGCGTGCTCGCGAGCTCGCTCGGTCCCCTCGAGGCGCAAGCCCCCGCGAAGGACAAGGACGAAGCGAAGGACAAGGACCTCAAGGAAGCGAAGGCGGTCGCCGGCGACAAGAAGTGACCCGCGCGTAGGCTCTCCCTTCACGCTTCACTCACGTGAGGCGCAACGACCGACCTTAAGCCCCTTCCTCGCCCCTTCATGACTCCCCAGAAACGCAACGCCATCATCCTCACCCTCGGCTGCGTGGTCGTGGGTTACCTGTTCTACCGCGAAGATGCGTTCTGGGCCGTTTTCGGCGCAGCGCTCATCGGGCTGTGGTCCGCGTTCACTCTCCTGCCGATGATGGACATCGGCTGGCGCGTGAAGGCAGGCTTCATCCTGACGGTCTTCGTCGGCTCGATCGTCGCGCTGCTCCCTACGATCGAGACGCTCTCGATCCCGGCGAGCGCCGAGGGTGAGCCCGCGAAGGCCCCGCGCATCAAGGCCCCCGCCTACATCCGCGACCACATCAAGTTCGGGATCGTGAAGGGCCTCGACCTCCAAGGAGGTATGCGCCTCGTTTATACGGTCGAGGTCGAAGAGGCCATCCGCGACAAGCGCGATCGCTTCATGGACGACATGCGCCAAGACCTGGCGACCGCGTATCAGTTCCACACCGGCGAAGGCCGCGTGACGCGCGAAGAGATGAACAAGCTCGGCGACAAGGTGAAAATCTCGCCCGTCGAGTCGAGCGGCATCACCCTCGAGTTCAAAGATCCGGCCGATGTCGCCAAGGTCGACGAGCGCTTCATCAAGAAGTTCACGACCGAGCTCAGCATGGCGAAGAGCGGCAACAAGGCCACCTTCAAGGTTCGCCCCGAAGAAGAGTCGCGCATTCGGGACCGCGCCGTCGCGCAGGCCAAAGAGACCGTGAACCGCCGCGTCGACGGCATGGGTCTCCGCGAAGCGAGCGTCACCACCCGCGACGAGGACATCATCATCGAGGTCCCCGGAAACGACGACAAGGCCTTCGAGGACATCAAGAAGACCGTCAGCGAGACCGCCCGCCTCGAGTTCAAGCTCCTCGACGACGAAAACGACTTTTTCGGGAAGATCAAAGACACCGACTTGCCCGAGGGCGAGAACCTCGACATCCGCTTCGAGGAGGCCCCCGCCGGCGCCGGCAAGCGCGTCAAGACGCACTTCGCCCGCATGATGAAGCGCGACAACGAGACCATGCAGAAGTGCCTCGAGCGTTTCCGCGCTTGGGTGAAGACGCTCCCGGTCCCCGACGATCACACCGTCAGCTTCGAGGAGCAGACGAGCTTCGATCCCGACACCGGCAAGACCACCGAGGACGGCTGGCGCACGGTCTTTCTCTACGGCCGCGCGGAGCTCACCGGCGACTACATCACGGACGCGATGGTCGCGCGCGACACGCAGTCCACGTTCGGCGGCTTCTACGTGCAAATCACGTTCAGCCCCGCCGGCGCCGACCGATTCGAAGAGGTCACCGGCGCGAACGTGCAGCGCCGCTTCGCCATCATCCTCGACGAGAAGGTGAACTCCACCCCCGTCATCAAGGGCAAGATCGGCGGCGGTCGCGCGAGCATCACCCTCGGCTCCGGCGATCCGGAGCGGCAGCTAGCGGACGCCAAGAAGCTCGAGCTGGTGCTCCGCTCCGGCGCGCTCCCCGCGCCCATCGCCAAGTCGAACGACTCCCGCATCGGACCCACCCTCGGCGAGGACGCGATCGGCAAGGGAGCCATCGGCGCCGTCGTCGGCTCGATGCTGGTGCTCGTGTTCATGGTCATCTACTACCGCGGCGCTGGGCTCATCGCCGACGCGGCGGTGCTCTTCAACCTCATCCTCCAGATGGCCATCTTGGCCTCCTTCAGCGGCACGATGTCGCTCCCGGGCATCGCGGGTCTGGCGCTCTCGATCGGCATGGCCGTCGACGCGAACGTGCTCATAAACGAGCGAATTCGTGAAGAGTTACGTGCCGGTAGAAGTGTCCGCGCCGCCATCGAGGCCGGGTACGACAAAGCATTCTCCTCGATCGTCGATGGTCACGTGACGGTGTTCATCACCGGCCTCATCCTGGCGCAAACCGGGACCGGCCCCGTGAAGGGGTTCGCCATCACTCTCATCATCGGCATCATCGCCAGCCTCTTCACCGGCGTGTTCTGCACACGCGTGGTGTTCGATTGGTGGGCGAAGGGCAAGACCAACAAGATCAGCGTGGGCGCGGAGTTCTGACATGGAGTTCTTCAAGCCAGGCCGTACCTTCGACTTCATGCGCCTCGCGTGGCGCTTCTTCATCCCCCTGAGCGTCGTGCTCATGGTCGGGTCGATCGTCCTCATGATCTACCCGGGCCCCAACTACGGCACGGACTTCCGCGGCGGCACCGAGCTCGAGCTCGCGTTCGAGAAGCCGATCGACCAGGGAAAGATCCGCGAGGCGGTGGAGAAGAGCCACCAGTTCTCGGAGCCCGACGTCGTGAAGGTGGCCTCCGAGCCGCACCCCGATCGTCACTTCCTCATCCGTGTCCAAGAAGTGAGCGCCGTCACCGACAGCCTCAAGGCCGAGGTCCGCAACGCCCTCTGCTACACGAACGACGGCAACGCGCCCAACGGCGACGACAAGACCTGCCCCGCGAACGCTCGCGCGATCGAGGTCAAGTTCAGCCAAGGCGGCGACAAGATCACCCTCCGCTACGACGCCGAGCCGGACCTCGCGAAGATCTCCGAGCAGATCAAGAAGGTCCCCACCGTGGTGCTCCGCAAGGGCTCCGCGCCGCAGGTCATCAGCGCTCGTGACCACCGCGTCGAGCTCCAGCTCCAGTCGCGCGGCGACCAGCTCCTCGACGTGCTCTCGCAGCAGCTCGGCAAAGACATGGTCCCCGAGAAGGCCCTCCGCGTGGAGTGGGTCGGTCCCAAGGCCGGCAAGCAGCTCCGCGACAGCGCGCGCAACGCGGTCGCCCTCGCGATCTTGGCCATCATGGTCTACCTCGCGTTCCGCTTCGACCTCCGCTTCGCCCCCGGCGTCGTGTTCGCGTGCCTCCACGACGCGGTCGTCGTCATCGGCGTGTTCATCATCTTCAAGAAGGAAGTCACCCTCTCCACCGTGGCCGCCGTGCTCACGATCGTGGGTTACTCGATGAACGACACGGTCGTGGTCTACGACCGCATCCGTGAGAACCTGGGCAAACACCGCGGCAAGACGTTCGCCCAAATCATCAATCTTTCCGCCAGCGAAACCATCTCGCGCACCATCCTCACCTCCGGCGCGACGATGCTCTCGGTCCTCGGGTTTTTCATCTGGGGCACGGGCGTCATCAAGGACTTCGCGTTCGCGATGGTCGTCGGCATCATCGCCGGCACGTACTCCAGCATCTACGTCGCCGCTCCGCTCACCGAGTGGATCGATCGCAAGATGCGGTCACGCGCTCCGACCCCCGCGAAGAAGAAGGGCGTTCTCCAGAGCGCTCGCGCCTGACCTTGTAGCCAACGGGCTGGTAAGCCCCAGGCTCCCCGAAGGCGCGCGACGCCGTGCTCTCGAGCACGTGCCTCGCGCGCCTTCCTGTATCTTCGGGTCATGCCGCGGATCGACGCACCCGAGCTCGAGGACTATCCCTGGTTTCCGGCGCGCCTCCGCGACGCGATGACGGGTTACCTCCGTGTCGCCTCCGAGCTCGCCGGGCTCTCCGCGGTCGCCGCTCCGATGGTCGCCCGCGCGATGAACCGAGTCGGCACGAGCCGCGTCGTCGACCTGTGCTCCGGCGGGGGCGGGCCCGTGCTCTCGCTCGTGAAGCGTCTCCGCGAAAAACACGGGCGCTCGGCCGAGGTCACGCTCACCGATCTCTTCCCGAACGAGGACGCGTTCCTCCGCGCCGAACGGGAGATGCCCGGGGTCGTCACCGGCGTTCGTGAGCCGGTCTCCGCGACCGCCGTACCGGAGGGCCTCTCCGGTGTGCGCACGATCTTCAACGCGCTCCACCACCTGCCTCCCGCCGTCGCGACCGACGTGTTCGCGGACGCGGTCGAAAAACGGCAACCGATCCTCACGTTCGAGGTCGTCGAGCGAAGCGTGCAAGGTGCAGCTATCGCGGTGGTGGTGCCGGCGAGCGTGTACGCGTTGATGCCGTTCGTGCGTCCGCTGCGGCTCTCGACCCTCGCGCTCACGTACGGCGCGCCGGTGCTCCCGCTCGCGATCGCGTGGGACGGCTTCGCGTCGTGCTTGCGGTCGTACTCGGTCGCGGAGCTCGAGGCGATGACACGGAAGGTCGCGCGGCCGGGCTATCGCTTCGACGTGGTGCGCACCCGCGTGCCCTTGCGACCCGGGAGCGTCACGAGCGTGATCGGCATGCCTACCTGAGCGAATCTGACCGCGCTGTCAGGTAGGGGAACGCGAATAGGCGAATCTTCGCGTGCCCAACGAAGGTAAGATCGTGGCGTGCGTACGCTTCGGACCATGCTCCTCGTTCCGCTCGGGCTCGTCCTGCTCGGCGGCTGTGCTCCCAAAGAAGAGCGTTTCGAATCGGTGCTTCAGTTCGTGAGCCGCACCGACGTCGAGAAGAACGACAAGGGCGAGGTCGAGCAGGTCGATTTCGAGTTCGAGTGGGACCCGTGCCCGGGGGACCAGTTCCAGATCGTTCGCGGCGGCAAAGAGCTCGCGAAGTGCATGGAGAAGTACGAAAAGGGCGACTACGTGCAGGCCACCGTCAAACACTTCTGGGACCCTCACGGTTTTTACCGTTGGGACGTCGA
>JAAFHV010000195.1 GCA_013297655.1 Myxococcales bacterium | reverse complement strand
TCGTCGCGACGTGGGCGCGGCCGGTCGCGTCGACCGCGCAGGTGCGCATCGCGCCGCTGACGAGGCCGACGACGAAGTCGGTCATGTACTCCTCGCCGGCGCCGCCGAGGTACGTCGAGTAGAGGACCTGCGAGCCGGTCGGGTTCAGCTTCGTGACGAACGCGTCGGTGGCGCCGCGGAGCGTGATTTGATCGGGGATCGGGTTCGTCTTGGGGAGGTTCGCCGAGCTGGTGGAGCCGGAGAGGTAAAAGTTGCCCGCCGCATCCCGCGCGAGGCACGTGACGCGCTCGATCCCGCTCCCGCCGAAGTACGACGAGAAGTTGATGAGCGGATCGATCACGAGATCGAGCGACGGATCGTAAGCTCCGAGGTGAAAACGAACGGTGCCGTCGACGAGCTCGTAGCGGCTCTCGACCGCGCGCCGCACGCCGTCCTTCGTTTGGTAGCTGACCGGCGCCTTGAGGCGAACCGTGTCTTTGCCGACCGTGACCGCGATCTCGCCATTTTTCTCGAGCGAGACGCGATCGGCGCCCTCGAACGAGAGACCAATCTGGCGCGGATCGTGGCCACTCTTCACGACGAAGTCGTACTCGAGGGCGTGGTCTTTGCCGCCGTAGTAGACGACGTCGATCCCGTCGTACGCGTTCTTGATCTCGACCCGCTCGAAGCGAGGCACGTTCGTGTGGTGCTTCGAGACGTCGCCGACGAGGTAGTTCGCGCGCCCGGGGAGCTCGCTGCCACCGAGCACCGTGGCTCCGGCGCTGGCGCCAGCGAGCTTCATGCGGAGCGCGACCGACGTTTCCTTCTCGGCGGCGAGCTTCGCTTTGTCGCGGCGCGCGCCGGCGGGCTTCGCGGACGTCTTCTCCGCGCGGCTCATGACGAAGACGGCATCGCCCTTCTTCGTGAGGAACAAGGTGGAGCTGCCCCCGCGCGACAAGAAGGCGACGTCGTCGTCGGCTTGGCCGAGGTTCTGCTCGAACGCGACAGGGAGCCCGCCGAACGCGCCCGTCTCGGCGACCTTCGCGGCGGGGGTCACCGGCGGCGGTGCGCTCGTCGTGGACGAGGGGGTGCTGCGGGTGCACGCGAGCCCGGACGTGACGGCGACGGCTCCGAGCACGACGGCCACGGCCGAGCTGCGGAAGGTGCGAAGGCGAAGAGAGAGTGGCGATCGGGGCTCGTGGCGCATGGGCGTCCTCCGTGGGGTCGGTTAAAAGCTACCCGGCGAAGATAAAGGACTTCGCGTGTGCGAGGTAGGCCTCCCGGACGCACGATGCCGCTGGGGCAGCTCGGAAACGACGACACCCCCGAGCGTCGTGCTCGAGGGTGCCTTCACGAAACGAGCGATGGGCCGCTGGCCTACTCTTCGGCGGCCGCGTCCATCATCTCGGGCTTCGCGGACTTCTTCGCGGCGCGAATCTCGCGGATGAGCGCGACGTCTTCTTTGATCTTCCGCGCCGCGACGGGGGCTTCCTTCACCGCGCGCTGCACGAGGTGAATGACCATCTCGGGCGACTTCTGCGCTACTTCCTTGGACTTTTTGCCAAAAGAAGAGAGGCGCGTCTTCCAGCGCTCGAGGCGCGTCTTGGTGATGTAGGGCGCGACCTCGGCGACGAGATCGGCCGCGTTGCCGTTGTAGACGTGCGGCGCCTTGTGGAGCGCGCTGCCGAAGCGGGGGTTCGCCTCGAGGAAGGCCTCGACCTGCTCGAGGGTGACGCCGTTCTCGGTGAGGGCGGTCTCGTACTCGCTCGCGGCGGCTTGTTTCGCCTTGAAGAGGTACATCTGGACGCGCGAGTAGAAGTTCACGCGGCCGTCGCCGGAGGTCTCCACCGGGCAGTAGATGCTGCCGGGGAACTTCTCGGTGATCGCGGACTGGACGCCGTCGGAGACGCCCGCGCTCGGCATGCAGCCGAAGGGCTTCACGCTGAGGGTCATGTGCGCCTTCTTGTGCGTCACGTTCAGGATGAGCTTGCCGACTTCCATGTGGCCTTCGCCGCCACGGAGGTCGTTGTTGTAATACTGGTGCGCGACCTCCGCGATCTTGTCCATGTCGGGCAGCTTGTAGCCATAGAGGCCCATCGTGTGCGCGAACGTCTGGAAGATCGTGCGGACGGCGGTGTCGGCGGCGCCGAGAAGGATGAGCTTCTGGCCGATGCCGAAGCCGTCGAGCCCACCGAGGCCGTACTTGGACGTGTCCATGTGGCGGAGCTCGGCGCGGTCCTTCGTGTCGTGGCGCGCTTCCCAGATCGTGTAGAGGATCCACGCGGCGACGAGCTGGATGTCGGCCTCCGCGCCTTCCTGCTCGAGGAAACGCTGGAGCTGGTAGTTGCCGTCGCCTTCGGTCGTCATCGCCCAGAACTCGCCGATGATGGAGACCTTGGGCTTCGGGAGGGTGCGCTTCACCGGCACGCCGCCGAGGATCGGCTTGCACTTCCACACCGCGTGGAGAATCGGGGTGCGCTTCTGGAGCGCGGTGTAGAGGATCGCCTTGCACTGGTCGATCGCGCGATCGGTGTCACCGGTGGTGAGCTCGTAGGGGCGGATGCGGTACGCCATCGCGTTGAGCACGTCGCCGACGAAGAGGGCCTTCACGAGCGCCCAGAAGAACTTCGGGGTGAGCTCGAGACCGGACGCTTCGCCGGTGGCCTGCTTGAGACCGCCCGTCTGCTGGAAGAGCACGACGCGGAAGCCGTCGAAGCCGGCGTCGCGGAGGGCCTTGCGGTACTCGGTGACGTACATTCCGAAGCGGCAGGGACCGCACGCGCCGGCGGTGAGGAAGACGAACTTCTTCACGATTTCTTGGCTCGTCATGCCGTGCTTGTCGCGCAGCGTGATGAGGTGCTGAACCAGGTTACCGACCGTGAAGTAGGTCGGGTTGCACTGGCCGCGGTTGCCGAACTCTTTGCCCGCCTGGAAGGCCGCGGTGGTGGGCACTTCCATCATTTGCACGTTGTAGCCGATGCCGCTGAGCGCGCCTTCGACGAGGTAGTCGTGGGCGAGGGTGAGCCCGCCGACGAGCATCGTGATCTCGGACTTTTCCGACTTGGTGAACGTGAGGTTCGCCATGTCCTCGACCCAGTGCTTCGTCTCTTCGTCGAGCCCGAGGCGCTTGCGCTCCTCGGCCTCGAACTTGGCGAGCTCGGCGTCGATGTCGAGGTCTTGGCCCGCCACCTTCAGTCGCTTCTTCGGAGTCTCTACGTTGACCTGCTGGCTCATGTTCGTTCTCCCACGTTTCTCGAATAAATTCAGAGGCTTCGGCGCGTGCGTTGCCGCGCGACGAGCCGGCTACTCTTCGGCGTCCGCGGGCGGAGCGAGCTCCGCGCGAGGGGCCTTCTTCTCGATCTTCAGGGGAGGTGTGCTCCCGTCGGTCTTCACGCGGACGATGCCGTCCTTGGTCTTCTTTCCGAGGCGGATGACTCCCGCTTCGGGCTCGGGCGCACGAACCGGAGCCTCGTACGCACGGACGCGCGCACGAATCTCTTCGAGGCGGGCGAGGAACTCGGGGTCCTTCGTCTGCCGATCGGCGATCTGTTTGGCCTTGAGCTCCATGAGCTCGAGGCGCTTCGAGTCGATCTTGTGGAGCAGCTCGCGCTTCTTGTTGCCGGTGTCCTGGAGGCGCTCCTCGTGGAGCTTCAGGGCGTGGGCGTACGTCTTCACGCGGATCTTGATGCTGCCGGAGGGCTTGTTCGCGTCGATGTCGTGGAGCGCGGCGTAGGGCGTCTTGCTCGTGCCGATGATGTCGTCGATGAGCGCGTAGGTGGGCGCGTCGTGGCCGCACTTGAAGCTCGAGAGGTCGAGCACGACGACGTTCGGGTGGTGGGCCGCGAAGCTCGCCGCCCACACCTTCTGCGCGCTGTTGACCGAGTAGTTCTCCGGCCAAACATGGTTGAGCTCGAGCGGCGTCTTGATGATGCCGGCGTCGAGATCGGCTTGGTAGAAGCGGTCGAGGTACTCGCGCGTCTTCGGGATCGAGCGAATCGACAGGATCGGATAACCGAGCACCTGGAACTCGTCCGGGATGCCGTGGTTGAGGCCCGGATCGGAGTGGTACGGGCGGCCGATCATGAGGATCGCGACGCGATCTTCGTCTTCGACCGTCTCGAGGATGGCGCGGCCCTTCGCCTCGACGTCGTTGTCGAAGATCGTAAGCGCCTTCCAGGCCTCGCGCGCGGCGTGATCGCTCTCGTCCTCGGTGATGCCGAGGCGGTGCTCGAACGTCTCGAAGAGGCGCCGCGCGGTGAGGTTCGGCTCCTCGAACGAGAGGGCCGGATCGAGGTACTCGATCCCGCGCGTCGCGAAGAAGTCGACCTCCTTCGTGAACGCCGCCTTCATGACGTCCGGCGCGCCGGCGACGATGGGGCAACAGGCGTTGTCCATCGTGTCGGCGACGAAGTTCGTCACGTGGGTGAGGATCGGGAAGAAGAGGAACTTGAGCGGCTTCTTCTCGGTGTGGTGAGAAAAGAGCAGGTTGTGGATGTGCGCCTGCGCCACCTTCGACGGGTAGCAGGGGTCGATGCTGCCGTACTTGCCACCCTCGACCCACATCTCCTCGGTGGTCTCGTCGGAGAAGACCACGTTCTGCTTCGGGATCCCGAGGGCCTCGAAGTAGGTGCGGAGGAAGGGAGCGGTCGAATAGATGTTGAGGACGCGCGGGATGCCGATGCGAATCTTGCGGCGCGCGGCCCAGGCTTCCTTGCTCGAGCGGCGGAACGGACGTGTGTATTCTACACGGCGCTGACCGAGGACGCCCTTGCGGATCTCCACGTCCTTGATCGGCGAGCCTTCTTCCGGCATCGGCGCCGGGTTGTAGAAGTGCATGAACGCCCGCTTCGCCTCGTAGTCGACGACGTTCGGGAACTCTTGCGCCAGCTTCTTCCGCTCGGCGACGAGGGAGAGCATCGCTTCTTTGGACTCGACGGTGCCCTTCTCGCAGGAGAAGCCCGCGATGTAGCGGCTGGTGCGGCCGTCTTGGGTCTTCGTGTCGATGAACGTGCGCTTGCACTCGTTCGGACAGAAGTGACACACGGTCTCTTCGTCGTTCTTGGTCGTGTACTCGAGCTGAATCGCCTGATCGAGGCCGATGAAGGTCGAGGTGCCTTTGCGACGGACGACGCGGAGGGTCTCCATCGCGGCGCCGATCGCGCCCGCTTCGCCGGTGTGCGGGTGCACGTAGACTTCGGCGTTCGGGACGCGTTCTTTGATGTAGTCGACCTGCGCTTTGACGGCGGCGAGGTTGTACTGCGTACCGCCCTGAAGCACGTACTTCGTGCCGAGCGCGGCGAGACGCGGGATCTGCACCACGTACTGCCACACGTTCTTCGGGAGCACTTGCGCGAGGCCGGCGAGCATCTCCTCTTTCGAGAAGCCTTCCTTCTGGAAGTTCACGCGGTCGGTCTCGAGGAACACCGCGCAGCCGTAGCTGAACTTCGGCGCGAGCTCGGCCTTGAAGGCCACGTCGGCGAAGTCGGTCACCTTGACGCCGAACGAGTCGGCCGTCGCCTGGAGGAGCATGCCGTTGCCGGCGGAGCAGCTGTTCGACAACCGGAAATTCCCGATGTCGCCGTTCTTCATGAAGAGGACCTTGATGTCCTGTCCACCGATGTCGCAGATGACGTCGACGTCGCCGAAGAAGTGCACCGCGCTCATCATGTGGGCGACGGTCTCGACCACGTTGACGTCGCTCTTCACGCACTCTTCGAGCACGTCGGCGGCGTAGCCGGTCGCGCCGAAGCCCTTGACCTCGAGCTCGGCGCCCTGGTCGGTGACGTAGGCCTTGAGCTGCGCGAGGAGCTCCTTCGTGTCTTGGATCGGGTTGCCCTTCGAGAGCTGGTAACCCTTGGCGAGGATCTTCCCGCTCTCGTAGTCGACGAGCACCGCCTTGGACGACGTGGAGCCGCCGTCGAGACCGATGACCGCCTCGACCTTCTGCCCCGGCTCGAACGTCGCGCCTTGGTACTTCGGGATCTTGTAGAGCTCACGGAACTCGTTGAGCTCGTCGAAGTTCTTCGAGAGGGGCGGGCCCGCGGTCTCGCCGAGACGAGCCTTACGACCTGTCGTGATGTACTGGTTGAGGCCGTCGAGACCGTTGAGGATGCCGACGCCATCGGCCTCGTGGAGGCCGTACATCACCGCGCCGAACGCGGCGTAGTACTGCGCGTTCTCGGGCACGAAGATGAGCTCCTCGACGGGGATGTCCTTCGGATAGGCGAAGCCGCGTTCGTCCCAAATCTGCGGGATGCGAAGGCGCCAGCAATCCTGGAGGAACGGGAGGTACGTGTTCGGACCACCGAGCAAGAGCACGCGCGGCTTCAAGGTGCCGCCGCGGGTGAGAACGCTGAGGTTCTGCATGACGATCGCGTCGGCGAGCGAGCAGAGCACCTCGTTCGACGGGATGCCGCTCTTGATCAAGTTGACGATGTCGGTCTCCGCGAACACGCCGCACTTGGCCGCGACGTGGTGGAGCTTCGAGTCGTCGAACCGGAGGGTGGTGACCATCTCCGGGGGCGCGTTCACCTTGAGAAAACACTTGTCGATCGTGGCGCCGGTGCCGGACGCACACTTGTCGTTCATCGAGGCGGTCGCGGTCTTCTCGCCCGTCGATCCGTCCGTCTTGAACATGATGATCTTGGCGTCTTGTCCGCCGAGCTCGATCACCGATCCGACGTCGGGGTGGAGGTGCTCCACCGCGAGCGTGACCGCGTTCACCTCTTGGACGAACTTGCCGCCGGTGACGTCGCAGAGCGGCGCCGAGCCCGAGCCGGTGAGGAACATCTTCCACGCGTCCGGCGGGTGATTCGGGAACGCCTGGACGATTTGCTCCAGCATTTGCAGCACGTATTCCGGCTGCTTGGTGTGGTGGCGCTGGTAGTCGCTCCACAAGATTTGTTTGTTCGCTGGGTTGACGACGACGGCCTTCACCGTGGTGGAGCCGACATCCATGCCGATCGCGAGATACTTGCCCGTGCTCGTGGCCATGCTCACTCTCCGCACGCCACGACCCGGAAGGCGCGACGTTCATTCCCTGGAACTAGACTGACGTGTCAGTGCAGCCGCATCCTACGACTAGACTGACGTGTCAGTTCCACGAGATACCGGGTTTTTTGCTCCCCGAGAAGCTTTCGGTGCAGATGGCGCGCGAATCGAACTGCGCGCCCGAGCAGTAGACAAACCTGCTACCCAAGAACCGCACGGGTGAGCAGGTAGCCGAGCACGCTTCCAGCGAGCAGGAACGCGCGCACCTTGAGACCCGCCCGGTACGCGAGCACGACGCCGAGAGGCACCACGAGCGAGAGCGCGGCGTCGCGTTTTCTCCCCAGCCGCGCGAGCCCCACGATCGTCGCGACGAGGCTCGTGCACGCGATCGTGAACGTCCCCACGACCAGCGCGAACCCCACGAGCGGCGGGATCATCCGGCCCCCGCGTCGCGCACTCGCGACGCGCCGCCGTCTTCGCTGATGTCACGACCCACGTCCTCGTCGTCCCCGAAGTCGCCCACGACCGTGGTCTTCGATGGCTCGGCCTCGAGCACGATCGGAGGCGCGGGGATCTCTTCGCCGCGGGCGTCGACCCACTTGCCGTGCGCGTACCAGAGCTTGCCGTCCGGTCCGCGCACCGACGTCCATGGAGCGAACTTGGCCCCTGCGACCGGCACGACCCAACGCCCTCGACGCCAGCGCGGACGGCGCCCACGGAACGTCCACTCGCCGTCGATCCACACGACGTCCTTCTGCGAAGGCAGCGCGGGGACGAGCTCCACCTTCGCCGGCGGAGGAGGCGCGGGGATAAGGAAAAGATCCTTCGATACGTGAGGCGCGAGCTTGGGGCGGGGCAACGAAGGCACCCCGCCACACGAGGCCGCGCAGGCGTAAAGACCGGCGAGCACGACGCCAACGCTCGCGGCGCGTGCGAACGCGGAGGGTGTCGTCGTGGTCCACGCGCGCATCGGCGCGATGCTACTCGCCTCGGCGGTGCCGGCGAAGCACCCATCGTCTACGAAATCGAGTGCGCTTCGTGCGATGCTCCGCGCGCCCGTGCTCCCTTCCGCTTCCCGAGACGCTCGCCTCCGCCGGGCCGAATCGCCGACGCTGGCGATGCGGCTTTCGCTGGCGACGGTCGCGACGATCGCCGGGCTCCTCGGCTGCCACTCGGTGCCGGAGGGCCGCTCCGCGGTCTACGCAGTCGAGGTCGAAAAGGTGACGCCCGGTGGCCCCGACACCGACTTCTTGGAGGAGAGCGTCTCCACCGCCCCGAGCCCGAAGTTCTTGGGGCTCTTTCGTGGTGTCGTCTACGAGTACACACTCTTCGAGCGACAGGTGCTCCAGAAGGACCTCGCGCGGATCGAGGCGGCGTGCAGGGCGAAGGGGTACTACGAGGCTCACGCCCGCGCGGGTCGTATCCACAAGACCGCGTCGAACCACGTCCGCGTGGAAATTCTCGTCGATCCGGGGCCTCTCGTCTCCGTCTCGCAGATCACGATCGTAGGCCTCGACGACCTCTCCCCTCGCCTCGCGCGCCAGGTGCGCAAGAGCGTGGACGAAGCGCTCCCGAAGGACGCCCCCTTCGACGAGGAGGCCTACGACGCGACCCGCGTCGCGGCGCTCCGCGCGCTCACGGATCGCGGATACGCGTTCGCCAAGGTAGACGCCGACGCGAACGTCGATCTCAAGAGCCACCACGCGAGCGTCAAGCTCACGATCGAGCACGGCGGACCGCAGAAGCTAGGCGACGTACGGATCGAAGGCCTCGGCACGCTTCCCGAGGATCGCGTCCGCTTCGCGCTTTCCCTCACCCCCGATGCTCCCTACTCCACGAAGGACATCGAAGAGGCGCGCCAAGCGGTGCTCGACCTCGGCGTGTTCGCGTCGGTGGAGGTGCTCCCCGATCTCGAGCCTGGCCCGCGCGCCGATGGCCGTGTCCCCCTCCTCGTGAAGCTCGAGCCGTCGAAGATGCGAACGCTCCGCTTCGGCGGTGGGATCGAGCTCGACGCGCTGAAGTCCGGCGTTCACGCGGTCGCGGGCTGGGAGCACCGGAACTTCTTCGGCGGGCTGCGGCGCTTTCGCGTCGACCTGACCGCCGGCCTCGTCTTCTACCCCCTCCGAGTGAACAACATCGTCGCCCCGACCGACGTATTTCCGGAAACGCGGCTCCGGTTCGATACCAAACAACCTGGCCTCTTCGGGGGCCGCACGGCCGGCTTCTTTCGCCCGAGCGCGGAGGTTTACCCGGTGCTCATCGATCCCGATCCGCCGAAAGACGCCCCGGTGCTCGGCTACGGCGAGATTCGAGGCACCCTCGGCATCGAGCGTACGTTCGGCCCCGCCTATGGCGCGCTCTCGCAGAACGTGCAGTTTGCATTCCCGTTTTCGTACCTAGGCGCGAAGAACGACACGCTCAGCAACGTCGTCATTTCGTACCCCGAGCTCGAGCTCAAGGTCGATTTGCGCGACAGCCGCGTGAAGCCTAGAAAAGGCGCCTACTTCGGCTCTTCGTTCCAGCTCGCCGGGGTCGGCGGCGACGCGCGCGACTTCAAAGTTCAGCCGGAGGCGCGTGGATACCTGCCGCTCGGGAAGCGCTTCGTGCTCGCGGCGCGCGCGGCGGTGGGCTTCCTCTTTCCACAAAACTACGGGAGCGCCGTCTATGGCAATCCCGCCGTCCTGAGCGAGCGCGATCGAACGTTGGATTTCCAGCTCGTCTATTTTCGCGGCCTCTTCTCCGGCGGCCCGAGCTCGAATCGGGGATATCCGGCGCGCGGCGTGAGCCCTTATGGCGACGTGGGATTCCTCACTCCCGACGCCGAGCGCCTCAAGCTCGACAACCCCTGCAGCCAAGGAGAAGACTGCCGAGTCCCCACCGGCGGATTCAGCCTCTGGGAGGCCTCGATCGAGCTCCGCGCCGACATCGTCGGGCCGCTCGCGGCGGCGACGTTCTGCGACGCAAGCGACGTCTCCCCGAACCGCGGAGACCTGCGCCTCGCGCACCTCCACCTCTCGTGCGGGCTCGGCGTGCGCTACGACACTCCGGTGGGCCCGATTCGACTCGACGCTGGATACCGCATTCCCGGCCTCCAGGTCATCGGCGGTCTTACCCCCGACGAGAAAGCGCCGAGCCTCCTCCTCGGTGCCCCGATCGCGATCGCCCTCGGCGTCGGGGAGGCGTTCTAATGGTCCGCCGCGCCCTCGTGCGGGTGCTCGACACGCTCGGGCTGCTCGTCGTCGCGCTCGTCGCGCTCGTCGCGGGGGCGCTCCTCCACGTGGGCACCCGCCCCGGGCTCACGCTCGTGCGTTGGGCGGTGCCGGCGGCGACGGCGGGCATGTTCCGCGGAGCCTTGGACGTGCGCCACCTCGGCTCCGTCGGCCCGAGAGGCCTCCGCGACGTCGACCTCCGCGTGCTCGCGCCGAACGGGGACACGCTCGTGTGGGGCGAGGGCGTGGACGTGGTGCTCGACGTGCCCGCGGTGATCGAACGCGCCCTCGCCGGCGAAGGCCCGCTCGAGGTTCGCGTCGACGCGATCTCCGCGCGTCACCTCTCGCTCGACTTGAGCGCCGAAAGAGCGGCGGATGGGACCTCCTCGCTCGCGCTCGCGAACGCCTTCGCCGCGAAGATCCCGAAGCCGGCCGACCCGACGAGCGGCCCTTCGCCCACGATCGTGCTCGCCGACATTCGAGTGCATCATGCATGGATCTACGGGACCCCGGCCGAGGGCGTGCGCCTCGACGCGGACCTCGCTTCGCTCGCGGCGGCGTTCACGACCCGCGCAAGCGGCGTCGAGGTCGACCTCGTCCACGTCGCGGTCGTCGAGCGCGCGCTCGTGCCCGGCGGGAAGCTCTCTGCCGTTGTCGGCGCGCGCGCGACCGTGCCGAGCGAGGGGGCCCCCTCTGCCAAGGCGCTCGCGACGGGCGACGTCGCAGGTCTGCCGTTCGCGCTCGAGGCAGAGCTCCTCACGAAACGTTTCGCCGCGCGCATCGCGGTCCCCGAGAACGACGGTCACGCGCTGACGAGCCTCGTGCCCGGCCTCGCGCCGAGAGCCGCGGTCGCCGCCCTCGTGGAGGCGCGGGGAGAGCTCGACGGCCCGCTCGTGGTGCGCGGCTCGGTCACGAGCAAGGGAGGCACGATCGCCGTCCTCGGTCGCGGGACGCTCGCCGAGCCGAAGACCGTGGACCTGTCGCTCGTCGCGTCGACGCTCGATCTCGCCTCGTGGACCGCGGCGCCGACGTCGCACCTCGATCTCGTCGCGCGCGCCCGAGCGACGCTCGCGGAAGGGAAAAAACCGACCGCGGAGGCCAGCGTCGTTCTACGCGAAGGTGCTCGCCTCGACGGGCAACCGCTCCCTCCCGTCGTCGTCGACGCCACGCTCGAGGCGAACGGGGACGCCAAGGCCGACCTCGTCGCGTACGAGGCCGGAGCGCCGACGCGAGCACACGCGACCCTCACGAACGGGAGAAACGTGACGTTCTCTTCGACCACGAGCGCCAACCTCGCCGCCGTCACGCGCCTCCCGGGGCTCGGTCGCGGCACCGGCACCGTCGTGACGAACGGCTCGCTCGACCTCCCCACCCTCGCCCTCGTCGCCGACGCGAAGGTGACCGCCTCCGACCTCGAGGTTCGCGGCGTGAAGGTCGCGACGGCGACGATCGACGCGCACGTGACCGGCCCCGCGAAGGCCCCGAACGCCCACGTCGAGGTCGCCGTGCGGCGCGTGCGCGTCGGCGAAACACGCGCGATCGGACGCCTCGAGGGCGGCGCGGACGTGCACGTCGGCGACGGGATCACGGTCAGCTCCGCGCACGTGGACGCGCGGTCGCGCGGGGAGGCGTTGAGCGTGGTCGTGCCGCACGCCTTCCTTCGTGGCGGCACGATCCGTGTGCAAGATGCACATATCGAAGGGCTCGGCGCGACCCTCGGGTGCAACTTCGTGCGCGCGGGTGGCGGCGTCACCGTCGAGCTCCACGGGCGCGACTTGGACCTCGCGCGCGTGGGTCGCCTCGTCGAGGAGCCTTCGCTCCGCGGGAAGGTCGACGTCGAAACCGAGATCCACACCGCCGGGAAAGAGATCGACGGCGCGCTCGACATCACGCTCCGGGACGGCGTTTTCCCTGGGATCGCCCACGCGAACGGCCACGTCGACGCGCGCCTTCACGAACGGAAGGGTCACGTGCACGTCGACGTCGACCTCGGCGACGTGCTCACCACCGATCTTCGCGCAGACGATCTCGCCCTCCACGGCCCGGCCCTCGCCGAAGAATCATGGCTCGGCGCGGAGGGCTCCGCTTACCTCGTCGCGAACGCCGATCTCGCGCGCCTCCACGAAGTGCTTCCTAAGCTCGACGGGCTGCCCGCGCGGTTCACGGGCGGGAAAGGTCGTGTGCTCGCGGGCTTCTTCCACGGACGGGACGGCCGCTTTCCGAGCGTCGATCTCGCGGTCGAGACGCGCGGGCTCGTCGTCGAAGCCGGGCCCACGAACGGCGCCCTCAAGCTGGTGCGTGGGCTAGACCTCGGCCTCGAGGCACGGGTCGACGGCACGACCGGCTTCGCGGCGCTCTCGGGCCGAGTGGCCGATACGGCGGGCCCGTTCGTGCGCTTCGACGCGAAGGTCGACGCGCCCCTCGACGCGCTCGTCGCCGGCCACCACGACCTCGGCCCTTGGCGGGATCGGCCGCTCGGCGTCCGCGTGACCGCGCCCGAGCGTAAGCTCGCGGATCTCGAACCTTTTTTGACGATGGCTGGCATCACCGGGCGCGCCGGCGCGGAGGTCGTCCTCGAGGGAACGCTCGCCCACCCTCGCCTTCGCGTCGACACGATCGCGCGAGACCTCCGCCTCCGTGGCTCGAGCACGGCGTCCTCCGTCGACACGCGCCTCGTCTACGACGGCAGCGACGCTCGGCTCGACGCGACCCTCGAGGCGGGGGGAGGCTCGGCGAAGCTCGGCGCGACGGCGAGCCTGAAGATCGCGGAGCTGTTGCGCGGTGACGCGCTCGAGGAGCTCGCGTGGGACGCGAGCGCGAAGATCGCGCTCGACAAGCTCCCGCTCGCGATGGTCCCCGATGCACGAGAGGCGAGGCTGCGCGGCGCGCTCTCGGGGACGATCACGCTCGACGACTATCACCGCGACGCGACCCTCGCCGCCGACCTCGTCGCGACCCAGGTCGTCGTCGGCGACGCACAGGTTCCCTCCGCCACGCTCCGCGCGCGGGCCGGCAAGGGCGACGCGAGCGCAGAGGTGATCGTACGCGCGAGCGACGGATCGGCTGAAATTTCCGGCAACGCGAAGCTCGGCTGGGGCGCGCAGCTCGTGCCGAAGATCGACACGAAGCGCGCGCTCGAAGGTCGGCTCGTCGCGAAGTCGTTTCGTGCGGCGATCATCGGGCCGTTCGTCACGAGCTACCTCGCCGATCTCGACGGCCGCGTCGACGCCGACGCGCGGATCCGCGCCGACACCGACGGCTCGCACGTGACGATGACGGGAGGCCTCGTCGCGCGCGACTTTTCTTTCGTCCTCGCCGCCCTCGGGCAAGAGTACCGCGACGTCGGCGCGACCGTGCGTTTCGCGCCCGGTGGGATCGTGACGGTCGAGAAGGTTCACCTGAGCGACGGCTCCGGGAAGCTCGAGGGTGCCGCCGTCGCGAGGTTCGACGATCTCGCTTTCGTGGGGGCGAACGCGACCCTCCGCATTCCCAAGGACGCACCGCTCGACATCGTGGCCGAGGGCCAATCCCTCGGCGACGCCTACGGCGACGTCACGGTGAAGGCGCGCAACCGCCGCCGCGACAAGGCGCTCGACATCGACGTCGACATCCCGAGCCTCCACGTGAAGCTCCTCGAGACCGCGGGGCGACGGGTGCAGGAGCTCAAGGCCCGAACCGACGTGCACGTCGGCTTCGAGACGAACGGCGCCCTCGCCGCGATCCCGCTCACGAGGCCGCGCTCCGTCCCCGAGCCGACGAGCGAGGCCCGCGACGGCTGGACGACGAACGTCGTGGTGCACTTGGGAAAAGACATCGAGCTTCGACGCGGACAGAAAATCGCGGTCACCCTCACCGGCGCGCCGGCGGTGCGCGTCGCGAACGGCAAGACCGACGTCTCGGGCCAGATCCAGCTCACCGGCGGCGCTCTCGATCTCAGCGGCCGCAAATTCGCGGTCGATCGAGGGACCGTCACCTTCGGCGCCGACGCGACGAACCCCGTCGTCGTCGCGACCGCGACGTGGACCGCCGCCGACAAGAGCCGCGTGTTCGCCGACTTCGTGGGGCCCGTAAAATCGGGAAAGCTCACCCTTCGCTCGGAGCCGGCGCGCACCCCGAGCGAGATCCTCACCCTCCTCGCGTTCGGCAGCACCGATGGCCCGTCCGATGCGCCTTCGGGTCGCGCGAAGGCTCCCTCCCAAGGCACCCAGGTCGCGACCGCGATCGGCGGTGGCGCGCTGACCGAAGGCTTCGACGCCGCGATCGACGGCGTCACTGGGATCGAGACTCAAACTCGAATCGACTCCACCAACGCGAACAACCCCCGCCCCGAGCTCGAGGTCGCCGTCTCGCGCGACGTATCGATCCGATTCTCCTACGTACTAGGCACTCCGCCCCCCAGCGAGCCCGACAAGAGCCTAGGCACGATCATCCTTCGTATCTCTCCCAACTGGTCATTTTCGACGACCGTCGGAGACAAGGGCAAGGGCACCCTCGATACGATGTGGCAGTACCGTTACTGACTCAGGCGGTTCCCCAGCGCGGCGACTGCCCGAAGAGGCCCGGGCCCAAAGGCGGTATCGAGCCACCCTTCGTGACGTCGACCTCGCCGACGAGAGCGCGATGCTTCGGTGTCACGTCCTTGTAGAATGCACGAATCTTGAGCATGTCGGCTTCGAGGTTCCCGGTGGGGTAAAACACGTCGCCGAAGCCGGCCGTCTTCTTCCCGTAGTCGAGGTAACCGAGCACGAGCGGCACGTTGGCGCCGACGGCCATATGGTAAAAGCCAGTCTTCCAGCGATCGGCCTTCCCGCGGGTGCCCTCTGGAGAGAGCACGAGGAACAAGTCCTCTGCGGCGCCAAGCAGGTCGACCACCATGCCGACCGTGTCGCTCCGCTTCTCGCGGTCGACGGCGATACCGCCGAGCCAGCGCATGACGCGGCCACGGAGCTCGCCACGGAAGAGGCTCGCCTTGCCGAGCCACGACATCTTCACGCCGAGGACCGCGCCCGCCGCCAGGGTGAACGGGAAGTCCCACGCCGACGTGTGGGGCGCCGCGACCACGACCGCTTTGCGTATGCCGGGGGCCCCGCCTTCGACCTTCCAGCCGAACGCCGAAAGCCAAGCTTTACCGAGGAAATAGCCCAATGAACGACGCTCGCCCATAAGCCCCGATTGTGGCCTGCGAGCGAGCGGCTATCTGTCACGGCTGCGTCACGAGCGAAGGCGCGCGACGCGACGTTTTCCGGTGCTTACTCCACGCGCACCGCGCCGACGCGCACCGCCTCGTCGAGGAACGCGCGATAGCGCACGTCGGCCGAGCGCCGGTCGACGATCGCGGTGTCGGGGATTTCGCCGCGCGCGATCATGATGTCGAGCTCCGGCTGGCTCGAGACGCCGATGCCCGTCGGGATGCGCCCGACCGTGACCTGCGGCATGCCGGGCGGAGGCGGCTGCGGGTTCTTGTAGAACGCAGGATCGATGCACGAGCTGAGGTCGGCGGTGTCGGTCATGCGCTGGTTCAGCGACTGAACGCCGAAGCGCGTCTTCACGGTGGAGAGCACCGAGACGTGCTCGAGCTTGCCCTTCTCGAGGTGCCCGCGTTTCACCGTCGGCCCGATGACGAACGCCGGGACGCGGAACCCGAGCTGCTCGAGCTCGGCGATTTGGTCCGTGGTCTTCGGCGGCGGCACGTGGTCGTAGAAGCCGCCGTTCTCGTCGTAGGTGATGACGAAGAGGACCTTCTTCCACTGCGGGCTCTCCGCGAGTGCCTTGTAGAGACTGGCGACCAGGGCTTGCCCCTGCCGAATGTCGTGCGACGGGTGATCGTCGTTCGAGGTGAAGTCGGGATCGATGATGCTGAAGTTCGGCAAGGTGCCGTTCTTCGCGTCGGAGAAGAACTCCGAGAGCGGCTTCACTGGGTTCATCGAGAGGAGCTTCCCGACGAATCCGCCCGTGTACCAGGCGACGATACCGGCGGTGTAGTTCTTGTACGTCTTCCCCGCGGAGCGGAGCTTCTCCCAAATGGTGTCTGGTGCGCCCGTGAAGAAGGGAGTGTTCCCCGTCTTCCCGCCGCTCGTCGCCGCGTGGAGATAATAGCGATTCGGCCAGGTGGGCCCCATGACCGAGCAATACCAATTATCGCAGACGGTGAAGTTGTCCGCGAACCAGTAGAAGAGCGGTATTTGCGACCGATCGTGGTAGCCCATCGCCTCGTTCTGGCTCGCCCCGGCGTGCTCCTTCACGAAGCCGTCGTTCTTGCCATTGTTCCACTGCGCGAGGGCAGCGTCGCGACCGTGCGGCGGGTCCTCCGGCGTGAAGTTGTTCATCTTGAACACCGGCACCGGCGTGCCGTTCGGGGCGGGGTTCGTCTCCGTGCCGAGGAGGCCGTTCACTTGCGCCTTGTTGAGGTACGTCGCGTCCGACTTCAGGGCGCCGAGGTAATGGTCGAAGCTCCGGTTCTCCATCATGAGGACGACGATCGCGTCCACGGTGGAAAGGAGCTCCTCGGCGGTGGGCGGCTTCGTGCTCGCGTCCGGCGGGCTCGACGCATCGGCGTTCGGGGTGGTGGCCGCGTCCGGTCTGCCGGTCGGGGGCGTCGCTCCGTCGCCAGCGCCACCGTCCGACGGCTCGGGGATCGGATCACCGGCGGACGAACCACAAGCGGCCGCGAGCAGGCCACCCATTCCCAAGAGCACACGACGACGCGAGAGGACCCTCATGGGCCGGCATCATCCTACGGAAACAGAACGTTGCAAGTGTGTCGCGGCCGGTTCGTCAAACGATGTAGGCGTTCCTCCCCTTCGCACCCCTGGCGTCGCATGGCGATTTTCGTGAGTGTTTCGGGGTCGTGGGCGGTCCGTGACACGCGAGGCGTCGAGACAATCCCCCCGAGACCGGCTATGGACGCGCCGTGGCCGCCCCGATGGACAAAGCCGAGCGACGCGCGCAGATCCTGGCGCACGCACGCGAGGTGTTCGCGAAGCGCGGTTACCACGCGGCGAAGATCGACGACATCGTGGCCGCCGCCGGGGTCGCACGGGGGACGTTCTACCTCTACTTCGACGACAAGCGCGCCGTCTTCGAGGAGCTCGTCGACCACGCGTTCGCGCGCCTCGACCGCGCTTTCGTGCGCGTGGATCCCACGGACGCGACCCGCACGGTGGCGTTCCAAATCCAGGACAACATCGAGCGCATCGTCGCCACGCTGCTCGAGGATCGCGCGACCACGAAGATCCTGCTCTCCGACGCGGTGGGGCTCGATCCCGATCTCGATCGCAAGCTGCTCCGTTTTTACGAGGCGGTAGGCACGTTGCTCGAGGAGAGCTTTCGTGACGGCCAGGCGCTCGGCGTCGTGGCCCAGGGCGACGTCCGCATCTTCGCGGTGCTCACCCTCGGCGCGATGAAGGAGCTCTTTTACCAGGTGGTCATGCGCGGCCTCGATTACTCCGAGGAGCGCATCGTCGCCGAAATGTTCGCGTTCCTCTGCCACGGCGTCCTCCGCGTTTGAAGGGAGGCGCTCTTCGCCGATACCGGCGCCCTGGCGTTGTCGGCCGTGCTCACGAACAGGAGTTCGTTCCGCGCGGCCTCCTAGCCAGGGCTTGGTCTCGGCGAAGATCGCCCCCCTTCAAAGCTGGGGCCGAACGCTTCGCTGCGGCCGGAATCGAGTTTGTGGGGGCGCGCGCTCGGCGCTGCTCGCGCTCGGCGCTGCTCGCGCTCGGCGCTGCGCGCGCTCGGCGCTGCGCGCGCTCGGCGCTGCTCGCGCTCGGCGCTGCTCGCGC
>JAAFHV010000194.1 GCA_013297655.1 Myxococcales bacterium | reverse complement strand
CGCACGCGGATCTCTCTCAGCTCGAAGCGGGCGACTACGTCGAGGCGATCTACGCCGGCTACGCGCTCCCGAACGATCGCGGCGACCTCTCCCTCGACACGACCGACCTCTTGCCCGAGCGCACGGGGGTCGCGAACGCGAAGGTCGAGATTCACCTCCCGGTCGGCAAGACGTTCTCGATGTGGTCCCACCCGCTCCTCGGCAAGGTGTCCGAGAAGCGCGACGGAGCCTCGCGTATCCTCACGTATTCGCTCCAAAATAAGCTCTTCCGTCGCTTCGAGGACGGGACGCCGAAGATGGACCGCTCGTGCAACGTGAGCCTCTCCACCGCGCGATGGACCGACCTCGGGGAGAACCTCGCCGAGACCCTCGCGTCGCTCGACGACCGCGGCTCGCCGGAGGTGTCGGCGTGGATCCGCGAGGCGTCCATGAAGGACGGAAAGCCGCTCACGGGCCGCGCCCTCGTCGAGGCGATCGTCGCCGCGACCGGCCAGGCGCTCAAGGTCTCCTCCGCTCCCACGCTCAGCGACTACGAGCTCGGACGCATCGACGCGTACTCCGTGCAGACTACACGCACCATGCTGACGCGCCACGAGGGGAGCCGCACCTGGCTCGTCGTCCGTGCGCTCCGCGAGCTCGGGATCCCCGCCGACGTGGTCGTCGCGGAGGACTTCCCGTTCAGCGCCGATCCGGCTTTCCCGCCCCACCTCGGACGCTTCACGCATCCGCTCGCGTGGGTCCACCTCACCGGCAAAGATGCCGCCGGCAAGCCGCAAAAAGAAGACATCGTGGTCGACGCCGACGTGCAGGGGCCTCCCCTCCCCGCCGGGCGCATCTCGCCGGAGCTCCGTGGGCGGAGCGTGCTCCTCCCGAGCGGAGCCATCGCGCCGCTCCCCAAGATCGAGGGCCAGGCCGAGCGCGACGAGGTCGACCTGCGTCTCACCCTCGACGAAGCGGGGAACGCGAAGGGCAGCCTCACCGTGCTCGTTCGTGGCCGCTCCGCGCAGCAGCTCGCGGAGTCGTTCGTCCGTGTCGTCGGCGCCGATCGCCAGCGCGCGCTCCAGGGAATCGCCCTCGCGTGGGTCCCGTTCGCGAGCGTCGACAAGGTGGAGCTCTCGTCGCGGGAAGGGAGCTGGGAGGTCGCGATTCGCGCCGATCTCACCGTTGGTAGCTACGCGCAAGACGAAGCGGGCGGCTTCTGGGCCCTGCCGGGGCTCGATCCGGTGCACATCGTCTACCCGCGGCCGTACGTGTCCACGCTCGGCAACCTCTACACCGCGCAGAGCGGTCGCGAGGGCGCCTTCGCGGTCGACCGCGCGGTCCAGTTCCACGTGCGGCGCCGTGTCGAGCTCCCGAAGGGCGCGAAGATCGTGCGTCAGCCCGGCCCGTTCGAGGTTCGCTCGCCGGAGCTCGACGCGCAGCGCCTGATGAAGGTCGACGGGAGCGTGATCGAGGAGGATTTCCTGCTCAATCTGCCCACCGGCACGATCTCGAAAGAGCACTACACGACGTTCGCGCAAGACGCGCGGCGGACCGACGACGGCTTCCTGGCGAGCCTGCGCGTGGCCCCCGCGAAACCGGCCGAGAAGAAGTAGCGGAGCCCTCGGGGGGATGACGCCCCCGTGACTTTGGGTTAAGGGAAGCCTCCTCGCGCGCGAGCCGCGTGCACTATGCACGCACCGCGCGCGCCCCAGATCCCCCCGCAAAAGGCGAGAACGAGACATGAGCGGCCATTCCAAGTGGGCCACGATCAAGCACAAGAAGGGCGCGGTCGACGCCAAGCGCGGCAAGCTCTTCACGAAGCTCATCAAGGAGCTCACGGTGGCCGCGCGCATGGGTGGAGGCGACGTCTCCGGCAACCCGCGCCTCCGCAAAGCCATCGCCGACGCGAAGGGCCAGTCGATGCCGAACGACACCATCAACCGCGCCGTGAAGCGCGGCACCGGTGAGCTCGAGGGCGCGGCCTACGACGAGGTGCTCTACGAAGGGAGCGGCCCCGGCGGCACGCTGTTCCTCGTCGAGGGCATGACGGACAACCGCAACCGCACCGTGGCGGAGCTCCGCAAGATCTTCGAGAAGAACAACGGCGTGCTCGGCGGCGGCGGCGCGGCGGCGTGGGCCTTCGACAAGAAGGGCGTCATCGTGCTCGAGAAGGACGCCGCGACCGAGGATCAGCTCATGGAGCTCGCGGTCGGCGCCGGCGCGGACGACTACTCCGCCGAGGGCGACGAGTGGCACGTCACGATGAGCACCGACGTGCTCGTCTCCGTCGGCGACGCGCTCGAAGCGGCCGGCATCAAATCGAAGAGCTCGAGCCTCGCGTTTTTGCCCAAGTCGAAGAAGCCCCTCGTCGGCCGCGACGCGGAGGTCGCGCTCAACCTCGTCGAGGCGCTCGACGATCACGACGACGTGCAGAACGTGTTCGCCGACTTCGACATCTCCGACGAAGAGCTGCAAAAGCTCTCGTGACGGGGGCGAGCGGCGTCCCTCCGCACGGACCTCCGAAGGTCGTGCGGGTGCTCGGGCTCGATCCGGGCACCCGCCATTTCGGGTGGGGCATCGTCGACCGCATCGGCACGCGCCTGCGTCACGTCGCGCACGGGATCGTCTCGCCGAAGGACACGCTTCCCCTCGGCGAACGTCTCGTGATCATCGAGGAGGGGCTCGTCGCGGTGGTGGAGGAGCACGGGCCCACCGGCGCGAGCATCGAGTCGCTCTTTTTCGCCAAAGACGCGTCGGCGGCGGCCAAGCTCGGGCACGCGCGCGGCGTGGGCCTGCTCGTGGTGTCTCGTGCCGGCCTCGAATGCGGCGAGTATCCGCCGGCGCGCGTGAAGCGCACGGTCGCGGGCGGTGGCAAGGCCGACAAGAACCAAGTCGCGCAGATGGTTCGTGTGATTCTCGGGCTCACCGAGCCCCCCAAGGCCGACGCCGCGGACGCGCTCGCGGTCGCCATCACGCACCTCCAGCAGATGCCACTTTTGGCCCAAATCGTGAAGAATAACGTTTCTTTACGGCGGGTCTCGGCCAAGCGGTGAAGCCTTTGTGATTTTGGCCCGTCTAAGCTACGTGCTTTCCAAGGTTTCCAAGGCATAACGCCCCCGTCTCGCTCGCTGAAGACTGCAGACGTAAGCCTCGAGTCGCTTCGCCGTTCTGGGAGATCATGATGACCCGTCGATCGTTCGCCGCCCTCGCCCTCGCTGCCGCCCTCGGCCTCTCGTTCGTCGCGCCGTCCGCGGCCACCGCCGCCGAGCCGACGCCTCTTCCCGCGGCAGACGCGACCGCGATCGTGGCGCGCGTGCAGAAGTTCTACGACCAGTCGCAGACCTTCACCGCCCACTTCGACCAAGAGTTCACCGTCAAGGCGTACAACACGAAGCGCGCATCGAACGGCACCGTCCATTTCCAAAAGCCGGGCAAAATGGCCTGGATTTACGCCACCCCCGCCGACAACCGCGTCGTGTCGGACGGCACCACCGTCCGCGTGTACGAAGCGGCCAACAAGCAGATGTTCGAGCAGCAGGTGAACGGCTCGCAGAGCGGCGCGCAGTACCCCGCCGCGCTCTCGTTCCTCCTCGGCCGCGGCACCCTCGCCGGCTCGTTCAACTTCGAGGCCTTCGAAGGCTCGCAGATGAAGTTCGAGGGCGGCACCGTTCTCGTCGGCACCCCGAAGACGCCCACGCCCGCGTACACCAAGGTGCTCTTTTACGTCGACAAGCAGACCGCGCAGATTCGCCGCGTGCTCATCCTCGACGCGCAGGGCAACCGGAACAGCTTCGTGTTCTCGCAGGTGCAAGTGAACACCCCCGTCGCCGCGACCACGTTCGTGTTCACCCCCCCGGCCGGCACCACCGTCGTTCACCCCTGATCGTCGGCGGCACCGCACCTGCGCACCTGGTTCCGCCTCGAACGCGCCCGCATCCCCGGGCGCGTTCGCGTTTCGAAGGGCGCTCCTTTCCCGGATCTCCCGGTCGTCGAGCAAACCCGCTATGAAGGAACCGTGAAGGTTCCTCCCTGCCCTGCGTGTGGTGCGGCGCGCACGATCCCTGGCGCTTGCCCCGGCTGCGGCGCGGTCCAGGGCGAAGGTCACGTCTGTCCCCATTGCCGTGGTCTCACCCGCGTGGAGCCGCACCCCACGCTGCGTTGGGTGTGCGCGGCCTGCAAGGGCCCCAAGCTGCCGATCCCGATCGCCGATCCGGTGAAGCTCGAGACATCGCGTGTGATGCTCCGCGAAGCGAAGCCGGTGCCGCGCTCGGGGTTCGTGCCCGTCGCGGCGATCTTGTTCACGCTCTCCACGCTGCTCGCGCTCATGTCGACGATGACGATCGGCAAGGCGATCACCCTCGTCGCCGCGTGGACGGTGTTCGGTCTTTTGGTCCGCGCCCGCCGCACACGGACCGAGAAATCGAACGGCGCGCTCGATCGCGCGTACTCGCTCGCGGTGCAAGACTACGCGCGCAACGGCGCCGCCTCCGCGAAGGAGATCGCGAACATGCTCGGCGTCTCGGAAGACCAGGCCGAGGGCGAGCTCACGCTCCTCGCCGCCGAGAACCCCACCCGCATCGAAGTGAACGCCGACGGCGACGTGCAATACCGCGTCGGCGAAGAGCCCAAGAGCGACCTCGAGGACTTCGACGAGCGCCTCGCCGCGGCAGAGAAAAAGAAGAAGGCGTCGCTTTGAGCGAGCCCGACGATCGCCCCGCGCGGCCCCAGAAGGCCCGTCGCTCCCTCACCCACGTGGGCGGTGAGGTGGAGCGCGGAGGCAGCCCCGCCGTGTCGGAGGCGCTCGCGTATGCGCTCGACGTCGCCCCCTCGGGAGACGTCGAAGCCGAGCCGGAGCGCGCCGACGTGCACGGGTTTCATGTGTATCCTGCACGTATGCATCCCACGACCGCGTCGCGGCTCGTGCGGTCGTTCGCGCCGGAGGGTGGGCTCGTGCTCGATCCGTTCTGCGGGTCCGGCACCGTCGCGATCGAGGCGGTCGCGGCCGGGCGGCGCGCGATCGCGACCGACTTGAACCCGCTCGCGGTGCGCCTGACGAAGCTCAAGCTTCGCCCGTTTTCGGAGCAAGAACGAGCACTTATCGTAGCTCGCGCCGAGCAGGTGCGCGCCTTCGCGGACGAACGACGAAAGCAACGCGCGGGGGCCACGCGGCGGTACCCACAGGCCGACGTCGACCTCTTCGAGCCTCACGTGCTGCTCGAGCTCGACTCCCTCCGCGCCGCGATCATGGACTCCGAGCCCACCGTGAAGGGGGCCCTCGAGCTCGTGCTCTCGAGCTTGCTCGTGAAGGTGAGTCGCCAGCGCGGTGACACCTCCGATCGCACCGAGACACGCCGGCTCGCCGCGGGCTACACCGCGAAGCTCTTCGTGCGAAAGACGGAGGAGCTCGTCGCGCGGCTCGCGGCGTTCGCGGCGCGCTGTCCTTCGCCGCGGCGCAACCCGCGCGTGCTCGTCGACGACGCGACCCTGCTCGAGAAGGTCGACGAGGGCAGCGTGGACGCGATCGTGACGTCGCCTCCGTACGTGGCCACGTACGACTACGCCGACCACCACGAGATGCGCTCGCGCTGGCTCGGGCTCCGCACCGACCATTTTTTCCGCGGCGAGGTGGGGTCCCGTCGCGCTTATGCCGATCTCGAGCCGCACGAGGCGCGCGCGTCGTGGGTGGGGGAGCTTCGAAAAATGCTCGGCGCCATGTCGCGGGTGCTCACCCCCGGCGGCGTCGCGATCGTGCTGATGGCCGATTCTGCCGTGCAAAACGTGGCGCTTCGGGCCGACGAGCTGGTCGCAGAGGCGTGCCGCGACGTGGCGGGCTTGCGGCCCGTGGCGCGCGCTTCGCAGGTGCGTCCGCACTTTCACGGCCCCACGATGGCTGCGTTTCGGTCCGTCCCGCGCAAGGAGCACGCGCTGCTTTTGGCGCGCCCTCGGGCTTCCAAGGGTGGCGACGGAGGACTATAAGGCGTCGCCATGCCGACTGTCGTCTTCGAGAAAAAAGGCAAGCCCGTGCTCACCGTGTCCGCTCCCGAAGGGGGAAGCATCCAGGACATGTGCGACGACCACGCGGCGCCGGTCCCGTTCTCGTGCCGGAGCGCCTGCTGCGGAACCTGCCGGGTCGAGGTGCTCGAAGGAGCCGACAACCTCGACGCGCCGGAAGACGAAGAGCTCGACGTGCTCGACGCGTTCGGTCAAGCCCCGCCCAAGCACCGCCTCGCGTGCTGCGCGAAGCTGAAGACCGGCGGCGGCACCGTGCGTGTGCAAGCCGTCGACGAGTGACGTTGGGGCAAGCGCGACCGAGGCTCGCGCCTCCAGAGCGACGTTAGGCGCGACCTCCACAGCGACGTGAGGCGCGCCTCCACAGCGACGTGAGGCGCGCCTCCACAGCGACGTGAGGCTCGCGGCCTCCACAGCGACGTGAGGGAGCGCGTCATTCGCGCAACCGGTCGGTGACGTTGTTCGCCATGAAGCCTCGAAGCCGTCCGAAACCGTGCCAAAAGCCGCGGTCATGCTAAGAGGTCAGGGTCAATCCTTAGGAGGAGCGCATCATGCAACTGAAGGTCCGTAAGCTCGCTTGGATACTCGGGGGACTTAGCGCCATCGGCGTCACGTCGTTGATCGTGGTGGCCTGCAGCACCGACAATGGCGACACGCCTCCGCCCGGCGTCGACGCGAGCCGCGCCGACACGAGGCCGACCTCGGATGGCACGGCGCCGCCGCCCCCCGATGGTTCGACGAACCCGGACGAAGACGGAGGCGCGGCTCCGGACTGCGGTTTTGCTCCCCGCCTCCGTTCGCCCTTCGCGGGCGATGCGGCAGCCCCGGACGCGACCGTCAGCTTCTTCTGCCCCTTCGCCGAAGCCGGTACCGCCGGCTCGGACAAGCGCTTCTGTGGCGGCGAGCAGACCTGCTGCAGCGGTCAGAACAAGGGTGGAAACGCGTTCGATCCGTCCTTCTGCACGGCCGCCAAGGCCGACAGCTGCGGCGGCGGCACCGTCGCGGCTCCAGTCCGTTGGGAGTGCGCCTCCCCCGAGACGTGCCCCGGCGCGCAGAAATGCTGCATCCCCGGCACCGACGCGGGCCCGCCCGCGGTCGACATCGAGAAGGTCAACGGCAAGACGTGCCCGCCCGAGTACCAGCGCGGCTTCTACATCGGCGGCTCGATTTGCCGCACCGACTGCGCCGGCGGCGAGCTCACCGTCTGCACGAAGAACGCGGACTGCACCGGTGGCAAGAAGTGCGTCGCGTTCACGACCAACAGCCGCGACATGGGCTACTGCAAGTGACCTGAGGCACTCACGTGCCCACGACGGCGCCGCGTTCCTTCGGGAGCGCGGCGTTCGTCTTTTGTAGCCTCGCCGTGCCTCGCTCGCTTCGGGTCGACGCGCGGATCGAAGCCGTCGTTCACGCGTGTGGTGCACCGATCGATCGCCGACGCCGACGACGCGCCCGTGCATCATGCATCGATCACGACGAGCATCGGCCGGCGGCCAACTACGCGGCGCCATCGCGATACGTGTACTATGCAAGAACGTGGTCGCCGGCCTCGCGACGCTCCGATGCGAGAGTTCCGAGGGGCGCTACTTCGCGCGCTCGAGCATCCAGCTCGCCATGCCGGCGGTGGTCTCGGGGTACGAGGGCTCGTTCAGGATCTCGTGGTAGAGGCCCTCGAGCGGGACCCACGTTTTGTCCTTCGGGCCGGCGGCGTCGAAGAAGGCCTTGCCGGCTTTGGGGCTGGCGACCTTGTCGGACATGCCGAACATCTCGTAGAGGGGAATCGAGAGCGTGCCCGCGCGGGCGAGGGCGTCGGCCTGGGCGGCTTGGGTCTCGGTGAACCAGCGCGACTTGGCCTCTTTGAAGACGAGCGGATCGTCGTCGTAGGCCTTCGCGATCGCCGCGTCGTGGGTGAGATCGCGCCCGTGAAGGCCGCTCGGGAGGCCGAGCTTGGGAAGCACGCGGGAAGCAATTTTGCCGGCGAAGACCTTGATCGCGGGCACCTCGAGGGCGAGCCCGAAGAAGGGTCCCGAGAGCACGAGGCCGCGGTATTTTCCGGGCCGCGAGAGCACCGTGAGGCTGGCGACAAGGCCGCCGAAGCTGTGGCCGAAGAGGAACGTGGGCGCCCCCTTCGCGCGCTCGTCGACGAGCTTGGTGAGCTCGGCCGAGTCGTCGAGGAATTGATCGAAGCGGTCGCAATAACCGCGCACGCCCTCGGATTTGCCGTGCCCGCGGAGGTCGAGCGCGACGACACCGATGCCCGCCTTCACGAGCTCGGTCACGACCGCGTCGTAGCGGGTGGCGTGATCGGCGTAGCCGTGGAGGAGCCCGAGCACCGCCTTCGGAGCCTCCGGGAACCGCGCGCGGAAATAGAGCGAAGCTGCCCCGCCCTCGCGCCCCTTGACCATGCCCTCTTCGATGCCCGACCCGCTCATGGTGACTCTCCGTTCGCGCGCAGCGTTGGCCATGTCCGCATCTTCGCGAGAAGACTCGCGATTCACGGGCCCAGAGCAGGCCCCCCGCCGAACGCATGTTCGCGCTTACTTTGCCTGCGAGAACGACGCCATGTCGAGCCCTTCGAGCTCGAGCGCTTCGCGGAGCGCGGCGAGGGCGCGGGCGGCGCGTGACTTGATGGTGCCCAGCGGCACGCCCTCGCGCTCGGCGATCTCGGGGTAGCTGAGACCCTCGAAGAAGGCGATCGTGAGGGTGCGCGCTTGACCCTCGGGCAGCTTGGCGAGCGCGCGCTGCACCTTGGCGCGCTCGTTCTCGTCGCTCGTGAGCTCTTCCGGGTTCTTCACGTCTTGCGGCGGCTCGAACGCGATGATCTCGCGCTGGAGCGTGCCGCGCCGATCGCGACGGCGCGTGCGATCGATCGACAGGTTTCGTACGAGCGTGACGAGCCACGCGATGACCGAGCCCTTGTCGCGTTGGTACTGCGAGGCGCGCTCGGCGAGGGTGACGAACGCGTCGTGCAGCACGTCCTCCGCTTCGGCGCGATCGCGCACGATGCGAAGCGCGAGCGGAAACAGCACCCGGGAGTGGCGATCGTAAAGGGTGCCAGCCGCCCCCACGTCCCCATCTCCGATGCGTCTCACGAGAGCGACATCGTCGACATCCACCATTCGAAAGGAAGGCTCCCAACCCACCATCGTCCCGTCAAGAAAAGACGTCCTCCTGTACACTCACGTGACAGTTCGGATGGGCAAAACAAGCACCATGGCGCCGACGTCAGGGCCTCGCACAATCGCGTGGATCGTGGTCGTGCTCGCGGCGATCGTAGGGGGGATCACGGTGGAAGCGCCCGCGGGGTACGAGCCGCTCACGATCCACGCGCCTCTGTCGCGGTCGTCGCTCGCGAAGGGCAAAGACGCGGACGCTGGCGCCGCCGAGGTCGACATCGCGCCGCCGAGGCTCCTCGGGACGCTCGCGCACCTCCACAACGACGAGAACCTCGTCCTCACGACGAGCGAGCCTACCGACGCGCGCTTCACGACCTTCCTCGCCGACCGCGTGACCGCGTCGTCGCACGCGATCGATCCGAGGCTGCTCGCGCTCCTACGCACCCTCGCGGAGAGCCACCCCGGCGCGCGCTTCGAGATCGTGAGCGGCTACCGCAGCGAGAAGCTCAACGAGCAGCGTCGGAAGAAGGGCCGCCACGTGGCCTCCCACAGCCAGCACAGCTTGGGGCAAGCGGTCGACTTTCGCCTCGTGCCCCCCGGCGAGATCCGCGGGGTCGATCCGAGGGTGCTCGAGAAAGAAATTCGCGCGACCGGCTGGGACGGCGGCGTGGGCGTTTACACGATGGCGAGCGACTGGTTCGTACACGCGGACGTGGGGAAAAATAGGCGCTGGAACGGGTAGCGCCGCCCCCGCGAAGAGCTCAGGGGAAGCGAACGCGGGTTTGAAGGAAGAGGTAGTGCGTGGCGGAAGGAGCGATGTCGTCACCGACGTTGCCGAGGTACCCGCCCTGCCGCGCGCGATCCGCGTAGGCCGCACGACCGCTCTCGCCGAGCGCGAGGAACGCGTACGAAGCGGCAAACGTGAGCCCAGGCACCGGCTCGAGATCGACACCGAACGAGACCTCGTTCCCGAGCGCGCCGGAGCCCGCATCGCGAGGTGCGCCGACCGAGTCGAGGTACCCCGTGACCCATTCGCCCTTTGCGTTCGCGAGGTGCGCGTAGCGGTAGCCCGCGTTCAGCCCCAGCCACGGCGTCGGCGCGATCTCGATTTGGCCCCCGACGTCGGCGAGGTTCGAGAAGCCGAAGAGGTCGAACCGCCCGTGCCACCGTTGCGTGTCGGGGAGGAGCGGATCGAAGTGATGCAGAGCGCCGCCGCGTTCGCCGCCGGAGGCATAGCCGCCGAGCACCCGAAGCGTGGGACGTAGGCGCACGCTCGCGAAACGGCGTTCGACGCGCCCCGAAAAGGCGAACGCGGACACGGGCTTCCATGTCTCGTAGTCGTTGGCGCTTCCCGCCTGGACCGAGCCCTCGAGGCCGTACGAGAGCGCGTCGTCGCGGCCAGAAATGCGCAGCGAAGCGGTGTAGATGTCGCTCCGGGCACGGCGATGCGCGAACGTGGAGATCGTGCTCGGGATCGCGGTTTGGTCACCGACCAACGCGAAGGCGGGCTGGGTGTCGGCCCACCGCGCGAATCCGAACGCCTCGACCGTCAGCAGCGGCGCAAACGTGTACCCTACACGCGCTGCGACGAGCTGGGTGCCGCTTCGGCTCGGCGCGAGCGCGACGTCCTCGCTGAACCTCGGGTCGACGACCTGGGACGTCGGGGCGGTCACGAGCGCGGCGAGGCCTTCGATCTCGAAGTCGCCGAGCACACCCCGTGCACGGACGGCGTCGAGGGAGCGACCCGTCGGCGAGAAATCCGCGACCCCGAGGAGGCGGCCCTCGCCCCACTCCACCGGCTGACGACCGATCCGAACGAACGACGGACGCGCCGCCGACGTGGTCGCTTCGGCGTAGGCCTCGTAGGGTCCGAAGGTCGTCGGCACGACGATGCTCGCGGTGTTGCGGCCGACGTAGCGGGCGTCTTGCAGCGTGATCTTCGCGCGCAAGAAATCGCGCTCGACCGCGACGCCGACTCGCGCACGCGTGAGCATGCCCCACGTGTCTTGCAAACGACGGGGCACCTCGAAGTCGGGCGCGTTGTTCCTCCCCTCGCCACGGATGCGCACGTCGATCTCGGGAAGGAACGTGTAGTCCCCCGCGGTGAACCTCGGCGGCTCGCGTCTTTCTTGTGCGGCGGCGGCGCCTTCCGCCGCGACGAGGGCCGCGAGGACACCGGCCAATACCCGAATCTTATTCAATCTTTGGCCTCGTTCGGTGCCTCGCCGACGATCTCTTTGGCGCGCTCGAGGAGGCGCTCGCGGGTGTTGAGCGAAGGATCGCTCGTCACGTCTTCGAGGAGCTGCGCGAGCACCTTGCCGAGGATCGGCCCCGGCTTCACCGCGAGCTCCTTCATGAGGGTGTGCCCGTCGACGGCGAGATCTTTCGTGCTGAGCGCGGCGCCCTCGGCGAGCACCTTCTCGACGTGGAGCTTCAGCGCGGCGAGCGCCTCGAACGAGCTCGTCGCGTCTTTGCCTTTCGCGACCGCGTCGGCGTAGTTCAAAAAGAAGAGGTCCTCGAGCCTGTCTTTGCCGACGCGACGGATCCAGCGCCGCACCGTGGCGTCGGTCCACTTGTCGTAGTGAAAGAGGTGGTGACGTACGAGGTGGGTGATGCGCGTGCGCTCGTCGTTCGAGAACTTCAGGCGCGTCGCGATCGGCTCCACCATCTCGGCGCCGATGCGATCGTGGTCGTAGAAGGTGTAGTCGTTCGTCTTGTCGCTGAAGGCGCGGCTCCGCGGCTTGCCCACGTCGTGGAAGAGGCCCGCGATGCGCAAGATCGCGTCGTGCGGACACGCGTCCATGCACTCGAGCGAGTGCTTCCACACGTCGTACGCGTGGAACTTGTTTTGCTCGAGCCCGACCCCCTCGAGGAGCTCGGGGCACGTGACGCCGAGGATGCCCGTCTCGAGCATGACGTCGAACGCGACGCTGGGCTTCGGGGCCTTCATCGCCTTCATCCATTCGTCGCGCACGCGCTCGGGGCTCACCTTTTTGTACGTTCCCAAGGTGGGCTCGATCGCGGCTTTGGTGGCCGGATCGAGGGAAAAACCCAGGGTCGCGCAGAACCGAGCGGCACGAAGCACACGGAGGCCATCTTCCGAGAAGCGCTCCTCGGCTTTGCCCACCGCGCGGATCACCTTCGCTTCCAGATCGCGCTGACCACCGAACGGATCGACGATGGCGCCGGTGTCGGCCGCGATCGCGATCGCGTTCACGGTGAAGTCGCGGCGCGCGAGATCTTGATCGATGTCGCTCACGAAATGAACGGCGTCGGGGCGACGGCCATCGCTGTAGGCGCCCTCGCCGCGGAGGGTGGTCACTTCGTAGTGCTCACGATCGAGCACCACCGTCACGGTGCCATGCTGGAGCCCGGTCGGGATCGCGCGCGGAAAGAGCTTCATGAGCTCTTGCGGGGTCGCGTCGGTGCACACGTCCCAATCGGACGGCGGTTTGCCGCGAAGCAAATCGCGCACACAACCGCCCACGACCCACGCGCGCTTCTGCGACCTCGCGAGCACGTCGCGAATGCGAAAGACGTGGGGAGGAACCTTCGAGAGCAGCTCTTCGCTCATCCGTATCCCTCCGTCTTCGAGATGATTTCGTTCATGATTTCGCGGGTACCGCCGCCGATGGGGTAGAGGCGCGCGTCGCGGTAGAGGCGCTCGACGAGGTACTCGCGCATGTAGCCGTTGCCGCCGTGGATTTGCACCGCTTGGTCGCACACGAACGAGCACGTGTCGGTCGCCACGTTCTTCGCTTTGGCGGCGAGCGAGGTGACGTCCTCGCCGCGCACGTAGCGGATCGTGATCTCGCCGGTGAGGGCGCGCGCGGCGGCGATGCGGCTCGCCATGTCCGCCAGCTTGTGGCGCGTGACCTGGAAGCCCATGAGCGACTTTCCGAACGCGTGGCGCTCCTTCGCGTACGTGATCGACTCGCGGTAGGCGAGCTCCGCGATCGCCACGCACTGCGCCGCGAGGTAGATGCGCTCCGACGCGAAGTTCATCATGATCGCGTAAAACCCGGTGTTCTCCTCGCCGATCAGGTTCGCGACGGGGACGCGGCACTCCTCGAACGAGAGCTCCGCGGTGTCGGTCGCCCACCAGCCGGTCTTCTTGAGCTTCTTGCCGACGGTGAAGCCCTTCGTGCCGCGCTCGATGACGAGGAGCGACACGCCGCCGTGGCCGGGCCCGCCGGTGCGCACCGCGGTGGTCACGAAGTCGGCGCGCACGCCGGAGGTGATGAACGTCTTGGAGCCGTTCACGACGTAGTGATCGCCGTCGCGCACGGCGGTGGTTCGGAGGCTCGCCACGTCGCTTCCGCCGCCCGGCTCGGTGATGCCGAGGGCGGAGATTTTTTCGCCGGTGAGCACGGGCCTCACGAAGCGCTCTTTTTGCTCCGGCGTGCCGAGGCGCACGATCGGGGGGAGCGCGATCCCGTGGCTTCCGACGCCGACGACGGTGCCGACCGAGTGCCCGGCGAGGACCATCTCTTCGGACGCGACGAGCGCGTGCGAAATGTCGCCCCCCATGCCTCCGAGCTCCTCCGGGTAGCTCACGCCGAGCAAGCCCGCGCGCGCGACCTCGCCGTAGAGCTCGCGCGGGAACTCCTCCGCTTCTTCCCACGCGCTCGCGTGCGGCTTTATGCGGGTCTCGGCGAAGCGGCGAGCGTTCTTGCGGAGCTCGGCGTGCTCGTCGGTCTCGAAGAGGAACATCGGCGCATCGTACGAGGAAAAGCGCGCCCAAGGCTATCTCGCGCAGCGCCGCAGCTTGCGTGACGAATGGCCGGACGCGACCCTTGCGTCGTCGGGGCCCGTTCGTTTGGCGAGGGTGTGCTTCCCACTCAGTTCGAGTCGAGCATGCCGCGGAGCTGCTCGGGGGAGAACCGATACTCTTTGCGGCAGAACTCGCACTCGATCTCGAGCATGCGCTTGTCGATCAAGAGGGACTCGATGTCGGCGCGCGGGAGGGTGGCGAGGCTCGCCGCGAGGCGGGTGGACGAACAGTTGCACCCGAACGCGATCTTGCGCTCGCCCACGAGGCTGTAGTCGAGGCCGAAGAAGATCTCCGCGAGCAGCGTCTTCGGGGAACCGGAGCCGCGAGCGAGGAGTGGACCGATGTCCTGAAAATCCTTCAGGCGCTCGGTCATGAGCATGAGCGGACCTTCGGCGAACCCGGGGAGGATCTGCACGAGGTAGCCGCCGGCGGCCGTGATTTGCCCGTCGACCAGGTGAGTGCCGACGGCGATCATGGTGGTGATCTGCTCGGACGTCTGCATGTAGGCCATGAAGGCACCGGCGATGCCGCCCTGCCCCGCGACCGAGACGATGCCCTGATGGAGCGAGCCGTTGTTCAACGTGCGCGCGACCTGCATCACGCCTTTTTCCTCGACCGAGAAGGTGGTCGCCCCGCCCGCGAGCTGCATGAGGCCGCGGGTGGTGCCGTCCGGATGGGCGTCGGCCACGATCCGCGAGCGGCCGTCGTCGCCCTGGAGGATGCACTGTACACGCAAATCCGGTGACATGCTCTCGCGGACGAGGATCGCGCCAGTGAGGAACTCGGAGAACGTGCGGCGGAGGGTGGGCTCGGGCTTTTGCGCCTCCACGGCATCGCGAACGGTGCTCGTGGTCTCGAGCGCGATGACGCGGAAGCTACCGTCGTCGGTGATGGCCCTGAGCACCGTGTCGGAGGAATCCATGCGGCTCGATACCTTAGCGCGAAATGGATCCCTCGATCGGGCGAAGCGCGCCCACGTTGGCGCATTTCCCCTCGTTTTCGCGGACCCTACGACACGGACGCGGCCGCGCGCTTGGACCGGGGGGACGACAGGAGGGCCTTGAGGAAGCGGCCCGTCGACGACGCGGCCACCTTCGTGATCGCCTCGGGGGTGCCTTCCGCGAGCAGCATGCCCCCCGCGTCCCCTCCTTCGGGGCCGAGATCGACGACCCAGTCGGCGCATTTCACGACGTCGAGGTTGTGCTCGATGACGATGACGGTCGCGCCCTTGTCGACGAGGCGATCGAGCACCCCGAGGAGCTTCTTTACGTCGTCGGAGTGGAGGCCGGTGGTGGGCTCGTCGAGCACGTAGAGGCTCTTCGCGCTCTGCGACTTGCCGAGCTCGCGGGAGAGCTTCACCCGCTGTGCCTCGCCGCCGGAGAGGGTGGGCGCGGGCTGACCGAGCAGCATGTACCCGAGGCCGACCTCCGAGAGCGTGCGCAATACACGCACCAGCGCGGGGTACGCGGCGAAGATCTCGATCGCGTCGTCGATGCTGGTCGCGAGCACGTCGGCGATGCTCTTTCCCTTGTATTTTACATCCAACGTGGCCTCCGCGTAACGAAGCCCGCGGCAGACCTCGCACGGCACGTAGACGTCGGCGAGGAAGTGCATCTCTACCTTCACCGCGCCGTCGCCCTCGCACGCCTCGCAGCGCCCGCCCTTCACGTTGAACGAGAACCGACCGGCGTCGAAGCCGCGCGCGCGGGCGTCGGGGAGCTGGGCGAAGATCTCGCGGACGAGATCGAACGCCTTGGTGTAGGTGCCCGGGTTCGAGCGTGGGGTGCGCCCGATCGGCTGCTGGTCGATCGCGACGACGCGCTCGAAATAATCGAGGCCGTCGATGCCGTCGTGATCGCCGACGATGACGTCGCTGCCGTGGAGCGCACGCGCGAGGGCGGGGAGCAGAATTTGGCCTACGAGCGAGCTTTTTCCCGCGCCGCTCACGCCGGTGACGCACGTGAACGCGCCGACCGGGAACCGCACCGTCACGTCTTTCAGGTTGTTTTCGCGCCCACCGCGCACGACGAGCGCGCGATCCCACGTGCGACGGGTGGTGCGCATCGGGATCGATTTTCGGCCGGACAGGTACGCACCAGTGAGGCTCTCGGGGTGGACCGAGAGCTCCTCCGCGGTGCCCTGCGCGACGACGTGACCGCCGAGGTGACCTGCGCCGGGGCCGAAGTCGACCACTTGATCCGCTGCCCGTAGTGTCTCTTCGTCGTGCTCCACGACGAGCACGCTGTTGCCGAGATCGCGGAGGCGATGAAGGGTGCGAATGAGCCGTTCGTTGTCGCGCGGGTGGAGGCCGATGCTGGGCTCGTCGAGCACGTACATGACGCCCGAGAGCTCGCTCCCGAGCTGGCTCGCGAGGCGAATGCGCTGCGCCTCGCCGCCGGAGAGGGTGGGGCCCTTTCGCTCGAGTGACACGTAGTCGAGGCCCACGTCGAGCAAAAATCCGAGCCGCGAGGACACCTCGACGAGGGCGGCCTCGGCGACTTTTCGCTTTTGAGCATCGAGGGTGAGCCCTTTGACCGCGACGGCTGCCGCGCGCACCGGCATGCGGCAAATGTCGGCGATCGAGTGGCCCCCGAGATCGACGGCGAGACTCTCCGGGCGGAGGCGCTTGCCGTCGCAGGCCTGGCACGCGCGCTCGCGGAAGAACTTGCGGTAGTGCTCGCGCTGCGACTCGCTCTTCGTCTCGTGGAAGAGGCGCTCGAGATGACGGACCGCGCCCTCGAAACGCACCCCGAAGGTGCCGTGGTTGCCGGTGCCCTGCGAGCCCCACGAGACGGAGAGCTTCTCCCCTCCGAGGCCGTAGAGCAGTGTCTTTTTCTGGGCGGGCCCGAGCTTCTTCCACGGCGTGGTGTGGTTGACCTTCGCCGCTTTGGTGGCCGCTTGGATGATGCGGTACACCCAGCCCTCTTTGCGCCCCATCGCCGCCGCCCAAGGCACGATCGCGCCCTCTTCGAGCGTGAGCTCCGGGTTCGGGACGACGAGCTGAGGATCGACCTCGAGACGGTTGCCGAGGCCGGCGCAAGCCTGGCACATGCCGAGCGGCCCGTTGAACGAGAAGGCCTGCGGAGAGAGCTCGGGGTAACTCTTGCCGCAGCACGCGCGGAGCGCCGAGAAGCGACGTGGCTCCTTTTCGCCCTCGACGTCGACGAGGACCTCACCCTTGCCTTCGCGAAGCCCGGCCTCCAGCGCCTCGGCGAGGCGACCGCGCTCCGTCTTTTTTACGGTGATGCGATCGAGCACGAGGTCGATGGTGTGCTTCTCGTTCTTCTTGAGGACGGGGTGCGGCTCGTCGAGGCGATGCACCTTGCCGCCGATCGCGACGCGCACGAAGCCGCGCTTCACGAGATCGTCGAGCACGTCTTTGTGCTCCCCTTTCCGGTGCTCCACGAGGCGGGCCAAGATCGTGATCTTTTTGCCGTCGAGCGTGTCGACCGCTTCGCGCGTGACGTCGTCCGCCGAGCGCGCGCGAACGACCTTGCCGCACGTGATGCAGCGCTGGGTGCCGGCGCGGGCGTAGAGCACGCGGAGGTAGTCGTAGACCTCCGTGATGGTGCCGACGGTGGAGCGCGGGTTGTGGCTCGCGCTCTTCTGTTCGATCGCGATGGTGGGAGAGAGACCGCGGATGCGATCGACGTCTGGGCGGTCCATCTGGCCGAGGAACTGCCGCGCGTACGACGAGAGCGTCTCGATGTAGCGACGCTGGCCCTCGGCGTAGATCGTGTCGAACGCGAGGCTCGATTTGCCCGAACCGCTCGGCCCGGAGAACACCACGAGCGCTCGCTTCGGGATCGCGAGATACGGCACTTGGAGGTTGTGCTGGCGCGCGCCTTCGATCACCAACGTGTCCAGATCGGCGGGAGCACGAACCGGCGCCGGGCGCGCTCGCGAAGGCTTTCGCGCGGGCTTTTCAGTTGAACGCATGTACAGTATATTAGCGCGGAGGGCGAAGCGGCGGAACCTCTCTTTTCGCCGTTACTTCATGAAGATGCGCTCCACCTCGGCGAACCCCGGGAGTGGCACTTTCACGGGGCCCGAAAAGAAGAGACCGTAGAGCTCGTCGTACAAACGGTC
>JAAFHV010000193.1 GCA_013297655.1 Myxococcales bacterium | reverse complement strand
GGGCAGGTCGCCGAGCGTGATTTTGCACATCGTCGAGGGCGTGGTCGCGACCGCGCACGGGATGGACGAGCAGCTCTCGGATCTCTACGTCGCGCGCGACGGCTCGATGTGGGGCCTCACCGCGACGCACGCGGTTCGTTTCACCGGCGGCCGCGCGAAGAGCTTCGGGCTCTCGCGAGGCTCTCCCGGGCGCACGTTTTGGCACGGCATCGGCGGCGGCGGCGCGGGCGGCGATCGTGTGCTCGTGTGGGGCGCGGGCGCGGTGCTCGAGTTCGACGGGAACGGCTTCGTGCCTTTCGAGCCGGACGCGGGTTTGGATTTGAGCGAGTCGGTCGTCGCGCTTCATTCGCACAAGCGCGGGCTCAGCATGCTCGTGTGCGGCGATCGCATGGGCGCGGTCGCGGGCTTCGACGGCGCCGATTGGGTGGAGATCCGCGAGGACCACGTCATCGAGGGCATCCTCGCGGACATGGACCTCTTCCGCGGGGTCGCCTACGTGCTCGATCGCAACGGCTCGGTGTGGCGGCAAGAGCGCGGCACGGCCCCTCGCCCCGTGGTGTGGGACTATCGGCACCCCGCGTTCCTCACCGAGCGCGGCACCCAGCGCGCGACCCACTCCGTCCGCGCCTTCGATGGCGGCGTGCTGCTCGCGAGCGACGGCGGCGTCATCGCGGTGAGCGGCGGCGAGCCTGTGTTCCACACCGTCGCCCACGCGCACGAGGCGGTGCGTCTGGTGCGTGTCGGCTCGGAAGACCGCGTGAGCTTCGGGAAAGACTCGGGAGAAGGCGCCGGCCTCTTGGCCCTTTGTGGTCCTCACGTGTGGGTGTGGCAGGACGGGAGCTTCAAGGTGTTGGATATGCGGGAGTGGTGAGGACGCGCGGCGTCGACTCCTGACGATGTCGGGCGCGTGCACGATTGGCGCGCCAATCGTAAGTAGGCCAGATTCGGAGTGCCCCACCTCGCTCGGGGCGAGAAGCGCGGTAGAGTCCCCACCGCACGCGAGTGATCGTGCCTTGGGGGTCGAGATGCGCTTCGTCGGTCGCTTTTCTGGATACGTCGTTTTGTTCGCCGCGCTCGGGTTGGGCTGTGTCTCGACGAAGGTCGATACGACGAAACCTCCCGCGGAGGTCGCGGCGCTCGAGGTCACGCTGGAGAAGGGCCCGTTTCGCGTACCACGAAGGGGCACGCTCCTTGTGAAGGTCGCGATTCCCCGGGGTGGGAGTCGCGCGGCGGTCACGTTGGACGTTCCGCCCGAGTATGGCTTCTCGGCGCAGCGCGCGATCGCCGACACCTCGGGAGTGGCCATCTTGGAGATCGCCGCGACGGCTACCGCCGATCAAGTTGGCGTCATCGGTCGCGTGGCGGTCGAAGGTTTTGATGGCGTCGGCGCTGGGGAAGCGGAGATTGTCCTCGACGCACGCGCGGCCCGTGGGGAACTCGACACGACATGGGGGAACGCGGGAGTCGTGACGACGACGACCGCGCTGGACATCTTGCCTCTTTCAACGGGCAAGATGCTCCTTCTGACTGATCTCAGCAGCAACGCGCCCGTGCTTCGCCGGCTCGAACCGAGCGGTCAGGAGGACCTAAACTACGGCATTCTGAGGGAGGGCTGTCGGCTCGAGGGTATGGGGGCGATGCGGCTTGGCATACGCAACGGCGAGCACTTCGTCTTCTTTGGCCGACGCGGGGCCGTCGTCGCGGTAGACTCAGGCTGCTCCGCTGGGCCGAGGACGTACGTCCCCCGTGAGGGGGCGCTCGGGTCCACGGGTGGGAACTTGACGACCGATGGGCGCGTCCTGCTCTTCTTGACCTCTACCCAGACGACACTCGAGACATGGTCCGTACTGGCACTCACGAGCAACGGCGGAACCCTTGAGACTGCCAATTGGGGGACGGGGGGCTTCCTCGATGCACCGACCGCCGATTTCACCCAGGTCCAGGCTTGGCAAGAGGGGGCGACCGAGGATTTTGCTTATGTGAAGCGCCGCGTGGGCGGATTTGCACGGCTTCGCCTGACAAAGAAGGGCGCGAACGTCATGACCGACAAGAACGTATACGAGGGCGCGGCATTCAGCGTCCTCTCGGCCATCGGCGACGTCGTGACACGGAGCGCGGAGGACGGTCGCCTCGTGATGCGGCGCCATTCCGAAGCGGCTGCGGTCGTTCGCACGGACGTCGACATCCCGGTAACGAGCGCTTCGCTCGCGCCTTCGCAGTTCGGGGAGACCACCGCCGTCGCCGAAGTCACCAGCAGTGGCGGCGGCTATGTCGCCGGGATTGCCGACCGCGCAGACCCGGCCGATCCGCGAGCGGGAAAAGCCCGCCTGGTTCGTGTGCTCGCCGACGGATCACTCGATCCGACCTTTGGAGACGGCGGCATTGTCACTCTCCCGGTTAACGCGCCATCGGCACGAGTCGCCCGGGTCGTGATTTGGGATGATCGCGTATACCTCGTTGCGCAGGCGCTCAACGGGATCCAGCCGGCGGCCTTCATCGCTCGCTATTGGCTCTGACGAATCTCTGAATCCTTTTCCCCTCCCCGGCCCTTCTCCCACCAAAGGAGAACGCTCATGAAACGGAACGTGGGAACGTGGGATCGGGTGCTTCGTGGGATGGCGGCTTTGGGCCTCGCGGCTTGTGCGGGGCTCGCGCCTCTCCCGGCGGCGGTGCGAATACCGGTGTTCTCGATGTTTGCGATCTACATGGGGTTCACCGCCCTCCGAGGGACGTGCTTCGGGTACCTGATGATGGGCCGGTCGACGTGCCCGGCCTCGGAGGAGACGTGACGAGCCTCGGGGTCGCGGCGGCTGCGGGGGACGACGAGGCGCTCTCGGCGCTCGTGCGGACGTACCACGCGCGGGTGTACCGCTTCGGGACGCGCGTGTGCCGCGATGGGTTCGACGCGGACGACGCGGTGCAAGAGGCGTTCGTGAAGCTGTCGCGACGGCCCGAGGTGGCGCGCGACGCCGGGGTGCTCTCGTGGCTCTTCACCGTCGTGATGAACGCGTGCAGGAAGATGCTCGCGCCGTTCGCGCGCGAACGAAAGAACCTCGGCGCGCAAGTGGAGGACCTCGACGCTGCAGAAGACACGACGCGCCTCGATCCGGAGGCCGCGCTCGCACGCTTCGAGCTCGTGAGCGCCGTGCACGCCGCGATCGCGCGCCTCCCTCCCCTCGCCCGTGAGGTGATCGTGCTGCGCGATCTCGAGGGGCTCTCTGGTGACGAGACTTGCCGCGCGATCGGGGTCGACCTCGTCACCATGAAGACACGCCTCCACCGCGCACGCGCCGCGCTCCGTGACGATCTCTCGCGCACGATCGATCACGAGGCGCGACCGGCCGTCCGCGACGCGAGCACGCCGGCGCCGCGCGCGGCAAAAGAGGACTCCTGATGTTCGCGAGCAAGACGATCGCCGAGCATTTGCTCCGCGGGCTCTTCCGCTCGCGCTCGTCGCTCTGCGGGGTTGCCCGATGTGCTGGACCATGGGCCTCGTCGAGACGCTCCGTGCGCGTTTGACGAGCACACCGAAGCGGTCGCGATGCGCCACTGGCACCTGCGACGACTAGCCCAGGCCGCTCGTACCTTCGCCGCCCTCCTCGCCGCCGCGACGTACTTCATGTTCCCTCCTGACCGCGCGGGACTCGCGCCGATCCCTCGTTTTGCGCGCATTTTCGGCGTTCTCGGGCGAAACGGGGCGCGACGGTGGTAGGGTCGGTCCGCGGCCTGCCGCCCCCCAAACATGGAAAAACGCCTTCTTTCGGCCCTCGTCGCGGCCAACAGCGCGAACCCCGAGCACCCCTGGACCCACACCGGTGACGTCCCCTTCGGCACCGACGCCGTACGAACGTTCCGGCTCGCCAACGGGCTGCGGCTCCTCCTCCTCGTCGACAAACAAGCGCCCACGGTGAGCTACTTCACCTGGTTCCGCGTCGGCTCGAGGCACGAGAAGCCAGGAAAAACAGGCCTCTCGCACCTCTTCGAGCACCTCATGTTCAACGAGACCGAGGGCCTCCCCGCCGGAACGTTCGACAAGAAGCTCGAGGCCGCCGGCGCCGAGACGAACGCGGCGACCTGGGTCGACTGGACCTATTATTACGAGTCGCTCCCGAAGGACCGCTTCGGCCTCGCCGTCACCCTCGAGAGCGAACGCATGGGCCGCCTCGTGCTTCGCGAGCCGCAGGTCACGAGCGAAAAAGAGGTCGTCGCGAACGAGCGCCGCTACTCCGTCGAGGACAACCTCGAAGGCTCCGCGAGCGAGCTCCTCTACAAAACGGCCTTCGACGCGCACCCCTACCACGCGCCCACGATCGGCTGGATGGCCGACATCGAAGGGTTCACCCCCGAAGACTGCAAGGGCTTCTACGAGACGTATTACGCGCCCAACAACGCGACGATCGTGGTCGTCGGCGACGTGTCGGAGCGCGACGTGCTGACCAAGGTCGCGAAGGCCTACGGGCCCATCGCGTCGAGCGAGCTCCCCGAAGAAGACACCATGCCGGAGCCCCCGCAGACGGCGGTGAAAGAGGCGAGCCTCTCGCGGCCGACCGCGACCGAGAAGGTGCTCGTCGGTTACAAAGGCCCGTCGCTCGGCGATCCGGAGCACGCGGTGCTCACCGTGCTGAACGAGATCCTCTTCGGCGGGCGCGCGTCGCGTGTGTACGACCGCCTCGTCGTCCGCGACGAGATCGCGTCCGACCTCCGCGGCTGGGTCTCCACGTTCCGCGATCCGGGGCTCTACGAGATCTTCCTCACCGCGCGCGGCCAGCACACCCGCGCCGAGCTGCTCGCGACGCTCGACGAAGAGCTCGAGACGGTGAAACACGAGCTCGTCACCGTCGACGAGCTGGAGCGCGCGAAGGCCCGCCTCGAGCTCGGCCTCTTGCAAACGCTCGATACCGCAGCCGGAAAAGCCGAACAAATCGGGTTTTACGACACCGTGCTCGGTGATCCGCGGGGCGCGTTCGCGCGGCTCGAGGCTTACCTCCGCGTCACGCGCGGCGACGTGCGAACCGCGGCGCGACGCTGGCTCCCACGAGGGGCGCGCACCCTCATCCACGTCATCCCGAACGGCGAGACCGCCGCGGATCCAGACGAGGCAGACGATGCGGAAGGCGCGGAAGACACGGCAGACGGCGCGGAAGCCGACGGCGAAGAGGTGGCCTCGTGACCCCGGCGCCGAAGCTCCTCGACGCCGTCGGGGGTCGCCCGCTCTTCGTCGAGACGTCGCGCACGCTCCCCCTCGTGTCGTTCGCGATCGGCTTCGAGACCGGCTCGTACTTCGATCCCGTCGGCAAAGAGGGGCTCATGCGCTTCGTGGGGCGCCTGCTCCGCCGCGGCACGAAGCGCCTCGACGCGAAGGCCCTCGAGGCCACGATCGACAGGCTCGGCGCCGAGCTCAGCGTCGAGGTGAGCCACGCCAACGTGACCGTGCACGGGCAGGTCATCCGCCGCAACCTCGAGCCCTTCGTCGCCCTCGTCGCGGAGGTTCTCGGGGAGCCCGCGTTCGACGCCGAAGAGCTCGAGCGCCTCCGCAAGAAGGTGCTCGCCGAACGCATCGAGGCGCGCGACAACGATCGCTCCCTCGCCCAAAACGCGTTTCGAACGGCGATGTTCGAGGGCCACAGCTACGGCCGGAAAGCGACCGAAGCGAGCATCGTCGCGATCACGCAGCCGGACATCGCGGGCCACTTTCGCGCCTCGATTTTGCGCGAGAACGTCGTGTTCGGCTTCTCCGGCGACGTCGACGCGGACAGCGCGAGAAAGATCGCGGAGACCTGGCTCGCTGTGCTCCCGTCGTCGAACGTGAAGCCCAGCTTCGCCGATCTGCGCGATCCGGAGGGCCCGAAGGGTCGCACCCTCGTCATCGTCGACAAACCGGAGCGCACCCAGACCCAAATCTTGTTCGGCACCCTCGGCACCTCCGGGCACGACGAGGATCACATCCCGCTCCTGGTCGGCACCGCGATCTTCGGCGGCACGTTCACGTCGCGGCTCATGCGCGAGGTGCGCTCCAAGCGCGGCTGGTCCTACGGCGCGAGCGCGCGCCTCAACGTGGAGCGCGTTCGCCACGGCTTTACGATGTGGACCTTCCCCGCCGCGAAGGACGCCGCCGCCTGCGCCGAGCTCGAGATCGATTTGCTCGAGAAGCTCATCGCCAAAGGCGTGACCCCGAAGGAGGTCGGCTTCGTGAAGAGCTACCTCACCCGCTCGCACGCCTTCGAGATCGACACGCCGTCGAAGCGCCTCCACCAGACGCTCGACACGTACCTGCTCGGGCTGCCGGTGGACTACCCCACGCGCTACCTGAGCGAGGTGGCGGCGACCACCCACACCACCGCGAACGCGGCGCTCGTGAAGCGCATCGATCCGAAGAACATGGCGATCGTCGTCGTGGGCACCGCGAAGGACATCCGCGCCGATTTGGAGGCAAAAATCTCAGGTCTCGAGCGTGTCAGCGTGGTCCCCTTCGATGCGGAGTGAGGGCGAGCGGCGGCGCAGGAGCGTGCTCGTGCTCGGGCCGCTCCACCCCGACGCTGTCGCGCGTCTTGGCGAGCACCTCGACGTGACCGTCGCGCCGACGGGCCACGACGATCCCGCGGTTGGCGATCCGTCGCGCTTCGCGGCGCTCGTCCCGATGCTCACGAAGAAGGTCGACGCGGATCTGTTCGCCACGTTCACGGGCCTTCGGATCGTGTCGAACGTGGCGGTCGGGATCGACAACGTGGATCTCCCCGCGTGCCGCGCGCGCGGGGTCGTCGTGACGAACACGCCCGGGGTGCTCACCGACGCGACCGCGGATCTCGCGTTTGCGCTCTTGCTCGCCGCTTCACGCCGCCTCGGGGAGGCCGAGCGTCTGCTCCGCGCCTCGGGGTTCCCGCCGTGGAGCCCGGGGTTCATGCTCGGCAAGCGACTCAAGGGAAAGACCTTGGGCATCGTCGGCTACGGCCGCATCGGGAAGGCGGTGGCGGCGCGCGCGCGCGGGTTCGGGCTCGACGTGATCGCCACCCCGTCGTCCCTCGTCGACGTGACAGCGCACGACACGAAACGCGTTCCACTCGAGGAATTGCTGGGTTCCAGTGACTTCGTGTCGGTGCACGTGCCGCTTCGTCCCGAGACGCGCCACCTCTTGGGCGCGCGCGAGCTTCGGCTCATGAAGCGCGGCGCGGTGCTCGTGAACACAGCGCGCGGGGCCGTCATCGACGAGGCCGCCCTCGTCGAGGTGCTCCGCGACGGTCACCTCTTCGCCGCCGGACTCGACGTGTTCGAGCACGAGCCGGTGGTGCACCCCGGCCTCCTCGCGCTGGAGAACGTGGTGCTCCTCCCGCACATCGGGAGCGCCGATCCCGAGACCCGCCGCGAGATGGCGATGCTCGCCGCCGACAACGTGGTCGCTTTCTTTACGACCGGGAGCGCGCTCACCCCGGTGTGAGCCGCCTGATCAGCGCTTCTTTCTCGCGTCCGCGAGAAGAGCCTGGAGGCGCACGATCTCTTGTTCGGCCGCGAGCCGGCCCGCGCGTTCGGCTTCGGCTTCGGTCGGGTAAAGCACGTCGCCTGTTTTGCCTAGGCCGAGCCGCAGGCGCACGCCGTCGTCGCGTCCGGTCGCGCGGATGAAGGCGCCGAGCGTCTTCGCGTACACACGATCGCCTTGGGTCGCTTCGACCTGCACCAAGCCGCGCTTGGGGAGACGACGGAAGAGCTGGAACCGAATGCGCCGACGGCTCGTCGCCGTCGCGTGCGGATCGAACACAAGGAGCTCCTCGACGCCGAGCACGTCGTAAAGAGCCGGGCCATGCTCGTAGTCCTTCGCGATGTCGTCCCCGACGACCTCGAGCGCGAAGCTGGGCCGTACGCCCGTCTCCCAAATTTTCCACGAGCGGATCGCGATGTTGGGATCGATCCCGGGGAGCACGTAGACGTCCGGCGCGAGTCGGCTTCCGGGCTTGCCCTTTTCCCAATAAATGAACTGGTCGGCGCCGACGTGCGCGAGCTGCTGTTGCTCGGCGAGGAAGCGCGCGAGCATCGGGCGAAGCAGCTCCGCGATGAGACGCTGGATTTCGTGCTCTCCCATGTCGTCACTGGCGGGATAGAGATGGTCGTCCCTCGTGAGGGACTTCCCATGGTCGTCGGAATCAGGCTTTCGTGCGCGCAGCGCCATCGTGGCTCCTGACCGAAAACGTAGCAGACGGACCACGCGCCGTAATCCGCCGCTGTTGACCACCGCCTCCTCGTCGGCAGAGGATCGCGCGCATGGAGCACCGGACCGTTCGCGCCAATGGCCTCGACTTCGCGTACTTCGAGGAAGGCGAAGGGCCGCTCGTGCTCATGGTGCACGGGTTCCCCGATACCGCGCACACGTGGGACCTGGTGCGGCCCGCGGTCGCGGCGGCGGGCTACCGCGTCGTCACCCCGTTTCAGCGCGGATACTTCCCGACCGAGATCCCGAAGGAAGAAGCGTTCGACGCGGACACCCTCGGGCGCGACGTGCTCGCGCTCATCTCGGCGCTCGGGGAAAAGAGCGCGATCGTCGTCGGTCACGACTGGGGCGCCGGCGCGGCGTACTCGGCGGCGGGCCTCGATCCGTCACGGGTGAAGCTCTTGATCACGCTCGCGATCCCCCACCCCGCCGCGGTGGTCCCGACCCCCGCGCTCATGTGGAAGGTGCGCCACTTCGTGACCCTCGCGCTGCCCGGCGCCGCGAAGCGGATCCGCGAAGGCAACCTCGCTCATATCGACGAGCTCGTCGCGCGCTGGTCCGGCGGGTGGAACGTGCCCCCCGACGAGACCAAACACGTGCGCGCCTGCTTCGCGCACCCGGGAAGCCTCGAAGCCGCCCTCGGGTACTACCGCGCCCTTCGTCCGATGATCCCGCCGTCGCAACGCAAGAAGGTCACCGTGCCGGCGGTCGCGTTCGCGGGCGAGAGCGACATCATCGCCCCCGAGGTCTACGAGCGCGCGCGGCGCCGCTTCACGAACCGCTACGAGGTGGTGCGCATGCCCGGCGGACACTTCATGCACCGCGAGCACCCCGAGGTGTTCCTCCGCGAGCTGCTCCGTGTGCTCGCCGCCGAACGCACGCGCTCGATCGCCGACTAGGACGCACCGCCGAAAAGAGGGACCGGGCGAAGCGCTCTAGAAGGCGAAGCCGAGGGTGCCGTCGACGTGCACGCCTGCGGTGTAGAACGAGGGCGGCGCGTCGCCTCCGACCTTCGCGAGGTGGAGCTGACCACCGAGGCCGAGCGAGAGGTGCACCACGTCGCCGAAGAGGAACGCGTAGCCCGCGGCGGCGCCGAGCGCGAAGCCCCCGCCGGTCTGCTCTTCGCCGTTGCGGGTCGCACGAACGACCGCTCCCTGCGCGAAGGGCGAGATCCACACGCCGCGCGGCGCGTTGTCGGTGAGGAAGAAGTAAGGGCGCAGGCGCACCATGCCGCCGCGGATGTCGCCGAGCTTGTCCGTCACCGTCCACGGATCGTAGAGCCCGCCCGAGATCGACACCGCGATGTGCTTGCCGACCGTGCGCTGGTACCCGAGGCCGATCACGTGGAGCCCGAGGTCCGCGAACACGATGTTCTTCGGAGACTCGTGCTCGGGCTTCGCCTCGTGCTCGTGCTCGTGGTGCTCCTCCTCCGCGAAGGCGAGCGTAGGGACGAGGAGAGCGGCGAGCGCAAAGAAGGTGGAGGCGAGGACGCGGAGGCGCATGCCACCTCGATCGCACATTTGATGCGCGTTCGTCCATGACGTCTTCACGCCGCCCTTCGGCGAGCGTGTCACGAGGTGGCAGAGGCAGACTTCCATCGGCGCGCGGCCTATCCGCGAAGGGAGCGCCTTCGTGGGCGCGAGTAGCCACGCTGCCCGCCCTCGGCCGACGGCGCTCGACGAAGTGGGCACGATTTTGCGCGCGTGGAGGCTCGGTTTGTGCGGATTTCTGCCGGCCGCGTAGCGCTCGACGCGCCAGAGTCTCCAAGCGGGGACATCTTTGCGTTCAGGTGCGCGAGAACCGCGTGATTTCAGGTCGACGGAGGCCTAAGTTGCCGCGCCATGGCGAGCCAATTCTTGCGACGGGTCCTCGAGCCGCCGGCCTACGGGTGGAGCCGCGACGGCGCCCTCTACAAACCCAGCACCCGCGAGATCATGAGCCACTGGCTCTCTCGCATGAACCTCTTCTCCACGCGGAAGAACTGGCTCCCGGTCACGAACTGGGTTTGGACGCTGGCCCTCAGCCCGTTCTTGGTGCTCTTCGTCACCAAGTATTTTTCGTGGGGCAAGCTCGGGATCGGCTTCCTCTACGCGATGGGGGCCCTCGGCACGGTGAACATCGTCTGGCTGCACCGCTACTGCACCCACCAGGCGTTCACGTTCTCGCACCCGTTCTACCGCTTCATCATCCGCAACCTCACCATCCGCCTCGTGCCGGAGGAGATTTACGTCGTCTCCCACCACGTGCACCACGCGTACACGGAAGAGCCGGGCGACCCTTACAACGCCCACTGCGGGCGCCTCTACTGCTTGCTCGCGGGCGAGCTTCACCAGCCTATCGCGCGTGATCTCTCGGCCGAGGACTACGAGCGCGTCGTCGCGATGGTGCGCCACACCGGCGTGGTGCCCAACACGTACGCGCAGTACCAAACGTGGGGCTCGGTCTGCCACCCGGCGCGGCTCTATGCGCACTTCGCGCTCAACTGGGCCTTCTGGTACGGCGCGTTTTACCTGATGGGCGGCCACGGCCTCGCGTGCGCCATCTTCGGCGTGTCGGCGCTCTGGGCGATCGGCATCCGCGACTTCAACTACGACGCGCACGGCTGCGGCAAAGACAAGCGCCGCGACGGCGACGACTTCAACCGCAAAGACCTGAGCATCAACCAGCTCTTCGCCGGCACCGTCTCGGGCGAGTGGCACAACAACCACCACGCGTTCCCCGGCGGCGTGCGCTCGGGCTTCATGTGGTGGCAGCTCGACACCGCCTACGGGCTCATCCTCCTCGTGAAGCTCTTCGGCGGCATCTCGTCGATGCGCGACTTCAAGTCTCGCTTCCTCGAGAAGTACGTGAAGCCCTACGAAGAGGCGAAGAAGGCTGGCGCGGCGACCGGCGACACTGTGGCCGCTTCCGCCGCTGCAGACGACGACGAGGCGACCGAGCTGCCGGGGATCCCGGATTTGCCCGCGCAGCACTGAGACCACGCGTCCACCGGGGCCCCTCGTTTCGTGCGGGGGGCCTCGTTGCCTTTTGTGGTGGCCGGCGGGGCTTTGGGTTTGTGCGCGGCGCGCACGGGGCTGCGGGGAAGAGAAGAGAAACGGGCGGCCCGCGGTCGGCTGCGGGTGGGCACGGTTTTGGGGCGCTGGCGGGCCCCTCCCGAACTCGTCGCCGTTCCGCACGATGGCCGTTGCGCCTGGACGAGACCTCGACGTCGGCTCGCTAGAGACCGCGCGGGAACGGCGCACTCAAACAGCGGGCACCTCCCACCAGCGCCCCAAAACCGCGCCGACCCACGGCCTCACCCAGGGAGTCCTCGAGACGTGATGAGAGAGGAGAGAGATGAGAGAGATGAGAGAGGAAGAAGAGCTCGAGGCGCCAGCGCAATTTGCGTTGGATCCGCTTCCTGGCAGGTCGCCATCCGGAGCCTTCGCTTTTTGATCGGCGCTCAGCCCTTCGGCTCGGATCAGGGCGCCTTGCTGCAGGGATGCCGCGGGCATGTCACCTCGTCGCATCGCACGCGCGTCTGATCAGAGCTCCACCTCGAGGTGCTTGAGAGCTTCGGCGGGCGTCATTTTGGCGCGGTGAAGGCGCTTGAGCAGGTCCTTCGCGGTGCGAAGAACGAGGCTCGGGATGACGTCGAGCTCCTCCGCGGTTCGTAGGAGCGCGACTTGGAGCAGCTCTTTGCGTTTCGCGGCATCCCCTTGATGCTCGAGCTCCGCCGACACCGTCACGCCGAGCCCCTTCGCGACCTCCGCCGCGATCGCGGGGCTCTTCGGAACCAGGCGCTCGACGAGGGCCTTGCGCTGTCGCGTCGGCACCTCCGCGCGGGTGGTCTCCCAACGCGACACGGTGAGCGCGCTCACCCCGAGCAGGCTCCCCAAAGCCCGCTGGCTCATCCCAAGCGCGCCCCGCGCTCGTTTCACCGCACCCGCCGCAGGCCCATACGCTGGCACCCGAGGTCTCTCTCGTCTCCCGTACATGTCGAAGCCCTCCCGCTTTTCGACCCGAAGCATCCCATACAGCGCCCGCGGCATCCACCACGCGGTCCCGGTGCGCTCGCTACGACTCCGGGGTTGGGATGTCGCGCTCCCCGGAGGCCCGACGGACGTCGTCGGGCTATGCCGTGCGCTCCTGGGTTATCGAGAGTACGTCCCTGGACATCGCGCAACGCTCCGAGGAGCGGCGGTACACGTCCCGCGGGCGCCATGGATCTATCCAGCAGCTTGCCACGGAGTGAGCTTGGGCGCCGTCGTAGCATCCCACAGATGCTTCGATTGCATTCCTGGCGCCTTTGCGTCGATGCTCGGATGCTAAAATGGGATCCCGGGCACGTGATGCGCCGAGCTTCGGATGCAAAAAGAAATGCCCGGGCAGCCGTTCTGGCCACCGCGAGATGTTCCTGAGCATCCCGGCGGGCGTTACTTTGGCATCCGGAGATGTCTTTAGCCTCTCCCGTTGCGCTGCGCGGGATGTGCCCGCGCGCGGCCTCCGCGTCGTCGGGTCGACCTTGCATGATGGTGTAGTCATGCTCGCCAGAGTGGGGCGTACGAATCGAAAAACGCGACTTCGTTCCTCGCGGCCGACATCGCCACCGCAGGTCCCGCGCCCGGCATCATGTTCTCGTCAGACAGAGAGGCAGCCCGCAGCTTGCCGCGCAAATCCGCTACGGCCTTGCCCGCCCCCGCATTCTAAGACAAGCGGGCCACGGAGGCGTCCGGGGCCCGCCTCCGATCCGAGTCCGCGGCCCGAATCTACCTCCGCGGGTGCGCTACAGCGCAACCAGGCATCTCCAGACCAGACGCTCCGACGGAAAGTCCTTACCGCAAGTGCAATCCCGAGTCCCATCGCCGGCGGTGCCCGTCCGGTACGGCAGCCGCACTGCACAACCCTCCGGACGGCCCACGGTGACAGACGTCGCGACCAGGTGGAAGCGCGTCACTGCCGCCAGTACCGAGCGGCAGCTCAAGGCATGGGCCACCCTCGACTGGGCCGCACAGGTTTGCTCGTAGGCACCTGTACTCAGGCACACCGGCCTCGCACGCGATGACGAGTGTGCCGACAACGAGAAGGCTAGCGAGAGTCGCGCGGCGGGTTTTGAGCATGGTGAAACCTTAGCCGTGCCGCGCAGAAAGCCCCGTTCGTACGGGCGCGGTCTCCACCATGCGCACGCCGCCAGCGTTGTCATGTCCGCCTAGCGCCGTGCGAACGGAGCTACTTCTTCGGGTGCGGCGGGGCGTGCGGCGGCTTGCGGGGCTTGCCGGCGTGCGGAACGGCGGGGTGCGCGAGCGTGGGGTGAGCCGGCTTCTGCGGGTGATGCGCGGCGGGCTTGGGCTTCGGCTCGTCCGCGACCTTCGCCTCGTGCGGCGCCTCGGCCGACGCGACGACCTGCGGCTCGCTGCTGGACATGGGGCTCGCGGCGGCCGTCGGCGACGTGGGCTCGGCCGTCGCCGCAGCCGGCGACGTGGGCTCGGCCATCGCGGCGCTCGCGCTCGGCTCGGTCGACGTGGGCGTATCGGACGACGTGCGCGTCTCGCCGCGCGAGGCGAGATAGCCCACCGCGATGAGCGCGAGCAGCGCCACGCCTCCCGCGATCGGCACCCACGAGAGGCGCGTCGTCGGGAGGGCCTCGAGCGGCTCGTCCGCGTCGCTCGGCGCCTCCGCGGGCACCACCTCGAACGCGCTCGGCGCGAGGCGCGGCTCGGGCGGAAGCTCCGATGTCTCGCGATCCGCGTCGCGATCACGAAGCTCCATCGTCTCGCGCTCGCCCTCGCTCGACGCGAGCGAGACGGGCGCCGCCGCAGCCCCGAGCGTCTCCGGCTCGGGCTCGGGCGAAGCGTCGCTCCCAAGCGTCGCTTCCAAGCGCGACGCTGACGTTGACGCGGCGAACGCGGGCGAAGGGAACGTGCCCGGCGCGACCTCGGCCGCGGCAACCGGCGCCGCGGCGCTCACGTCTGGCGCCGCGACGCTCTGCGCAGGCTCAGGCGTGGACGAGAAGGCAGGCGAGACCGCGAGCGCAGGCACGGGCGCGGGCGTCACGCGCGGCGCGACGTCGGTCGGCGTGAGCCCGTGCGCGGGCTCCGGGACATTCGTCGACGGGAGCGCCGTCTCGTCGGTGACGAAGCTGGAGAGCACCTGCGACGACGCGACCGGCACCGCCGATACGAGCGGCGGCGAGAGCGGCACCGCGGACTCTGCAGCCGCTTGCACGCGCGCCGGCGGCGAGAGAGCAGGCGCCGACGGCGACGGTTCGGGGATCGCGAGCTCCGAGGGCGGCGAAGGAGGCGGAAAGGGCTCGTGCTCCGACGCGGTGGGCGGGCGCATCGCGACGCCGCCGACGGTGGGCGGGCCCACCAGCTCGACCGAGGCCGACGCGCGCTCCTTCACGATCGGCGACGGCATCGCCACCATCGTGTTCGCGAACGCGGCGGCGCCCTTCACCGGAGCCGCTCCGCTCGTCGAGATGACCGCGATCACGTCTTGGCTGAGCAAGCTCTCCGGCTCCGCCGGGGCGCCGTTTCGAACCGGCACGCCCGCGAGCAGGGAGACCGATCCCGCGAGGCCAAGGCTCTCCCGCGCGGCCTTCACGTCCGCGAGCATCTCCGCGGCGGTGGGATAACGGCTCGCTTTTTCGAACGCGAGGGCGCGATCGACGATCCGCGCGAACGCGGGCGACACCTCGGGGAACACCTCCGCCAGCTTCGGCGCCGGCTCGCGCTGCATCTGCACGAGCACCTGAATCGCGTTCTCGCCGTCGTGCACGCGGCGACCGGAGAGCACACGAAAGAGCGTCGCGCCGAGGGCGAACAAATCGGTGCGCCCGTCGATCTCGTCGACCCGGCCCGAGGCCTGCTCCGGCGACATGAAGGCCGGCGTGCCGAGCGCGCGGCCTGCGTTGGTGGCGAGCCCACCGTCCGAGACACGGGCGAGCCCGAAATCGAGCACCTTCACCCGCACACGATCGTCGTCCTTCGCGAGGAACAGGTTCTCCGGCTTCAGATCGCGGTGCACCACGCCGCTCGCGTGCGCTACGGAGAGCACCTCGAGCACTTGCTCGGCGACGACGAGCAACTCGTGCTCCCCGAGCTGCGGCAACCGACGCTGGCGATCGTCGAGCGACTCGCCATCCAAGAGCTCCATCACGAGGTACGCCGTGCCCTCGTCCGGGCCCGACTCCACCACGTCGTCGTCGAGCACACGGACCGCGCCCTTGTGCTCCACCTTGTTCGCGGCGTACCCCTCGCGGAGGAAGCGCTCACGCACCTCCGGCTCGCGCGCCAACATGGGGTGGAGCAGCTTCACCGCCGCCCGTGCCCCGTTCCTGTGGCGCGCCTCGTAGACGGACCCCATCGCCCCCGCGCCCAAGAGGCGCTCGAGCGTCCATTTCTGGTCCAGCACCGAGCCGACCCGCGCCTGCTCCGGGCTGCTCATGACGGAAAGGCTAGCGAATCTGAGCCCCTTCGGCGACGAGTTTTCAAAACCACCGCCCCGCCTCGCGCGCCGCGCACGGCGACGGACGATCCACGCGCACCCCACCGTAGGTCGCCTCGCACGCGACATCCCTCTTCACGTGGTGCTCACGCGCGAACGCACGCGCGAGGCGACGAACCGCGCGCGTTTGCGCACCTTTTTTCCTCGGCGCGCGACGATCCCGTCGCCATGAACGCGTGTTCCGATCTACGTTCGAAGAAGGCATGGCCACGGACAAACGACGTCTGAGCGAGACCCAAAAAATGGCCGGTCCCCCGCGCCCCTCTCGTCCGCCGATCCCGCGCGAAGAGCCGGTCGACGAAATCACGTCCCCGGACGAGGTCGCCACCGCGTCGCTCCTCCCGCCGATGTCGCACCCGCCGGAGAGCATCCGATCGGACGAGGTCGAGTTCCACGTCATCCGCGATCACCACGTCACGAGCGGCCCCCGCCGCGTGTGGCGCGCGTTCGAGGTATGGACCCGCCACCACATCTACGGCATCGACTCGCAGATGACCTGCTTCGAGATCATCGACCGCGCCACCGGCAAGCCCGAGGCCGAGCACGCGATGCTCGGCTCACGGCTCGGCGGCGGGCGCAGGCGCGAGAAAGACTTCATTCGCTACGCCTACCCCCTGCCCTTGCCCGGCATGGCCGCCATGTTCACGCAGGGCCGCAAGCACGGGTACACCTCGGCGGTCGATCGTGTCGTCGTCCGCGTGCGCGTGCTCCAGGCGCGTCCGGACGACGCGCTCCCCTCGTGGGACGAGATCGCGAGCCGCTGGAACCCCGAGAAGCGCTGAGTCGGTCATGGCGTCTCGCCTCGTCGCTCTCGCGCCGCCCCCTCCATCCGCGTCGCGCGTGCGTGCCTCGCGCTCGATTCTCGCCCTCGCCCTCGCTGTGACCGCGCTCGCCTCCGTCTGCGCCTCGGCATGCACCCGCGTCGACGAGCCACAAAAGGCCGCCACGAAGGAGCCCGAGAAGGGCGCGGCCGTGACCGCACCGAAGAAGCTCGGGTGGACACGCGCGCCGGCCGGCGATCTCGCGACCGTGGTGCTGGCGCACGAGAAGAAGGCCAAGGCCGAGGGCCGCGTGCCTCTCGTTTACGTGGGCGCCACGTGGTGCGAGCCGTGCCAGCACTTTCATCACGCGGCGGAGCGCGGTGATCTCGACGCGGCCTTCGGTGACGTCGCGGTGCTCGAGCTCGACGCCGACGCCGACAAAGATCGCCTCTCGAGCGCCAACTACATGTCGACGTACATCCCGCTCTTCGTCGTGCCCGGCCCCGACGGCCGCGGCACCGAGCGCCGCATGGCCGGCTCGATCAAGGGCCCCGGCGCGGTGGCCGAGATCACCCCGCGCCTGAAGAAGCTGCTCGATCGCTGATCGCACACGCGCGCACGGTCGCCGAGGCAGGCTCGCGACGATGGCGGGCTTGCTCAGCGCGACGGGGTACACGCGCGCCGACGATGGGTCACGGCGGAGGCGGCACGGTGCCTTTGCGCTCGGCGAGGAAAATCGCGGCGGCCTCGGGATCCTCGAAGCGCACGGCGAGGCGGTAACGCCAGGGCTCGTCGGAGGTGACCTTCGCCTCGTCGACCCGGACGACGGTGCACTTCACGGACGCGTCTGCCGCGGGACCGTTCGTGTCGTGGAGGCGCAGCACGAGCTCGGCCCCGACGTCGAACCGGCTCGGGGTCGCGACGAGCAACCCGCCGCCGCTCGCGTCGCGGGTGACGCCGAACCGCGCGGTCTTTCCTTGGCCCTCGATCTCGACGGCGACGTAGGTCGCGAAGCGGTGCTCGATCCGGCGCTCGGGGGTGCTCTTCGTCTCGTCGTCCATCACGGCTCACTCTGCCGAAGCGCGTCGTCGCGTTCAAGTGTGCTCGCGGGCAACGACCTGCGCGCTCGGACGCAGCGCGGCATGCGCACCGAAACACGCGCGGTCCCGCGATCGCGGAAAAAGCCCGCGATCGGCGCGCGGTGCGGCGAAGGCGCTTGCGCGCCGAGCCCACGGCCACGTCGGCGCGCGAATTCTCACCGCGGAGGGCGCGTATTTTCCCTTTTCGGGAGCGTACGTGCGCGATACTTCGTGCGCGAAGGACCGGCGCGCGTGCGCGGGTCGAGGAGCCCTCCGTGAAGAACGCATTCATCTCCGGCACCGGCATGTACGTCCCGCCGCGCGTGGTGAAAAACGACGACCTCAGGACGCAATACGGGATCGACACCACCCACGAGTGGATCCTGCAGCGCACCGGCATCGAGGAGCGCCGCTACGCCGAAGAGGGCGTGGGCTCCGCCGATCTGGCCGTGCCTGCCGCGCAGATGGCGATCAAGAACGCT
>JAAFHV010000192.1 GCA_013297655.1 Myxococcales bacterium | reverse complement strand
CATCTTCATCGACGAGATCGACGCCGTCGGTCGTCACCGTGGCGCAGGCCTCGGCGGCGGTCACGACGAGCGCGAGCAAACGCTCAACCAGCTCCTCGTCGAGATGGACGGCTTCGAGGCGAACGAGGGCGTCATCATCATCGCCGCCACCAACCGGCCCGACGTGCTCGACCCCGCCATCTTGCGCCCCGGTCGTTTCGACCGCCGCATCACGGTGAGCCGCCCCGACGTGCGCGGTCGCGAGGCCATCCTCCGCGTCCACGCCAAGAAGACGCCCCTCGCCCCCGACGTCGAGCTCGAGATCATCGCGCGCGGCACTCCGGGAATGAGCGGCGCCGACCTGGAGAACCTCGTCAACGAGGCCGCCCTCCTCGCCGCCCGCCAAGACAAAGACGCGGTGTCGATGTCCGACTTCGAGATGGCCAAAGACAAGGTGTTCATGGGCACCGAGCGCCGCTCGATGGTCATCAGCGACGAAGAGAAGTGGAACACGGCCATCCACGAGGCCGGCCACGCGCTCGTCGCGCTCAGCATCGAGCACCACGATCCGGTCCACAAGGTGACGATCATCCCCCGCGGCCCGGCCCTCGGCGTCACCTTCTACCTCCCCAAGCAAGACAAGCTCTCGCTCTCGCGCGACCAGGCCGAGGCCCAAATCGCGAGCGCGCTCGGTGGTCGTATCGCCGAAGAGATCTTCTTCGGACGGCTCACCACCGGCGCCGGAAGCGACATCAAGCACGTGAGCCGCATCTCCCGCGCGATGGTGTGCGAGTGGGGCATGAGCGAGAAGCTCGGACCGCTCACGTACGGCAGCAACGAGGAGTCCGTCTTCCTCGGCCGCGACTACACCCAGCGTCAGCAAGACTACTCCGAGCAAACGGCGGAGGAGATCGACCGCGAGGTGCGTCGCATCGTGCAAGGCCAGTACGAGCGCGCCCACGCGATCCTCCTCGAGAAGAAGGACACCCTCGAGGCGATGGCGAAGGCCCTCGTCGAGCGCGAGACCCTCGACGCCGAAGAGCTCACCGCCGTCATCGAAGGCAAAGAGCTCCCCAAGCGCGAGCGGGTGATCATCCCGTCGTACGCCGACAAGGACAAGGCCGCGAAAGAGAAGCGCAAGGCGGCCAGCATCTTCGGCGGCCCGCCGAAGCCCGCGACCAGCACCTGATCGGTTCGGCTCGAGACCCGAGCCGGCGACCACTGAAAGAGGCCCTGCGCAATTCCGCGGGGCCTCGTTCATTTTCGCGGCGCCCATGTCGCTCCCGTCATCGTCGGTCGCGAGACCGTCACACGGATGGAACGCAAGGGACCCGAGGTCGCGCGCGCCTCGGAAGCCCACCTACGCCCCGAAGCAGCGAGAAGCGTTCAGGATTTTGCGCGCGGGCGGACGCGACGAATCACGAGCGAAACGCGTCGGCGAGGGTTGCCGCGAGGAGCACTTCTGACTACCTTCCCGCGCTCGAGAAGGAGCTCGTTTTCCCCATGTCGAAGAAGATCGCCATCAACGGTTTCGGACGGATTGGTCGCTGCATCGTCCGTGCGCTCCACGAGCGTAAAGTCGCCGATCTCGAGCTCGTCGCCATCAACGATTTGACGAACCCCGCCACGCTCGCGCACCTCTACAACTACGACACCGTGCACGGCCGCGCCGAGCAGCGCGCCACCGCCGGCGAGGGCAAGCTCTCGATCGCGGGTCGCGACATCAAGATCCTCGCGGAGAAAGATCCCGCCAAGCTCCCCTGGAAAGATCTCGGCGTCGACATCGTGCTCGAGTGCACCGGCCTCTTCACCGACAAGGACTCGTGCAAGGCGCACTTCGACGCCGGCGCGAAGAAAGTCATCGTCTCCGCCCCCGCGAAGAACCACGACCTCACGGTGGTCATGGGCGTGAACCACGAGCTCTACGACGGCGCGAAGCACCACCTGCTCTCGAACGGCTCGTGCACCACGAACTGCCTCGCCCCCGTCGCGAAGGTGCTCCACACCACGTTCGGCATCAAGTCCGGCCTGATGACCACGGTCCACTCGTACACGAACGACCAGGCCGTGCTCGACATCCCGCACCGCAAAGGCGACCTCCGTCGCGCGCGCGCCGCGGCGCAGAACATGATCCCGTCGTCGACCGGCGCCGCGAAGGCCCTCGCCGAGGTGGTCCCCGAGCTCAAGGGCAAGTTCGACGGCCAGGCGATCCGCGTCCCCACGATGGACGTGTCGGTCGTCGATCTCTCGTTCATCACCGAGAAGCCGATGACCCGCGAGTCGATCCACGCCGCGATGAAGGCGGCCTCGGAAGGCGCGCTCAAGGGCATCCTCGGGTACACCGAGGAGCCGCTCGTCTCGAGCGACTACATCGGCGATCCGCGCTCCAGCATCTTCGACGCCACGGTGACGCAGGTCCAAGGCGACACGTTCGCGAAGGTCATGAGCTGGTACGACAACGAGTGGGGTTTCTCGAATCGCATGATCGATCTCTCGCAGCTCGTCGCCGCGAAGCTCTGATCGTTCACGAAGGGCCGTTCGTCGTGCGCGCTCCCGCCAGGTTGCTGGTGCTGGCGCTCGGGGAGCGGCCTTTTTCCCTTCATTTCGTCTCCGCATCGCCTCACTCGAAAGAACGCTCATGAACCCGCTCGCCGGCATCAAGTCGATCCGTGATCTCCCGATCGAGAACAAGAAGGTCTTCCTTCGTGTCGACTTCAACGTCCCCCTCGACGGCACGACCATCACGGACGACTCGCGCATTCGCGAGGCGCTCCCCACGATCAAGCACGCCCTCGATCGCGGCGCGCGGCTCGTGCTCGGCTCGCACCTCGGGCGCCCCAAGCCGGGCAAGACCGAAGGCCTCTCCCTCGAGCCGTGCGGCGCGCGTCTGGCCGAGCTCTTGGGCATCGAAGTGCACCTCCCGGAAGACTGCATCGGCGACGCGCCGAAGAAGGTCATCCACGACCTGCGCGCGGGGCAGGTTTGCCTCCTCGAGAACCTCCGCTTCCACCCCGAAGAAGAGAAGAACGACGAGGCCTTTGCGCAGAAGCTCGCCGACCTCGCCGAGATCTACGTCGACGACGCGTTCGGCGCCGTGCACCGCGCCCACGCGAGCGTGTTCGGGATGGCGAAGCTCTTCCGCGATCGTGGCTGCGGTTTCCTCCTCGAGAAGGAGATCGACGCCCTCGGCAAGCTCGTGACGGCGCCCGAGAAGCCGTATGTCGCCGTGCTCGGCGGCGCGAAGGTCTCGGATAAAATCGCGGTCGTCGACGCGCTCCTGGAGCAGTGCCAGATCTTGGTCATCGGCGGCGCGATGGCGAACACCTTCCTCGCCGCGCAGGGAAAGAACCTGCAAGCCTCCAAGATCGAGGGCGACAAGCTCTCCCTCGCGCGCTCGATCCTCGAGAAGGCGAAGACCAAGAAGGTCGAGATCCTCCTCCCGACCGACCTTATCGTCGCGCAGAGCCTCGAGTCGAAAGAAGGCAAAGTGGTCGCCGCCGACGCAGTGCCGGAGCACCACATGGCGCTCGACATCGGCCCGAAGAGCCTCGATGCCTTCGCCGCCGCGTTCGAGGGCGCGAAGACCGTGTTCTGGAACGGCCCGATGGGTCTCTTCGAGAAGAAGCCCTTCTCGGGCGGCACGTTCGGTCTCGCCAAGGCCCTCGCCGAGTCGAGCGCGTTCACCGTCGTCGGCGGCGGCGACAGCGCGGCGGCCGTGCACGCTGCCGGCGGCGACATCGCCTCCAAGATGAGCCACATCTCGACCGGCGGCGGCGCCTCTCTCGAGCTCATCGAAGGCAAGAAGCTCCCCGGCATCGAGGTGCTCCGCACCGCTTCGCCTACCTGAGATCGCTCGCTCCAACCGCGTCTCGCAGACGGCGCGCGCCCCACCCAGCCCGTGGCAAAACACGCCCTAAACTACCGGAAATGCACATGAACTCGAAGCGAACGCCGCTCATCGCGGGCAACTGGAAAATGCACCATGGTGGCGCGAGCGGCGTCACCCTCGCGGGCGAGATCGTGGCGCTCTCGCGGAGCGTGCCGCACGTGGAGCTCCTCGTCGCGCCGCCCTTCACGGTGCTCGCCGCGATCGCGCACGAGTGCGACGGCTCGAAGGTGCTGCTCGCGGCGCAGAACGTCCACGAGAAGGACAAGGGCGCGTACACCGGCGAGATCAGCGCGGCGATGCTGGTCGACTCGGGCTGCACGTGGGTCATCCTCGGCCACTCCGAGCGCCGCCAAATGTTCGGCGACACGGACGCGTGGGTGGCGCGAAAAACGGCCGCCGCCCTCGAGGCCGGGCTCTCCCCCATCGTGTGCGTCGGCGAGACGCTGGAAGAGCGCGAGCAGGGCAAGACGCTCGAGGTCGTGCTGCGCCAGGTCGCCGCTGTCACAGAGGTGCTCGCCAAGGCCAGCCTCCCGGTCGCGATCGCCTACGAGCCTGTCTGGGCGATCGGCACCGGCAAGGTCGCGGGCCCCGCCGAGGCCGAAGAGGTGCACGCCGCCATCCGCGCCGCGCTCGCCAAGGTCGCCCCCGCGCTCGCCGAGAAGACCCGCATCCTCTACGGCGGCTCGCTCAAACCCGACAACGCCGATGCGCTTTTGGCCTGTACGAACGTAGATGGCGGTCTTATCGGTGGTGCGAGCTTGGATGCGTCCCAGTTCGGTGCTATCGCCCGTGCGGCGGAGGGCTTGGCCATCCGCTTTCCTTCGTGAGCGTGAGCCCGCTGCCCCCCTAGAGTCGAAGTGAGCACTTTCCTCAGTATCATTCACGTCACCGTCTGCTCCGTCTTGGTGATGCTTATCCTCGTCCAGCAGGGCAAGGGAGGCGGCATGGGCGCGGCGCTCGGTGGCGGCGCGACGAACCAGGTGTTCGGCGGGCGCGGAGCCGGCAACTTCCTCACCCGAGGTACGGCGATCCTCGCGGCGATGTTCATGTTGAACTCGGTCGCGATCGCGTACTTCACCACCGACCGTTCTCTCCAAGACCGGCAGGCGCAGGAAAAGAAGGATCGCGCGAAGAAGGGCTCGAGCGGCACGGCCCGCCCGAAAGACTCCGCTGCTCCTCCTGCTCCGAGCGGCGCACCTGCGCCGTCGAGCGCACCGGCGCCCGCGCCCTCCAAGTAGCCCCGTTTCCAGCGCTCCGACGCGGAGATGGCGGACCGCGAGCACAAGACGGGCAGCCCCCTCGAGTTTTCGGGCGACCAGCGGGCACGTCGTGACGAGCGCGCCCCGCGTCCGCCGTCGAGCACGCGCGCGCTCGTGGCCGAGCTCGCGGCCGTCGTCGTCGCGCGCCTCGTCGCCGTCGCGGTCGTCCTCGGGACGGGCTTCCGCGCGATCTCGGACGACGACTACGCGCGGACCGTGATCGCGCAGCGCCTCGTCGTGGCGCCAGGGCTCGATCCGAGCGGGACGAGCTGGCTCCCGTTCCCCTTTCACGCGCTCGGCGCGGCGATGGCGGTGTTCGGTCGGTCGCTCGAGGTGGCGCGCGGGGCGAGCGTGCTCTTTGCGCTCCTCGCCGGGCTCGCGCTGCACGTCGCGCTCGTCGCGTGGGAGGTGCCTCGCCTCGCCCGCCTCGCGGCGATGACGGCCGTCGCGCTCTTGCCATGGACCCTATGGACCACCGCGGCGACCGTGCCCGAGGCGTGCACCGCGGCGCTCTGCGCGGCGGGGGTGCTCTTCGCCGCGCTCCCTGGCGAGCGCGCCACGTGGAAGACCCGCTTCGCCGCGGCGCTCCTCGTGTGCGTCGCGACCCTCTCTCGTTATGAAGCGTGGCCAACGGCGCTCGTGGTGGCGGGCCTGCTCGTCGACGGCGGCTGGAGAGAGCCCGCGACGGCCAAGCGCGCGACGGCGATCGGCGCGGCGCTGTTCGCGATCGCGGGGGCCGTCGTGTGGATGGCGTGGAACAAAGCGACGCACGGCTCGGCGACGCATTTCTTGTTTCGTGTCGCGAGGTTCAAGCGCGCCCTCGGCGGGCCGGAGGTGCCGCTCGGCGCGCGTCTCGGGGCCTATCCGTGGCTCTTGGCGACGCGTTTTCCAGAGGCGCTCTTGGCGCTCGTGATCCTCGGCGCCACCCTACGGCGCGCCGATACGCTGCGCCGCGCGCGAATCGCGGCCCTCGTGAGCGCCGCGGCCGTCCTCGCGTTTCTCGTCTACGGCGCGGTGAACGACGGGGTGCCCACCCATCACTCCGAGCGCGCGCTCCTCGGGCTCGTGATGACGGTCGTCCCGGTCGCGGCGGCTTCCCTCGCCCACCGCGGCACCGCCCGCGCGTGGCTCGTCGCGATCGCGGCGATCGTCGCGCTGGAGGTCGGTCATGTCGCGACGAGCGAAGCCCCCGGCGCGGGCGAGGCAGATCGCGCCGCACAAATCGCCCGTGGGCGCGCCCTGCGAGCGACGCCGAGCCTCACCGTCACGCCCTGCGCCTACGAGCACTTCGCGCTCATCGCGGCCTACGGCAGGCCGGAGCACGTGACGATCGGCCCCCCGCTCCCGAGCCCCGTCGGCCCCTGCCCGCGCGTCGCCGAAGAGGCGCCCTGATCCGGGCCCACGGCGCGGGGCACATTCGTGCATCATGCACACATCTCGTCGCGCGCGGCTCGCGCACGCTCGTGCAGTATGCAACCATCTCGTAGCGCGGCTCCGTCGAGCGCGCTCGGCTTCACGAGGTCGTCCTCGATCGGGCGAAGCGACGCGTTCGGCGCAGCATCGGAGCCGCGCGAACATCGACGCTCGATCGCGGGCGCATGAAATGGACCGAGCCCGCGGATCTCTCCGCGGGCCCGTCGTGAGACTCGGGGACGTGTCAGCGCATCACTGGAAGTCGGCGCACTCACCCGCGGTGATGTAGTCGGTCACCACCGGCACGCACGTTCCGGTGCAGATTTGGCTCGTGCACTGGCCGCTCTGACGGCAGTCGGCGTTGTTCGCGAGGGGCCCGACGCAGAGACCCGTCGTCATGTCGCACGCGTTGCCGTTCGCGCGGTGGCTGCACTCTTCGTCGGCGCCGCACGCCGCGCCCACGGCCTTCACCGCCACGCAGCGGCCGACGATCGGCGCCACGCTCGCGTCGCCGGCGTCGCCGCCGTCGGACGGGAAGACCCCGCCGTCGGAGAACGACTCGCAGAAGAGACCGGGTTGGCACTCGATCGTGGAGCGGCAGTTCGCGTTCGCCGCGAGCGTGCCGCGGAGCGTTTCGAAGCAGTGTCCACGCGCGGACGAGTACGCCGCGGACGAGATGTTCTTGCAGGTAAGCGTCGAGATCGCGTTGTAACACTGCGCCCCGCGCGAGGTGTCGATGAGCACGTTGCCGGCTCGAAGCACGTCGTCGCGCACGTTCAGGAGATCGCCCTGGAAGCCGTAGCCTTGGTACAGGTTGCGGCACTTCGCGAGGTCGAACGTGGCCTGTCCGGCCGCCGCGCAGCAGCCCTTCGTGAACTGACAGAGCGACTCGATCTCGCGCTGCGCGTGGGAGAGGATCGTCGAAGCGTCGGGCGTGACCACGTGCGAATCGGCGGCGTCCGCGGCGTCGCTCGCGTCGGCGGCGTCGCCTGCGTCGCGTGCGTCGGCGACGGCATCACGCGCATCGACCGAGCCGTCGACGGGGGGCACTTGAGAGTCGATCTGGGCGACGTCTCTCGGGGGCTGCGAGACGTCGGCGCCGCCAGCGTCGGGGTAAAGGAAACCATCGTCGCCCGTGCACGAGACGATGATCATCGTGGCAGCGGAGGCGGCGGCGAGGGCTGCGCAGATGACGGCGAGTCGATGATTTCGCATGGGATTCTCCTAAGGTTACCACTTCCGATCGGGCTGTCCCGTCGCCCTGCGTCAATCTTCGCGGCGCACGATTCCCTTGGCCTCGAGCTCTTCGACGAGGGCAAGAATGTCGGTGCGCGCGCGCTGCTCTTCGACGTCGAACTCGGACACGACGGCGGCGATAGCGTGCTCGAGCGTGGCGGACACACCGAGCGCGCGCCACACGGTGGCACCGACTCCGTCGAGTCCGAAATAGACGCCGCCGTCGAGATCGAGGAGCACGAGCTCGCCGTCGAATTCGCGAGCAAAAACGTGGGGTGAGGGGACGACTTTCATCGGAAGCGGGGTGTCAGTTGCGTAAGCGTGTCCAAGTATTCGGGGAGTGCCTCGAAACGTTTCGGACGGCGAACACGGTACACAAAAACGGAGCCGAGCAGGCGCGAGAGATCGTCGAGCTCCGCGAGCCTCGCCCGCGGCGTGGTGATCCCGCACCGCGAGACGTGAGGCAAAATGTCGCGCATCGCATCGAGCACCGAGAGCTTCTCGGTGGTCATCGACATCGACGCGTCGCTCGCCCACGCGACGATCGCGATCGCACCGAGCGGAGCCGCGCGCGCGGCGACGCGTGAGGGGACCCCGCACTTCGTCGCGTCGTCCCAGTACACGTGATCGTCGACCTTCGTGAGACCGAGGGCCGAGGTCGCCGCGAAGGAGAGATACGAGTGATCTTCCGTCGGCGCGATCACCGCGCGATCGCCCTCGAAATCGATCCACGCGATGTCGTCGGCGAGGAGCGAGTGCCCACGATCGCGTACGAGCGCCGCGGCGGTGGTGGACTTTCCGGCGCCGCTCTCGCCGAGCACGAGGAGGCCTTCGCCGGACGGGCTCGACGTGGCCGAAGCGTGCAACGTGAGCTCGCCGCGGAGACGTCGCTCGAGAGCAGCGACGGGACCACGCTCGACCTTCGCGAGGAAGAACGGATCGACGGTGCCGTCGTTGGTGAGCGACACGCGACGACCTTCGTCGGTGACCTCGAGCCACACGCAGCCGCCCCACTCGCCGATCCAATTCGGGCCACGCTTGCCGAGACGGTAAGAGACGCCACCGGCGGCATCTTTGGTCTCGAGCACCCACGCGACCGCGTCGAGGTCGAGGTCGCGCGCGCTCACCACGAGATCCGGCGCAAGAACGCCTCCGTCACCATCACGCGCCAAAAGATCCACGAGGGGCGCGTCTCGAAAAAGTTCGGCGCGGCGGACACTTGCGCGACCCACGGGTGGAACGCGCGCGGCTCGACGAGCCCCGCGTCGGCGCACGCGGTGACGTCGAGGTAGGGCGCGAAGAAGCGCATGCCGCCCGCCGCGACCACCGCGCGCGCGATGAACGGATCGGCGGCGCCCTTGTCGCGACGAAGGCGCACCGACTCCGGCAGCCGCCCCGCGAACGCGCGCCGATAGAGCCCCCGATGCAGCCCATCGACCTGCATGACCTCGACCGGGACACGCGAGAGGAACGCGAGGAGGCGACCATCGAACCAAGGGTCTGCGCGGCGGAAGCCGGTGAACGCTTCGATCTCGGCGCGGGCCTCTTCGGCTTCGGTGGAGCCGCCGTGCTCGAGGGTCGCGCGCAGCCTGTCGCGTGGGCTCATGCGGGCGGGTCGATCTTCGAGCGGGCCGTCGTCGTTCGTCGCGAGCACGCGCGCGAGCCGCGGCCCCGCGAAGGGAAACGGACGACGATGAATGCGCGCGCGCCGATACGCCATGAGGCGCGCGAGCGGCGCGGGCAACCACGGCTCTGCGAGCCAGTGTTGGAGACGAACACGCGGCGTGTCGGCCCAGGGCACGTTCATGCGGAGCACCGCGCTCAGCGTGCTCACCGGGCGCGAGCCCAACGTGGCCGCGTACGCCGTGAGATCGCCGGAGAACGTGTCGTCGCCGCCGACTCCGGTCATCCACATGTCGCAGCCGAGGGCCTTTGCGCGGGCCGCGGCGCCGAGCTCGAGGCTCGTGTTGGGGAGGCTCGTGGGTTGGGTGAGCGACTCGACGACGTCGGTCAGGTGGGCCCCGAGCTCCTCCGGCGCCATGCGGTGCACGGGCTCGCCGGTGAAGCGCTCCATCGCCGCCACGTGAGGGCGATCGTCGGGCTCGGCCGCAAAATCGATCGTGAACGCGCGCACCTCTTTGCCGACGTCGCGCAAGGTGACGAGGAGGCCGCTCGAATCGAGACCACCGCTCAGCGGCAGCCCCACCACACGATGCCCCGCGCTCGCGCGCGAGACCGCAGAACCGAGCTCGTCGCGGAACGCGTCGAGGAGCGCCTTTGGCTCGGCCGGAGGCTCGGGCGACGGCGCGACCGCGAGCGCAGCAGGTGACTCCTGCACACGATCGGCGCGCACACGCAGCCGGCGCACACCGCGCACACGGACCACGTCGCGGTACACCGTGTTCAGGCTCGCCGCGAGGCACTCACCGGCGACGAAGCGCGCGAGCTCATCCAGGTTCGCGCGTGGCTGCGGGTGGCACGCCACCAGCTCGCGGAGGGAGCTCGACGCGATCCCTGACGAGCGGGCGAGCGGTGCCACGAAGAACGCGTGGGAGAACCCGGGTCGCTCGGCGTCGATACCTTCTGGCGACACGCGCACATGAAGGTCATGCCCGGGACCGGCGTGGCCCAGGCTCGTCTCGCTCTCCCCCGTGATGCGCCCGTCGATCGCGACGAGCGCGCCGCCCGCCGCTCCTCGCTGGCGTGCGGCAGCCCCCCACGCGGCAAAAATCACATCGCCATCTTCATCAGCACGCCGTCGCTCACGCTGCCGAGGGCACCGAGCGTGAGGTCGCGAACCTGGCCGAGCTCCTTGAGCTTCGGGGCGCTGTAGGGCTTCTTGGGGTTCGACTGTACCTTTTCGGGCTCGTGCACGGACATTCGTAAAGCTCCTTCTTCGGACGTGGCCTCGGGACGATATCCTACGATGCCCGCAGCGAACAGGGCATTCATGGTCCATCGCGCCCGCCCCGCAGCCGGGCTTCGACCCCACACCAGCCAGCGCGGCGCACGACAGCCCTCAGCGGGCCAGGAGGCCGTCCGCGATCATCACGAGGGATTGCCGGATCAGCTTCCCCTGCACCTCGGTGGCCACGCTCCAGGCGTAATCGTCCTTCATCGGCTGCACGAGCACCTCCACCACGAGCGGCTCGCCTGCTTCGACCCGGATCGGCGGATCCCAGACCATCGCGACCCGCCCGTACACGTCGAGGGGCGAGCCCGGGGCGCTCGAAAAGCCTGAAGTTTCGTCGATTTGCGCATCGAACCAGAGCACCAGGCCGTGCACCTCCGCGGCGCGGCTGGCGACGAGGCGGACCTTGCCCTTGAAGCGACCCGGATCTTCGCCATACACCAGGGAAAACACGCGCTCCGGCGGCGCGACCAGGTGCTCGGGCGTGAGCGGCACGTCGTCGTCGTTGAGCATGCAGTGCGTGACCGCCTCGCGGCAGGCGCGGAGGTCGAAGCCCTCCTGCCGGTAGCCCCCGAGCAAGTTCTCGTAGAGCGCGTCGGACGAGAACGCCGACACGTAGACGTGATCGCGGAGCGGCAACAGGCGGCCCCCCGGGGCGAGCAAGCGCGCGCGCGCGTCGGCGAGGCTCTTCAGGTTTCCGCCGAAGATGGGGAGCCGGCCGCGGAGATCGGCGACCACGACGTCGGCTTTTTCCTCGAACGTGAGCTCGGTCGACATGCCCTCGACGACCGTGATCACGTCCGACAGGCCGTTGTCCGCGATGGTGGTGCGGGCGAGGCGCGCGGCGGCTTTGATAGGCTCCACAGCGTAGACCTTGCGCGCGCCCATGCGCGCCGCGAGCAGGGAAAAGAAGCCGGTCCCGGTGCCGATATCGAGCACGACGTCGCCGGGGCGGATCGCGCGGCGCATGGCGTCGGTGTACGCGGCGACGCGGGGGTGGCGGAGCATGCGGCCAAAATCGAAGGGAGAGTACATCGTGATTTTTCCGAGGCGCGGACGAGGCCCACGCTACCGTCGTGCGTCCCTGCGGTGCGCACCGTAGTCGAGACGTTCGAGACCATCATGTCCTATCCGCCGACGAGCCTCCGCGAGGTGATGCATCTGCTCGAGCGTGAGCACGTGCTCGACACGATCGCGCAGCCCGAGGGCGCCGACACGACGACCGCGGATCCGCGCGCGGCGCTGCGTGATTTTCCGTCCGAAGGGGTCGCGACCTTGCCCGCGCTGCTCTCGCCGGAGCGGGCGGCGGCCCTCGTGAAGGTGCTCGACGAGCTCGCGGCGCGTGGGCTCCCGCCGGTGTTCGCCTATGCGCTCGACGCGTTTTGGGAGCCGCTCGCGCGCCTCGTCCCGGTGGTGGAGGGCCTGGTCGGTCCGTGCGAGGTGCTCGCGGACGGGTGGGCGTGGAACATCGCGCCGGGGTCGGGGAAATCGGGGTGGGCCCCGCACCGAGGCACCTACGATCCGATGCGGCAGCCCGATGGTCGTCCTGGCCTCGTGAACGTGTGGATCGCGCTCTCGGACGTGACGCTCGACACGGCGTGCATGCACGTGGTGCCGCTCTCGAAAGATCCGGGCTATCCCCACGCGCTCGCGCGGCAGCCCTTCGATACGAGCCACGCGAAGGCGTATCCCCTGCCCCCCGGCGACGCCCTCTTCTGGGACGCGTGCTCTCTCCATTGGGGCGGCCCGATGACCCCCGCCGCGACCCACGCCCGCGCCGCGTACTCGTTTACGCTGCAGGCCACATCGGTGCCCCGCCTCGGGGGCTTCGACGCGATCGGCGACATCAAGAACATGAGTCTTATCCAGCGCTTGGACCTAATCGCGGGCCAGATCGTGCGCTACGGGATGTTGGACGAGGTGGCGGCGCCGCTTCTGGAGTGGGCCGAGCTGCTCACGGCGCTGCGGGCTTCTCGTCTCGCGCACGGGGCGAAGGCCGGGTAAAGAAGCGTGAACCGTTCGATGGGTCTTCGGGGTCGCCCGTCTGACTCCCCAAGAACGGACGGCGCGGCGACGAGACCTTTCGCAACGCAAATCCAACGGGTGGCCACCGCCTCCCACTCGCGCCCGCGGCACGTTCGACCCTCAGGAGCAGAACCATGCGCTTTATGAAGTCCCTTGCCATTGCCCTCGTTGCTTCGTTCGCCTCGCTCGTCGCGGTCCCCGCGTTCGCAGAGACGCCCGCGACCGCCAAGGCTGCCCCCGCAGCCGACGCCGGAAAACACGCGAAGAAGTTCCCGATGGCTGGCGCCGAGTTCAAGAGCAAGGTCGATCAGCGAGTCGCGAAGGCCCGTCAGCACATGGAGACGCGCATCGGCTCGCTCCCGGCAGACAAGCAGAAGGAAGCCCGCGATAAGTTCAACGCGGGTGTCTCGGCGGTGAACGCCGAGGTGCAGCGCGCGGTCGCCGACAACGTCGTCACCAAGGACGAAGCGAAGAAGGTCCACGAGACCTCGCGCGCCCTCGGAGGCCGCGGCGGTCACGGCCACAAGAAGGCCGCCAAGAAGTAAAGCGCGAACCTGACACCGCGACGCTCACGACGAAGGCCCGCTCCACGAGGTGCGGGCCTTCTTCCTTTGTAACCGGCGCGAACAGAGGCTGACGACGAAGGCCCGCGTCACGAGGTGCGGGCCTTCTCTGCTTCCGAACGAAGCACGCCGTGCACGCGACGGAGCGAGCTCCGATGGCCGAGCGTGGGAGCGCGTGCCTACTCCTTCACGACCTCGACCGGGACACGCGGGAGGGAGTCGTCGCTCACGCCGTTGAGGTTCGTGGTGAGGCGGATCGTGTACTTGCCGAGGGGCAGGTTGCCGGCCGCCGCGGTAGGGAAATTACCGAGCGAAATCGCTGCGCCCTCGACCTTGTCGGGGGCCCATTTGAGCTTCACGGCGTCCCAGAAGAGCTTGGTCTTGAGGGTGCCGCCGGAGCCGACGAGCAGCTTCACGGTGCGGGTCGCGTCCTCGTCGATGACGGCGCCGCTCGGGGCCTTGGGCTTGCCGGTGGGCTGACCCACCTGTTTGTTCTTGGCGTCGAAGGTTTGCACGTGGAAGGCGGGGCCATCGACCAGGAACACGAGCGTGATTTGTTCGCTCGATTTGTTCTTGATGCTGAGGGTGAGATCGACGCGACCGCCGGGGGAGATCTCGGGGGTGGAGGCGACGAGCTTGAAGTCGAGCTTCTGCGAGAGGCCGGTGGTGCCGTCCTTGTCGGAAGCGGGGACTTTGCACTTGTCGTTCTTGAGCCAGTCTTGAATCTCCTCCGTGTCGTTCACGACGCAGCCTTTGGGCGCGCCGTTGTCGACCACGGGGGGCGGCTTGTTGGTGGGGTACTTCTCTTCGTTGAGGTCGGGCGCGTTGGTCCCGATGGGCACCATTTCGATCTTGGGCGGCTTGTAGCCACCGCAAGCGGAGAGGGCGGCGACGGAGCACGCGACAACGGAGAACCGAGAGCAAGCGACGAGAGTGGGGCGCATTCGACGGACGCAGTGTACCGCACAACGCGAAACCCGCGGTGGAACGTGCACCAGGTCGCCTCACGAGCACGCGGCCCCGGGTTACGCGAACCAGCCTCGTCGCGGCGCGGCGCGAGCGGCGAGGTGCGCGCAGGTGCGAGGGTCCGTAAGCGAGTCACCTAAAGCGTAAGAAAACCGCGTGCCATGCGAAGTGTACGTGAGCTACGGTGAAGCGTCGTGCGCGCGCTCGGAGGAGAGCTCATGCACGCGCTTTGGGTGCACCAAGACCGCCTGCCGGAGTGGAGAGCTCATGAAGAACCTCAGCTTGAAGAATCGCCTTTCGCCGACCCTGGTCGGCCTCCTTTGCGGAGCCGCGCTCGCCGCGCTGCCGGGTGTCGCCTCTGCCCAGTTGGCGGAGAATTGGGAGAACGGTGTGGTCGCAGGGAAGTGGCGATCCGCGAAATCAACGAGCGGCCTATCACTCCAGCCGGGTGAGCCAGGCGACGCGATCACCCTCCGTAGTTCGATCGCGGACGACGGTGTGGGCGCTGAATGTGCCGGCAGGTACGCTCGCGAGACGCGCGGCGCGGTGGCAGGCCACCAGTACGGCATTGGGACCAATATCCAAGCCGTGACCCCGAACAACGACTACTGTATTAGCGCCTGGGTTCGCGCGCAGCCTGGGTCCGCGCCGTACATCGCGTTCAACTACACGGGCGCGACTGGCCTCGCGGATGGCGTAAGCAAAGACGTCAATGTCTGCTACCTAGCGAGCACGAACACGGGCCTGCAGGGAGGTGGCTGCCCCGGCCAGGCGATTACCGCGATCAACCCGGACGGAGGTTGGCGCTGGGTCGCCGCGACATTCAAAGCGCGCGCCGGCTCGACCCACGTTCAGACGAACTTCTTTAATTTCTGTGGCGACACGGATTGTGGCCCCCTCCCGCGCACGATGCCCGGGTTCGATATCGACGACATCCGTCTGACGGCGGGAGTTTGCCCCGGAGCGCCGCCCGCGAACACGACCGCTCCGCACGTGGCATGCACTGGCAACACGCCGGTCTGTACCCCCGGGGACGCCACGAACAACGCGAAGTGCGCGGCATGCACGGGCAACGCCGGCGCCGCCGCTCCGGCGATCGCCTGCCCCGCCGCAACCCCGGTCTGCCAGACGGCCGGCGCCGACAAGGGCTCTTGCAAGACGTCGTGCACCAGCGACTTCGGCGGCGACGGCGGCGCGGGAGCCTGCCCCGAGACGTCGCCCTTCTGCGTCGCGATAGGCGCAACGGCGCTCAAAGAGTGCAAGCCCTGCGCAGGCAACAACGGTTCCGCGACGACTCCGGCTTGCCCGGTAGTCGCCCCGACGTGCTTCACCACCGGCGCGAAGGCCGGCTCGTGCGGCCGATGCACGCAGCAGTCCGACTGTGGCGGCGCGACGCCCCGCTGCGACGTGGGAACGGGTCGCTGCACCGACGACTGCAGCGAGGACGTGGACTGCGGCGACAAGAAGAGCGGCAAAATCTGCCTCGCTTCGACGCTGAAGTGCACCGACGGTTGCCGCGGTGACGCCGCCGGCAACGGCTGCCCCGACGGCTCGAAGTGCTCGTCGGTCGACCTCAAGCCCGGCACCTGCACCCCCGAAGCGCAGCCCGACTCGGGCATCCCCGGTGTCGACGCCAGCGTGCCCGGTGTCGACTCCAGCGTGCCCGTCACCCCCGAGGTCGACTCGGGCACCGGTGAGACGCCGGCGACCCCGGTCGAAGAGGGCGGCTGCTCGATGTCGCCCGGCTCGGCCGCCGGCGGCGGAGCGACGATGATCCTCGGCCTCGGCCTCGCGTTCGCCGCGTTCAGCCGCCGTCGCCGCAACGACTGACGATTAGGTGCAACCTGCACGAAAGGGCGGACTCGGGAGACCGGGCCGCCCTTTCGGCATTTCGAGGAGCCGTGGTAGGTTCGACCGCATGAAGCGGGGATGGTGGGCATTGGGGGTCGTGGGCGTGTTGGCCGCGTGCGAGAGCACCTCCGTCCCCAAAACGGATATTCCAGATAGCCCGGATCCCACCGTCGACGCGGGAGTAGACGGCGCTCCCCTGCCGCCCCCTTCCGTGGCTCCCAAGGTCGCGCCGATTGGCAAACAGACGATCGTGATCGGGCGGCAGGTAACCTTCCGAGTCACCCTCGAGCGCGGGTCGCTCGCCGGGCCCCTCGAGATGACCATCGCAGGGCTCCCCGCGGGAGTCACCGCCAAGAGCGAGCCTATCGCGGCCGAAGCCTCCGCCGCCGACGTAACCCTCTCCGCCACGGAGAACGTCGCCTTCGGGACCTCAAAGGCCTCCGTGCAAGTCGGGAAAGACGCGTCGCTCTCGGCGCCGTTCGACCTGGAGGTTCGAGGGGTGCCGGGCACGTTGGATAAGAGCTTTGGAGTGGAGGGGCTTGTCTCCGAAGCCACATCGTCCATCCGACACATCACCATGACCCGCGACGGTACAATCGTCGAGCAGGGATACTCGGGTCGCATCATGAAGCGACGCCCGAGCGGCGAAATCGACACCACGTTCGGTGCCCAGGGCAGTGTTGAGCTTCGTGAGTTGGCTGGCATTCCGGCTGAGGTCTCGAGGTCGGGCGCGTTGGAGCCGATCGTCGATGACACGGGAAGCATCTTCGCCGCGCTCGCCGTCGCGCCCGCAGCAGGAACCACTCCACGTCGATTGTTTGTCGCCAAGTTGACCGCCAGCGGCGCACGCGCCGCCAACTTCGGCACGAACGGGCTTACCTACGCTCTGCCAGAGCAGCCCGACGGCGAGAGTTACGATCCCATGGGGCTCGTCCTTCTCGCAGATGGCAGCCTCGTGGTGGGCACCTTCGTCACGAACGGCGGCGGCGGCCGCAAGGTAGTATTTTTTCACTTTCTGGCGAACGGCACGTACGACACGACATGGGGACCGAGCGGGAACGGACTGGTCGAGGCTCGTTCGCCGACGAAACGGATGTGGGCCACTCCACGCGGGGGCTTCTTTGCCGTCGGAGTCAACCGCTCCGTATGGCAGGAGCAGTTCACCAAGGATGGGGCTCCGGACCCCTTGTTCGGTGCTGGCCAGGGGTGGACGATGACACCGGCTACATTCCCCTCGCCGACCGTGGGTTTGTTCGCGAAACGAGCCGATGGTGCGTTGGACTTCGGATACAGCGACGTCAACCTTGCGCGAACCATGAGGTTTACACCATCAGGGATCGTAGACTCCACCTTCCGCACGCGGGCCATGACAATCCCCGCGTGGCAGCGATCGTCCAAGGGCGCGTTGGTAGATTCCTTTGGACGGACGTACTTCTCATTCCAGCCGGAAGGGCGGGAGGCCGATATGTGGCGCTTCTTGCCAAATGGTGACGTCGACACGACGCTCAACGGCACGGGGCTCTTTCGCCTCGTTCTCCCAGAAAATATCAGCAGTGGTCTATTCTCGCCTTCGCCAACGTCCGTGCACGAGCTGGCAGACGGTCGTATTGTGGTCGCCGCGATCTCGCAGAGCAACTTCATCTACAGGTTCTGGCCTTGATCCTGGGCTCCCAAACAAGACTCCGACGGCGTAGTCGCGTGCAGACCCGCAAGCACTGACGGCTAATCCCCGCAGACCGGCCCCGCGCTCTTGACGAGCATTCACTCCACCGAGACCGGCGCGCGACCAGCCACCCAATCGCAGAGGGAATACCCGCGTAGCAACGTGGACTCTCGCCAGCCGCAGCGCACCGTGGGGGTGGCGGGGTTGCAGAAGATGACGTCGTTGCCGTCGCAGGTCGCGGCGCACTTCACGTTGTCGTAGGTGCCGCAACGACGGACGATTAGGTGCAAGCTACACGAAAGGGCGAACTCGGGAGACCGGGCCGCCCTTTCGGTGTTTCGGGAGCCGTGGTAGGTTCGACCGCATGAAGCGGGGATGGTGGGCATTGGGGTTCGTGGGCGTGTTGGCCGCGTGCGAGAGCACCTCCGTCCCCAAGACGGATATTCCGGATAGCCCAGATCCCACCGTCGACGCGGGAGTAGACGGCGCTCCCCTGCCGCCCCCTTCCGTGGCTCCCAAGGTCGCGCCGATTGGCAAACAGACGATCGTGATCGGGCGGCAGGT
>JAAFHV010000191.1 GCA_013297655.1 Myxococcales bacterium | reverse complement strand
GATGTTCGAGGGGGCCGTACTGGGCACTCCCTTTGATGTGCTCCCCGCTTCGCTCACGACTGGACCGGAACTTGGACCAACCACCACGAAAGCAGGGAGAACTATGGTTGCGCGGGTAGGATTTGAACCTACGACCTTCGGGTTATGAGCCCGACGAGCTACCAGGCTGCTCCACCGCGCGTCAGCGAGGCGCACCATAGTCACGCCAGGTTCCATGTCAACACTTTCTCTCGGTACGCGCCGTTCGAGTTGCCTCACAGCGAGCGTCTGCGACGATCGTCAGACGTAGTGCGCTCCCGAAAGCTCAGGCGGCTCGTGGCTTCGACCTTCGCGATCGTCATCGCGGCGTCGATCACGCACGCGCGCGGCGCCGTTCCCGCGTTCCCGGGCGCCGTGGGATTTGGCGCCGTCGCGACGGGCGGTCGCGGCGGGCGCACCGTCGTCGTCACGAGCCTCGCCACGTCCGGTCCCGGATCCCTTCGCGCCGCCCTCGACGAGACCGGTCCCCGGATCGTCGTCTTCGCCGTCTCGGGTGTCATCGCGGGCGACGTCGCGATCACCCACGGCGACGTGACCATCGCTGGTCAGTCCGCGCCCGGCGCCGGCATCACGATCGGCGGCCGGCTCCTCGGCGCCTTCGACGCGAAGGTCGGAAACATCGTCGTGCGCCATCTTCGTGTACGCCCGCCTCCGCTCACCACCGTGACGGACAAGGGAACGATCCACGACGCGATCCAGTTCTCGCGCAACTCACGCGTCGTTCTCGATCACGTGAGCGCCTCGTGGGCGTCCGACGAGACGGTCGACTTCTACGAAGCGCACGATCTTACCCTTCAAGACTCCACCGTCGAAGAGTCGAGCATCACCGGCCACCCCGAGGGGCTCCACAACTACGGAATCATCGTCGGCCCCGACGCGGCCCGCGTCTCGATCGTTCGAACGCTCGTCGCCCATCATTTCCGGCGCGCACCGGCGTTCGCGACCGGCCCCCTCGAGTTCCGCAACAACGTCGTCTACGACGTGCGCGATGGCTTCGTTCACGACAACCCCGCCGCGGGCTCGTTCTACGTCGTCGGCAATGTATGGAAGCGCGGGAGAAGCTCGCGCCTCACACCGTTTGCGATCGAGGACGAAGATCCCGGGAGCGGCGACCCGCGCTACATAGTGCGCAATAACCGGATAGACGATCCGGGGAGCTTCGTCGGAGAGGTCGCCGATCCATTCGCCGCGCGGGGACTGCATCCCAGCTTCGAGGACTTGCCCGCGGGAGTGGACATTGGCGCCGACGAGCCGGTCGCTGGAATGCTTTACCCCACGAGCACCACGTCACCGGAGGAGGCCTACCGCGCGGTGCTCACCCGCTCGGGCGCGTTTCCTCGCGACATCGTGACCCGCCGCACGATCGACGAGACACGGACACGCTGCGGGCACTGGGGCGCGAAGGTGCCCGCCGATCTGCTCGAGGGTCTGCGCCCGGAGACCGCACCGGTGGACGGCGACCGCGACGGGATCCCCGATTCCTGGGAGTCCGCGCGTGGGCTCTCGCCGACCGACCCGAGCGACGCGGCGAAGGCTTTCGAAGGCGAGTACACGGCGATCGAGGTCTATCTCAACGAGCGCGCGGATGCCCTCGTCCGCGACGCCGCGCCCCCCGCGGCCGACAGCGAAGGGCCCTGCCCCGACGAGGCCCCGAGCTTCGGGGAGGCGAGCGACGGAAGGCGTTCGCGCGCGCCGATCGGGTGCTCCTGCGATACGCCACGATCGTCACGAAGACAGGATACAATCGTGCTCCTCGCGCTCGCGATCCTCACCGCGTCGATCCTAAGGCGCTCGCGCCGCGGATCGAAGACAACTCCGTAATTACCCAGCGCGGGCTGCTCCGACGGCGACGCTCGTGGGTCAACGCGACATCTTGACGGAGACGGTCTTCGTCTCGCCCGAACGGCACTCGAATGTTATCGATCGTTTCGTACCGTCGGCGCTCACGAACAGCACTTGATGTAGGCCGGGAGCGATGGGGACGCGCACTCTCGGAGTCGGTCCGAGGGCCGCTCCGTCGAGGAAGACGTCGGAGGTCGGAATCGACGCGAGATTGGCCGCGCACTTGTCGTTCGGTGCCGTGCCGGGGGGCGGCGGCGGCGGCAGCTTCGCGAAGGGTCGACAACCGCTCCCGTCCCAGGCCGAGTCGTCCGGGCAGAGCACCTCACCGATGCATCGAGTCCCCACGAGCTTCGCGTGGGCGGGACACTCCACCTCCGAGACGACGCACGCCGAGCCGCTCCACTTCGCGTCGGGCGGACAAACGATCGCGGCGCGCTTCGATGGCCCGTCGCCGTCGAGATCGATGCCTCTCTCGTTGCGAGAGCCCGGCTCGTCGAAGGCCGCGCCCTCGCCATCGCGGGATCGAACGGGCGGCTTGGTGAGGGTAGGCGCGGGGCGCGCGATCGGAGCGACGTTTACCGTGTCGACGCGTCCGCCACACCCGGACATCGCGAGAGCCAGCGAGAGGACGAGCGTCGACGGCGAGCGCGACGACGGATCGAGGGAGGAGAGGCGGCTCACCCCCTCATGGTAGCGGAGGCGGGGTTCGTTTCACGCACGGCTCATGCCCTCGACGTTCACGAGGTGCCGCTCACGCGAAGGCCGCGATCACCTCCGCCACCACGCGCTTCGCCGAAGACAACGCGCCGTGCATGAAACCTGGTCGATACGAGACGTGATCGCCGGCGAAATGCACGCGGCCCTCGGCGGAGAAGAGGGCCGCGCCCACACTCGTGAGCTGACCTGGCCGTGTCCAGGCGTATCCCCCGCGCGCGAACGGCATCTCGTCCCACGCGACGCTCGCGCCGCCGTGAAAGACCTCCCGCGACCCCGGGTGCACCTTCTCGGCGTCGTCGACGAGAGCACGGATCCTGGCCTCGACGCCGAGGCGCCCCACACGTCGCGCGTTCGCTCCAGAGAGATACGCCCCCAGAACGCCAGCCTCACCAGGCTGGAGCTCGCATTCGTCGCGAAGGCGCCCGGAAGGAAGGTCGGTGTCTGCAGTGCCCTCGTTCTCCGCCGCCCGCCACGTGCGGGCTGCGTACCCGGCGTATACGCGCGTCACCGAAGTATTCGGCATTTCGCGGACGATCCTCGCCTTCGTAGGGGAGAGCGCGGGCACCATCTCGACGCCCCTCAGCACGGAATAGGGTATCGCGCACACCACACGATCGGCCGCTGCGCGCAAGAGCCCCCGCTCCGTCCGCGCCACCACGGTCGCACCATCGGCAGTTTGCTCGACACGCACGACCTCGGCGCCGTAACGCACACGATCCCCGAGGCGCGCAGCGAGCGCCTTCGGGATGGCGTCCGAGCCTCCGCGCACACGGCCCCCGCTTGCCAGCGCGGTCTCCTGCGCGATCGACGCGATCTCGCGGAGCCAGAACGCAGCCGACATGGACGCGACACCTTCGCCGGAGACTCCCTCGTCGTACGAAGCGAGGTACCCTTTGGATGCGCCCATGCGGAGCAGGTGCTCCTCCAATGTCATCGTGTCGTAGCGGCGGAGCGACTCCGGGAGCACGTCTCCGCGCGGGTCGACGAGAGCGGCCGCCGCGAAATACTTTTTCGCCAGTGCTCGATCCCCGAGACTACCCTCTTCTGGAGAGAGCGCATGTCTCCGTGGCTCGTCTTCGTCAGCGCGGAGCCGCGTCCGAACCCCGCCGAAGTGGGCAATCCTAAATGGCATTCGTTCGCGTGGTCGCCGTGGCACGAGCGCGACACAGAGGCGAGCGAGGAGGGCGAGGAGATCCGGATCTCCGACCACGTGCGTCGCCCCCGCTTCGACGTAGTGGCCGTCGCGAAAGGGCTCGCGCAGCGTGAGGATTCTGCCTCCGGCGCGGGCGCTCGCTTCGAGTACCGTGACGTCGTAGCCGAGCGTCACGAGCTCGTCGGCGACGACGAGCCCAGCCAACCCCGCGCCGACCACGATCACCTGTCGCCTTCGCCGCTCGGAGGTCGGCGAGCGCGGCACGGCAGCACACCCGCTGAGCGCGAACGCGCCGAGCCCGAGCACCGCCCGACGTCCGAGCCTCACGCCGCCCTCCGTTCGAATCGTGTGCGCGTCGCCATCGCTCGCACTGACGCCGCCACTGTCTCGAACCTTGGGCCGATCCGACCTTACGGGACGTTCATCCAGCCGTCCGTCGACCACATGAACGAAAGGGGATCGCAAATGTGAAAGCGAGATCCGTGTAAGTATCAGACATCACGCGGGCGGGCGATGGACCGAGGTTTGCTGAGAGAAGGCTGCCGAGTCCAAAGGAGAAACCCCGATGCCGCGACGACCCACGACCAAATCGCCCTCTGGCGTGTCCCGCAAGCCCCGCGCGACCGTCTCGGGCGACGTCACGCCGCCGGCCGAAGAGAGCTCTCCCGCGACCCTCCGGACGCCCGTGTTCTCCGACTTCGACGACGTCGAGGAGACCTTGATCGCGATCGACGAGGCCGCGCAGCGTGGACCGCGACGCACGGCGCTCCCGACCCCGCGTCGCGACGTCGGCTGAGCCCCACCGCGTCGGCGTGCCCAGCACCTCCAGCACTCGGAGGGCGTGGGGAGACACGATGCGAAGGCGCGCCGATGCCGACGAGGTCAGGCCCCGAAGTGGGCGCCGGAGACCTTCACGTTCATCAGAGTGTCGGAGTAGGCCACGGTCCCGCGGTCGACGCCTGCCGCGCCGGCAATGACCATCAGCGGGAGGAGATGCTCTTCGCGCGGATGTACGTCGCGTGCGCTCGGCGCGTCGGTCCAGCTCGCGAGCCGCGCGTTGCGCTCTTCGGCTGGCAGGGTGACCGTCTCCGATAGCCAACGATCGAAGACCTGAGACGCCTCGAACGCGCCAGGACGTCCGAATCCTCGCATATTGTGATAGCTCATCCCACTGCCCACGATGAAGATGCCTTCGTCGCGAAGGGGGGCGAGCGCTTTGCCCATCGCCACGTGCGCGGACGCGTCGAGGTCCTTGCGGAGCGAGAGCTGCACGGTGGGGATCATGGGCTCGGGATAGGTGAGCTTCAACGGCACGAACGTCCCGTGGTCGAAGCCGCGCGACGCGTCCTCCGCAGACGGTATCCCCGCGCTCTCGAGCGCCGCACGAACGCGCTTCGCGAGCGAGGGGCTGCCGGGAGCAGGCCAGGTGAGCTCGTAGGCTGCTTTCGGAAAGCCATAATAATCGAAGAGGAGCGGCGGCGACGGCGAGGTCATCACCGTGGGCACGCTCTCTTCCCAGTGCGCAGAGACCACGAGCAAGCCCGTCGGCGCTTCGCGCGGCACCTTCGCGAGATCGCGCAGGTAAGTCGCGAGCCTCGCGAACGAGGCGGGATCGCCGAACCCGAGCTCGACGAAAGGCCAAGGCCCGCCGCCGTGAGGGATATAGACGACGGGGAGGCGCGCGGGCGCAGACGCGGACACGTTCATGATGCGTCGAAGATAACCGTTCGACGAAACGTGCATCACCTCACGTGCCGAGAACAATGCGTTCCCGTGCGCCTGGCGCAGGCCGCTAGCGGCGATCGCCGCGAAAAAGCGCGGCCCTCGTGGCTCGGGAGCACACGAGGGCCTCGCCCGCTCAAGCGCTCACGACGCGCCCTTCACCACCGCGAGAGGCGTGAGACGCACCATGGGAGTCACGAGGTCGGCCTCGTCGTCGAGCACGCGCCGCACGTCGCGGTACGCCTGAGGGGCCTCCGTGACGAGCGACCGGTCCATGTTCGGCGGGTAGACGACCCTCTTCATGACGCGACGGAGGTCCTCTGGCCGCACGCGGGCGCGCGCTTCGCGGCGGCTCATCACCCTCCCCGCGCCATGAGAGCAGGAGCCGAACGCGGCTGGATTTCCGAGGCCTCGCACCACGTAGCTCGCCGTCCCCATCGATCCGGGCACGAGCGCGAGCGTGCCCTCGGCCGCGTGGATCGCTCCCTTGCGATGAACGAGCAGCCGTCGTTCGCCCCACGTCTCTTCGGCGACGAAGTTGTGATGCACGTCGAACGCCTCCGTCGCTCGCGGGGTGATGCGGAGCACGTCCGCGACGACCGCGACGACGCGCGCGAGGAGGGCCTCGCGGTTCTCGCGCGCGAACGCGAGCGCGACCGCGTGGTCGACGAGGTAGGCCGCCCCCGCCCCTTCGCGGGCATCGAGCCCCGCGAGAGGAGAGGAGCTGCCCGCGGCTCGCGCGTGGTGCCCGAAGACCCGCGCGCCGATGCCACGCGAGCCCGAGTGCACGAGCAGCCAGAGACCAATCGTCGGCGTCGGAATCGACCTCGATGAAGTGATTTCCGCCACCGAGGGTTCCCTTGTGCTTCGGACCGAAGAAGTCACGATCCTTGCACAAAGCTGCCGTAGACAGGGCGGCCGCGGCGACGGATTCGCCGAGAGGCACCCCTCGGTCGCGGTGGGTGTGGTCGCCGGTCGGGATCGCACGAAGGAGGGCGACGACGAGGCGTTCGAGATCTTCTCGCGCGACCCGGCTCGCTCCTTCCGCGATGCGTACGGCGCACATGCCGCACCCGAGATCACCTCCGAGCGCGGCCGGAACCACCGTGTGCTCGGTGGCGAAGACGGTGCCGACGGCGACACCTTCCGACACGTGCGCGTCCGGCATCGCGGCGACGTGATCGACCACGAAGGGCCGGCTCGCGATCGCCGTGAGCTGCGCAACCGTGGCAGCGTCGACGTCGCGACCCCATATTCGCACCGGCACCAACTGGCCCGCCGCGGCGTCGAAGACGAGCCGCGATCGGTCGTTCGGAACGGGCGCCGCCTTCAACGGGGCTCCGTTTCTTCGCGCGTGGACGGCTCGACGGACGACCATGCCCCGCCGTAGACGAAGCGCAAATCGGGTATTCGCTTCAAATCGAGCGCGACCGCGATCTGCGAACGCAAGAACCCCTTTGCTCGCTCGAAGGCCCTGTCGGCCCGTTCGCGTAGCACCGGATCTTCGGACTCGGACTCGAGCCGGTAGTGCACTTTGGCATGCCGGTAATCGACCGAGAGTGACACTCCCACGATCCGCGCCTCCTCGAGGTTCGGATCCTCGACGTCGTCCCGAAGGAGGGCGCCGATCTCTTCCAATAACTTTTCTTCCAGTCGTCCGTGCCGGTGACCGGCACTCGAATCATCGCGTTGTCTCATGGAACGTGTGGCTCCACGGCGTGCCTTGCACACCGCAAAAGCTCGCGCGAAAACGCGTCGAGCGTGCACCAAACGCCAAGGCCGGCTCGAGGCCACGAGCGCCCGTCTCGTGGTGCACGCTGCGGCGCGAAGGCGAGGCGCGACGGAGACGACGCGACCTTCGGAGAAGGCGCGCAGCCACGTGCGCACGCACGACGCGTGAGCTCACGACGAGGGAAGAAGCCCCGTGGTTATTCGGAGGCGCGGGCCGAAGCGCAAAAAAGGGAGAAACAAGAGGAGAAGCCCGAGCTCCCGTACATCGCAAAGGGTCGCATGGCACACCTCCTGTCGCGAGACGACGCGAACGCGGGCAGATTGACGCTCGATCGAGCCATTGTCAAGGATACGCCCACGCCCGAACGGACTACGCTCTTCGTATTGAGCACGAGCCAAACAAACGAGGGCCGTGGGACCTTCTTCAAGGTTCGCGTCTTCCTCCTTCTGACGACGCTGCTCGTCGTCGTGTTCGTCGCGGCGGGGGACGTGCGACGGCGCAAAGGGCGGAACGACTGGGATCGCACCCTCGAGGTCGCGATCGTGCTCGTCGCTCCGCGGCCGCTCGATCCGAAGGCCGTCGCGGCGCTTCGTGATCGCGTGCCCTCCCTCGAGCGGCGCCTCGCCGAAGAAGCCGCGCGCCATCGCCCCGGTCTGACGAGCCCCTTCAAATTCAGGGTCGCGGGCCCGGTCGTGAGCGATGTCTCCGCCCCGAAGCTCGCCGGAACGGGGCCATCGGATCTCGCCTCCCACGCGTGGGCACTTCGCTCGTACACGAAGGCGATCGACGAGGCCGCCGGGCTCGACGAGGGTGCGTTCGATGCGCGCATCTACGTGACCGCGACACCGCCGACGAGCGCGCAAAAAGCGTGGATCGAAGGGGAGAGCGAGCAGGGCGGGCGGATCGGGATCGTCGCGGTAGAGCTGGACGAGGGCATGGTGGACTTGGCACTCGCCGTCATCGCCCACGAGACGTTCCACACCCTCGGCGCGACCGACAAATACGATCCCGGCGGGCACGCGACGATCCCCGCCGGCCTCGCCGATCCCACGAGCGTCCCGCTCTATCCGCAGCTTCGTGGCGACGTCATGGCACGCGGGCGGGTGATTTCCCCTGGAAGCGAGCAGATCGTCGAGCGCCTGGACGACCTCGGCGTCGGCCCCGAGACGGCGCGCGAGATCGGGTGGCGCCGCGAGTAGCATTCCCGAGCGGCCGCACCGGAAGGCGTGCGCCTCGTCTCGGGCTCCCACCCGAGCGCGGGTCGGGTATTCTCGAGGTGTGAGCGCGCTTCGTTATCGACTCGAGCCTTCGACCTCCAAGCTCCACGTGTTCACGTACGCGGAGGGCCTCTTCGCACGCCTCGCCCACGACCTCCGCCTCACGGTGACGGAGACCGACCTCGTCGCCGAGCGATCGGTCGCCGGCGAAGGTACGATCTCCGGAACAGTCGCCCTCGCGCGCCTCCGCGTCGACGGCGTGATGAAGGGCGATCGCCTCCGCGACGACGTGCTCTCCGCGAAGGACTGCGACGAAATCCTCGAAAAAATGCGCCTCGACGTGTTCGGCGGAGCCGCCCCGTCGGCGTCGCTCTCGGTGCGCGGCGCGCTCGATGGTGCGAGGTTTACGCTCACGGTCGAGGCGCCGAACGGTCGCGCTTCGACCGCGACAGGACGCGTCACCGGCTCCTCCCTCGAGAACGGAGAGACCATCCGCGGCGAGGTGGAGCTCTCTCTGCGTGACTTTTCCGGGCGCGACGTGAAGGGCCCGCTCGGCGCGTTTCGAATCGCGGATCGTGTCCGCGTGACGTTCGACGCGACGTTCGTCCTCGTGCCGTGAGCCGCGATTCGCAAGGGCGGTTTTGGCTCACGGTGCTCGGCGCGCATACGCGACTGCACTCTTCGCTCTGCGCCGCCTGCCCCCACCACGTCGCAGGGTGTTGCTCGCACCCTCCCCCATACGACTGGGCCGACGTCGCGCGCGTGCTCTCTCTCGGGGGACGCCCGCACCTCACCGCTTCCCTCGCCGAGGGCAAGCTCGCCCTCGTTCCCACCGGCCTCCGCTTCGCTACGCCAAAACGAAAAGACTCCCCGCGAGCCCCCAGGAGCGCGCGCTGCGTGTTCCTCGAAGCGAGCGGCTGCACACTCGACGCGCGCGAGAAGCCTGCAGTATGCAACTATTACGCGTGCGAGTCCGCGCTCGGTGGGGCGCCGGAAAGGAACCCGCACGGCGGCGCGCCCTTCGTCGCGTACGCCGCGGTGCGCGAGCTTTGGACGCGGTGGACAGCCGAGGTGGCGGAGGCGGTGCGCACGGCGTACCCGGAAGGCCCCGAAGCCCTCGACGACGCACTCGTGACGCTCCTCGTGACGACGTACGAGCGGCTGGAGCGCGAGGCGGGGCTCTCCCACCTGCGCCCCCCGCCGCTCCGCTACGAGAGGTAAGGTGTCAGAGGCTCGCGCCGACGCGGGCGCCTTCGAGGATAGCGCGTCGCGCGTCGAGCTCACCGGCGAGCTTCGCGCCGCCGATCACGTGAAACCGCGCGCGAGCGGCCGCGTCTTTGGGGACGAGCTCGGTGACGGACTCCTGCCCCGCGCAGACGACCACGGTGTCGACTGGCAACAACTGGGGCACTCCTCCGACACGAATAGACAGCCCACGATCGTCGATGCTCACGTACTCGACGTCGGCGAGCATGTGGACACCGTAGCTCTTGAGCAAGAGACGATGCGCCCAGCCGGTGGTCTTTCCGGGGCCAGAGCCCATCTTCTTGTCGCCCTTCGTGCGCTTCAGGAGCCACACCTCACGACGAGCGTCGACGTGAGCGGGCTCGACGAGCCCCCCCGGTGCCGCGCCCGAGAAGTCGATACCCCAGTGGCGAGCATAGTCGGTGATGGTCATCGCCTTGTCCTCCAGGAGGTGCGCACACACGTCGACGCCGATCCCGCCCGCGCCGACGACTGCCACTTTCTTTCCCGCCTTGACCTTCCCCGACAGCAAATCAGGATAGGCCACGACCTTGGCGTGCTCTATGCCGTCGATCCGAGGGATGCGCGGGGAGACGCCGGACGCGAGCACCACATCGTCGTACGTGGCGAGGTCCCCCGTGCTCGCGCGCGTGCCGAGGAGCAGCTTCACGCCGCTCTTGTCGACCTCGTTCGCGAAGTATCGAATCGTCTCCGCGAACTCTTCTTTCCCCGGCACGTTCGCCGCGAGCCGGAACTGCCCGCCGATGCCGGACGCCGACTCGTAGAGCGTCACGTCGTGGCCACGCTTCGCGAGCACGGTCGCCGCAGAGAGGCCCGCCATCCCGGCTCCGACGACGGCGATTCGCTTTCGCCGCGTCGTGCGCACGTAAACGAGCTCCGTCTCGTAGCCCGCACGCGGGTTTACGAGGCACGTCGCGCGCTTGGCCGCGAACGTGAGATCGAGGCACCCTTGATTGCAAGCGATGCAGGTGTTGATCGACTCCGGCGCGCCCGCCGCCGCCTTGTTCACGAAGTCCGGATCGGCGAGGAGTGGACGCGCCATCGAGACGAGGTCGGCGTCTCCGCTGGCGACGATGCTCTCGGCGTCCTCCGGGACATTGATGCGATTGGACGCGATGACCGGGATCGTGAGCTCGCGCTTCATCTTGGCGGTGAGCGCGCGGAAGGCGGCGCGCGGCACCTGCGTCGCGATCGTGGGGATACGCGCCTCGTGCCAGCCAATCCCGGTGTTGAGCACGTCGACCCCGGCCTTCTCGAGCGCGCGCGCGATGGCGACGATCTCCTCCCACGTGTTGCCGCCGGGCACGAGGTCGACGAGCGACATGCGGTAGACGAGGAGGAAGTCCTTCCCGACCTCCGCGCGAATGGCCTCGACGATCGAGACCGGCAATCGCATCCGGTTCTCGACCGCGCCGCCGTACTCGTCTTTGCGCTGGTTTACCCGCGCGCACGTGAATTGGTTCAAGAGGTACCCCTCCGACCCCATGATTTCCACCCCGTCGTACCCGGCGAGCTGGGCGAGACGCGCGCTCTTCGCGTAGTCCTTCACGGTGGATACGATTTCCCGCTTGCTCATCGCGCGCGGCGAAAAGGGGGAGATCGGCGACTTTTTGGCAGACGAAGAGACGACGAACGGGTGGTAGCCGTAGCGCCCCGCGTGAAGCATCTGCATCACGATTTTGCCGCCGTGCTCGTGCACCGCGGAGGTGATCTTGCGGTGGAAGTACACGTCGGCGTAGCGATTCAGGGTGCCGCCGAACGGCAAGAGCCACCCCTGCCGATTAGGAGAGATGCCCCCGGTGACGATGAGCCCGACCCCCCCCTTCGCGCGTTCGGCGAAATAGGCCGCGAGCTTGCCGTAGTTGAAGAACCTGTCCTCGAGCCCGGTGTGCATCGAGCCCATGACGACGCGGTTCTTGAGCGTCACGGGGCCGACTTTGATCGGCGAAAGCAGGGTCGGATAGGCAGTCATCGGGCGGTTGCTCCTTCGGGTTCGACACCGAACTTAATCGCGTTAAGATATACGGACGGAAGGACCCCGTGCAAGCCCCGCGTACCACGTACCACCACGGCGATTTGAAGCAGACGCTCGTGTCCGAGGGGTTGCGCCTCGTGGAGGCGGAGGGCGCGCGGCACCTCAGCTTGAAGGCGCTCGCGGCACGTTGCGGAGTATCGACGCCAGCGCTCTACCACCACTTCAAGAACAAGGAAGAGCTCTACGAGGCGCTCGCGGTGCAAGCGCTCGCGCAGTTCGAGGGCGCGCTCGCCCCTTCGCTCCGTCGAGACGACGGCTTCTCGCTCGAGGCCTTCTCTCACGCCTACGTCACGTTCGCGACCGAGCGCCCCGAGCTCTACGACCTCGTCTTCGGGAAGACCACCTGGCGTAGCCCTCGCGGCGAGGTGCATCGGCGCGCACGGAGGAGCTTCCGCACCTTCGTCGAGCGGCTCGAGGAAGAGAAGGCGCGCGGCAGAGTGCCCGCGAGCGAGGACGCGCTCCGCGTCGCGCAAGTCACGTGGGCGACCCTTCATGGTCTATGCCGCATGCACGAGGACGGTCTCGCCTTCTCGCGTGAGGCCGTGATCGACGTCGCGCGGTACGCGGCACGCCTCGTCTCGAGGGCGACGAGCCCCGTGAACACGAGCCGTTAGCTCGCCGCTCGTGCTCTTCCCTCGTGGCGGTTCGGTGGGTCGGGCGGGACGCCGCTCAGGCCGCGCGCGTCGACGGCGGTTCGACGACGAGGGACTCGACGAGGGCGCGCGCCATCGCACGGCTCTCGACGATCGCGGCGTGGAAATCGGACGAGGTGTACCGGCCGTGGGAAGTGAGATCGACCTCCGCGACGACGAGGGGAAGGCGATCGTTCAGGCTCTCCGCCAGCCGCGAGGTCGTCGCCGCGGGCAGGCGAGCCGCCGCGAAACGAACGACGTCGGCCGCGAGCTCCGCGTGGCGCGCCTCGTCGATCGCGAGGCGGCGAAGGTGCGCTGCGAGCACCGGATCGAGCGTCAGGTCCGCCGCACGAGAGAGCGCGACCACACACGCCCCCTCCCCCACGACCCCCTCGATCAACGACTCTCGCGCGAGGCGCTCCAGTCGCTCGGGCGCGGCTTCGAGAGGCGAAGGTGAGGCCGCGTCCACGAACGGGAGCGGCTCGAGGTCGCGCCCTGCGTAGCGTGACGCGATCGCGTACGCGATCCGTGCATGATGCACCTCGTCGGCGGCGGACTCGCTCGCGCGCGCCACGAGCAGAGGCGGCGCTCCCGCCGCGAGAAGATCGAGGGTGAGCTTCGCGAAGGTCGCGACCGAGGCGTGCTCCGTGCGCGCGTCCTCGAGCCACCGTCGCGCGAGCTCGTCGCGGACGTCCCGGCCGAGCGCTTCGACCACGATCCCGGCGGCGAGCCCGTCGTCCGAAGACCACGATCGACGGGAATTTTCGAGCGAAACAGGCGGGAGGACGGGAGCACCACGGCGGCGTAACGGGCGACCGTGCGGTCCTCCGCCGGCGGCGAGGATGAACCCGAAGAACCCCGCGACCGCCCCGAGCGCCGGCGCGAGAATGGCGGCGACGAGCGCGAGAATGGCCCAGAGCTTCCCCGCGTTGTCGTTCGGTTGCAGGCGCGCGAGGGCCACGATCGCGAGCACGAACGTGGACACCACGAGGACACCGCTCACGACGACGGCCACGACGAGCGCTTCCCACGCCCCGCTCGCGGTGACGAAGTTCGGCACGACGAAGAGCATGAGAGGCACGCCGAAGAACGTCGCGATCGAGAGCAGGAGCGCCCCGATCGCCAGGCGCGACGTCTTCGGGGTGGGCGGGGGACCGGGAGGCCACGGCGCGTTCATCGCACTACGATGCACGTTTCTCGCGACGTCGGCGATCGGAACGAGCCGGGTTCGACGCCGAAGCTCGTTACAAATCGCTTTACCCGCCGTTCGGGCGCGCTACATCTTCATGGCGCCTGCAGGCCGTATTCGCGGCCGCGCCTCGCGCTCCCACACGGTCGCCGCCTCGGAGGTGCCGTCGTGACTCCCGCGAAGAGCGAAGGCTCCGCTAACGAAACGCGTCGAAAGCTGCCGTCCATGTCGTCCCACCTCGAAGCCCCCTGCCCCCCGAAGACCCGTAAGGATCTCGAATGGGACCGCGTCCTCGTCGCCCTCGAAGAGCGATGCAAGAGCCCCTTCGGGCGCGCGCTCGCCCTCGACCTAACGTTCGCGAGCACGCGCGAGGAGACGCGAAACCGGCTCGAGGAGTCGCGCGAGGCCTACCTGCTCCACACGAACGGCGAGCCCCTCCCTGCCGTCGATCTGCCCGAGCTGCGCGGCGCGCTCGATCGCGTACGTGCGCATGGTGTGCTCGCGCCGGACGAGCTTCGTGGGATCGCGCGTGCGCTCGAAGCCGCGCGAACGCTCCGTCGTTTCCTGTCGACGCGTAAGGCTCGTTGTCCGCGCCTTCACGCGCTCCTCACCACCGACGCCACGTTGGACTCGCTCGCCGACGAGCTCCTCTCCGCGTTCGACGCCGACGGCACCCTCGCCGATCGCGCGAGCCCGCGCCTCAAGGAGCTGCGGTCGGAGTACCACGCATCGCGCGCGCGCATGATTTCACGAATGGAAGAGCTCATGCGTCGCTACGACGCGATCCTTCAGGATGCCTACATCACCGAGCGCGAAGGGCGCTGGGTCGTCCCCGTTCGCTCCGACGCGCACGAGCGATTCCCTGGCATCGTGCACGGCACCAGCGCGAGCGGAGCGACGCTCTTCGTCGAGCCACGCGCCGTCATCCCGATGGGCAACCGCCTCAAGGTGCTCACCGACGACGTCGCGCGCGAAGAGATCGTGGTCTACACCCGCCTCTCGTCGCTCGTGGAGGACGTGCTCCCGAGCGTCAGTGCAGCGCTCCACGCGCTCGGGCAAGCCGATCTCGCGGCCGCCTCCGCGAAGCTCGCCGAGGACATCGGGCTCCGCTTTCCAACCCTCTCCGATCATCATGAAATCGTTCTTGAAAATGCGCGCCACCCGCTGCTCGTTCTCGACGGCGTCGAGGTCGTCGCGAGCGACGCGGAGGCGCGACTTCGCAAGGCGATCGTGATCTCGGGGCCGAACGCGGGCGGAAAGACGGTCGTCCTGAAAACGCTCGGCCTCGCCGCGCTCATGGTCCGCGCGGGGCTGCCCGTGCCCGCGAGCGAGGGGAGCAGGGTCGGCATCTTCGACGTGGTGCTGACCGACATCGGCGACGATCAGAGCCTCCACAAGAACCTCTCCACCTTCAGCGCGCACGTAAAGACCTTGGCAGACGTGCTCGATGGCACCCACGAAGGGGTACTCGTGTTGCTCGACGAGATCGCGACCGGCACCGACCCTCGCGAAGGCGAAGCGCTCGCCGCCGGCGTGCTCGACTCGCTCACCGCGCGCGGCGGGGCGGTCGTGGCGACCACCCACTACGAGGGCCTCAAGGCGCTCGCGCTCGGGGATCCGCGCTTCGAGAACGCGAGCGTGGGCTTCGACTACACGACGATGACGCCTACGTTCCGCCTCGTTCGCGGCGTCCCCGGGCGATCGAGCGCGCTCGCGGTCGCGACGCGGTTCGGAATCCCGAGCACCGTCATCGAGCGCGCCGAGCGGTTCTTGTCGCGTGAGAATCGCGCCTTCGAGGACACCGTGAAGAAGCTCGACGACGAGCGCGCCGCCTTCGAGATGTCACGCGCGGAGGTGGAGCGAAGGTCCGCCGAGCTCGAGGGCCTCAAACGCGATCTCGAGTCTCGCATCGAGGCAGCACGCACACGCGAGATGCGCGATCTCACCCGCGAGGCGGAGGCGCTCCGCGAGGGCCTGCGGCGGGCACGCGAGTCGCTTCGCGAAGCGCAAGGCACGCTCCGCCAGAAACGCATCGAGCCGAACGAGCTCCGCGCCGCGGAGCGCGCGATCCTCGAGGTAGGTCGCGAGCTCGCCCTCGGCGGTGCGCTCGAGCCCCTCCTCGCGCCTCGTGCTCCGAACGAGGCGCCGCGCCTCCACGTCTCGCGCGACGACCTCAAGAGAGGGCAAAGAGTGTATGTTGCACGATTCCGCGGCGAGGCGGAGATCGTCGAGGTCGGGCCCGACGGGGCGAAGGTGGCGGCGGGGGCGTTGAAGGCGATGGTCCCGTTCACGGAGCTCTTCGTCCCCGACGAGCGCGAGGCCCCGAAGGCACAGAAGGCCCGCGGCGCCATCGCGGCCATCACCGAGGCGCCGGGGGCGGTGCTCCAGACTCGCGACAACACGTGCGACTTGCGCGGGCTCCGCACCGACGACGCGCTCGCGCTCGCGGTCCAGTTCCTCGATCGTGCGCTCAACGACGGGCTCCGGGTGTGCTTCCTCGTCCACGGGCACGGCACCGGCGCCATTCGCGAGGCGCTACGCAAAGAGCTCAAAGAGAGCCCCTACGTGGCGCATTTCCGGCCCGGCGGGACGAACGAAGGCGGCGACGGCGCGACGATCGTGCACCTCAACTGACGACGGCCTACAGCGCCCGAGGAACGACGACGACGAGCCGCACGTTTGCGAGCGGGGCGAACGCTCCACGGCGCGATGGCGCGCGGGTCTCGCGGCCTACTCGCGCGGAACCTTGATTCTTCCTGCGATGACCTCCGCGCGGAGGGCCTCCACCTTGTCGACCACGTCCCTCGGGACGAGGCTCGCGTGCGGGCCCTCGTGAACCCAATCGACGCCCCCCTCGGCGAGCCCGGAGATGCGCATGCCCGCGCGGAACGTGCCCTCCTTTGCCTCGCGGATCACGGCGAGCACGGCGACGTCGGCGCGCTTCACCATGCTCGTCGCGACGACGCCCGGCATGTCGTCGTGTTGGTCCGAGTCGACGCCGATCGCGAGCACCTTCGCCTCGCGCGCGGCCTCGAACACGCCGTGGCCGCTCGCTCCGGACGCGTGATAGAGCACGTCGGCCCCGCCCGCGATTTGTGTCGCGGCGAGCACCTTCGCTTTCCCGGGGTCGTGGTACGCCTCCGGCGTAGGGCCGACGTACCCGGCGTGAACCACGCACGCGGGGCACGTAGCCTTCGCGCCGGCCTCGAAGCCGACCTCGAACTTGCGAATGAGCGGGCCTATCATTCCGCCCGCGAACCCGACGTGCTTCGTCTTCGTGAGCAGCCCCGCCGCGGCGCCGACGAGGAACGACCCCTCTTCTTCCTTGAACGCCAACGCGGCGACGTTGCTAGGAATTTCACCGCGTGGTGCGTAGTCGACGCACGCGAAGTGGATCCGCGGGTAATCCTTCGCGACGGTGTCGATGTCGCTCGAAAAGATGAACCCTACACCGATCACGAGATCGGTCCCGCGCGAGGCGAAGAGGCGGAGCGCGCTCTCGCGATCTTCGGCGCCGGAGGGCTCGAGGTACGCGATCTCGGCGCCGAGCTCTCTCTCGGCGCGGACGAGGCCCTCGTAGGCGGCGTCGTTGAAGCTCTTGTCTCCGCGCCCTCCCACGTCGAACACGAGACCTACGCGCACCGAAGGTGGACCGCTCGGGCGCGAGGGGCTCGCGCCTTGGCGCGCGCGGGCAGGTAGGAACGTGACGAGCACCGCGACTGCGAGCGCGCCGGCGAAGAGCGCGAGCCGCCGCCTCGCGATCAAGAGCCCTCGGGCTTCGGAACGAACGCGATCGTGACGCGCGCGCGAGCGGCCTGGAGGAAGTCGGCGGAGACGAGGCGGAGGCGCTCTTGAACGAGCCAGCGCACCATCTCTTCGCGCACGTCCTCGAAGCGAAAGCTTCGCAGCGGATGGAGAGAGGTGCGGAACGCGGCGCGAAGCTCCTCCTCGTTGGGCCGTAAAATAGGCTGGATCGCGCGATCGACGTAGTAGGCCGCCCGCACGCGTCGCATGAGCGCGGCGCGGAGCTCGGTGTCGTCGAAGCTCTCTTCTTCCATGATCGCAGCGAGGCGGCTCGCCCCGCCGACGCGGAGCTCGAGCTCGGCGCGCGCTTCGTCGGCGAGGTGGGGCAGGCCTTCGGGCTCGACCCCGCGCCGAATCTGGAGATCGGCGAGCATGTCCTCTGCGACGATGCGGTCGAGGGCCGCGCGCACGAAGCGCGAGGGGTAGTCCCCCTTCGGAACGTCGACCCCCTCCGCGCGTGACTCGAGCCGCGCGAAGAACGAGAGCTGACGCTCGGTGATGAAGCGAGGTTTCGCCGCGCCCCCGGTTTCAGGGGTAAAATAGCGGACAACGACCCGATCGACGGGAGTGCCCTTGGCGAGCGCGCGCCCCTCGGGGACACCGAGCACGACCGCGACGACGAGCGCCGCGATCATGCCCGAGCTGCTCCGAGGACGCGCGCTCGAGGGCCGCATCGTCACTCCTGCGGCCCCGGATCGGCTGTCCCCGTCGCCACGCTGCGGGGGAGCTGGGTGCCGCTCTCGCGCTCTTGCGCGAGGTGCTCGTGGTGGTGCGCGAACCCTCGCGCCGCGCGCCGAGCCTTGAGAAACTCGGAGAACGCGGCGAGCGTCTCGAGCTCGCGGGGACCGAGCGCGTCGATGATGTCGCGGACCTGTTGGCGGAGCGACTCGGCGTTGCGCGCGCGACGTCCGCTCTGCGAACGAGGAGCCTCTTCCGAGGCGGCGCTCGCTTCCGACATGGGCTCGCTCTCGGGGGAGTCCGGCGCGTCGGCCCATTGCGGCCGCGAGCGCCGCCTCGGAAGAGG
>JAAFHV010000190.1 GCA_013297655.1 Myxococcales bacterium | reverse complement strand
GACCACCCCCGAGCTTCGCATCGACGACGTGCGCACCGACGTCATGGCGCTGTACGAGCGCCTCCGCTACTCCACGGAAGCCGAGAAACGTAGGCGCGGCGTGCGCCTGATGGACGTCGAGAGCCCCTGAGCTCCACGCGACGCGACGCGGGCACAGCCGGCCGCCGTCACCGCGCCCGCGCCCAGGGATATGCCACGACGCCGCGGAAACCTCAGCCGTGGCCGCCCGTGACCGCCTTGTAGAGCAGGCCCACGAACGCCACCGCGATGACAATCGTAATGATCGACGCGGTGATGCCCGGGTGCTTGTACGCGAAGTTCGTGTGCTCGGGCGTGGCGGCGGGTTTCGACATGGGCGAAAACTACTAGAATTCGCGGTCCGTTCCAACCACGAAGGCCGCTGGCGGGGCGACGAGCGCGGAAAGGGGGCGGTCAACCGATCACGGTCACGGGGCTGATGGGATACACGTGGCTCCGCCCGCCGCTGAAGCGCACCACGACGACGATGAAGAACTCGTCCTTCGCTTTGTCCTCGCGGATGATCGCACGGCGAACGACCCGCCCGCGGCCCCTCGCGCCGAGCTTCGAGACGTAGGTCGCGCGGAGGTGCCGCGCGAACATGAAGAGGCGATACGCGGCGAGCAGACCGCCGAGGACGAGCGGCGCCAGGTACGCGAGCGACTCTCCCAGGTTGACTGCCCCCCACGCGGCGACGCCCGCAGAGAGCGCGACCCAGGTGAGGTGGAAAAAGACCCCGAAGAGCCCAATCGGGAGGTGTCGCATGATCTCGGTTTGGCTCGAGAGAAAGACGTTCTCCATCGCGCGCGCGGCCTCGTCTCGCGGCACCGCGGCGAGGTTCGCATAGAGCGCGATCGCCTCGTCGCGTCTGCCATCGACGAGGAGCTGCTTGACCCGATCGACGTCCTCCCGGGCCATCGGTTGCGCGGTGAACGAGGGCGCGGGCGCGGACCCGGAACCGTGCTCGGACGACAGCGTGAGGCTCGTGTTGCAAAAGATGCAAATGGCGTATCGCGATTCGCCTCGACTGGAGATTGACGCGCCACAATTGGGGCAGGACGACATCGAGACGAGCACGCTCATGGTTCGTTCTCCGCGCGGTCCGACACGAGCCCGCTTCTACGTTCGACAGTCACGCGCGGCGGAGAGGCTAGCAGGCATCGGCGCGTGCCGATGGAACACAGGGCCCTCGCCTCCCGAACGGGTCGCGGAGTGACGACAAAAAAGCCCACACATCCGGGGGGTTCGACGCGGAATGGGTCACCGCTGCGCATCACCTGCGAGCGCGGTGGCTCAGGGGAGATGTGATGGATACCTCCTCTTCCGCAGCGCCCCCCGGCTCACCTGCAGCGCAACGAACGAACGTGTCTGCCGCGCGGACAGCGGTATTCGTCGAGCCCACCGAGGGCATCGTTCGTGCGATCGCCGAAGAGGGCGCATTGACGTGGCCGACGGTGCGGGTCTCCCTCGAGACGCTCGCGGCGAGCGTGCAGCGCCACCTGGACGCTCACGGAAAGACGACGAAGCTCTCGCCGGAGCTCTACCTGGTCGCGGCGTGCGTCGCGGGGGACGCCCACGCGATGGCGATCCTCGATGCGCGCTACCTCGGCAAGGTCCCCGCCCACGTGGCCAAAATCGTGGAGTCTCGCGGGCGGTCGTCGCTGGACGACTTCATGCAGGTCCTTCGCGTGCGGCTGCTCATGGGCAGTCACGGGCGCCCCCCGCGGCTCGGCGACTACTCGGGGCGAGGCCCTCTCGGTGCATGGATTCGGGTCGTGGCCGTGCGCCTCGCGATCGAGGGCTATCGCCGCGAGGCGCCTCGCTCGGACGGTGCGGCGATGGCGATCCCGTGCGGGGCGGACACCGATTTGGACCACCTCCACGGCCTTCATGCCGAATCGTTCAAGGCCTGTCTCGAGGCGGCGTTCGGGTCGCTCTCGAAGGAAGAGCGCCTCGTGCTGCGGCTCACGTACGCGGAGCGGCTCACGGGCGATCGCATCGCGAAGCTCCTCGGGATCGATCGCTCGAACGTGATTCGGCGCGTGGTGCGCGCGCGGACGGCCCTCTACGAGGCCACACGCGACGCAATGCAGCGCGAGCGCCGGATCACGGACTCCGAGTTTCACAGCCTGGCCAAAGGGCTCGCTGCCCACGTCGAGCTGACGTTGAGCCGCGTCCTCACGAGCCCGGAGGCGTGATGTCGCGCGCGCGGACCTCGTTCGCCCCCGTCACGCTCACTCCGTGCCCAGACGAGAGCACCTTTCTTCGTGTGGTCACTGGCGTCTCGGAGCCTGCGGCGAGAGAGAGGCTCGTCGAGCACGCCGCCGACTGCGCCGACTGCGCGACGCTGCTGGGCGAGGTCGCGCGCGCCGAAGGGGCCACCGAGCCGGAGGTCGTCGAGGACGACGGTAGGCGGGAGGGCGAGAACGAGAATGAGAGTGAGGTCGAACGCGAGGGCGAAGCGGGGGGGCGCTATCGAATCGAATGCATCCTCGGCGCGGGCGGGACTGGAATCGTCTATCGCGCATACGACACGAGGCTCGAGCGCCACGTGGCCCTCAAGGTGCTGCGGAAGTCGGCGGCGACCGTGGGGCGCGAGGATACTCTCCTCGCCGAGGCTCGTGTCATGGCGCGCCTCACCCACCCCAACGTGGTGCGGGTCTTCGATTCTGGCCTATCGGACGGCCGCGTATTCGTCGCGATGGAGCTCGTGAGCGGAGGCACGATGCGAACGTGGCTCTGCGCCGAGCGGCGCTCGGTCGCGAGTGTGCTCGACGCGTTCGCGCAGGCAGCGAAGGGTCTCGGCGCTGCGCACCGCGCGGGGATCGTTCACCGCGACTTCAAGCCGGAGAACCTCCTCGTCTGCCACGGGCGGGTGCTCCTCACCGACTTCGGGCTCGCGCGCGCGACCGCAAAGCCTCCGTCGAGCGCGGCCCGCGAGACCAGCCTCCCCGCCTTTTCGATCGTCGCGACCACCATCGCGGGCACTCCCGCCTACATGGCGCCGGAGCACCTTCGTGGGGAGTCACTCGATCGGCGCGCCGACATCTTTTCGTTTTGTGTGGCGTTGTGGGAGGCGCTGTATGGCAAGAAGCCCTTCGCGAGCAGTGGAAACGAGGGGGTCCTGCGTGCGATCGCGAACGGGCCGAAGGCCCCCGACGGAGTGGCGCTCCCCGAGCACCTCGTACGTGCCCTCCGCAAAGGCCTCTCGTACGACCGCGCCGACCGCCACGCGTCGATCGAGGCCGTCATGGCAGAGTGCCTCGCGACACCCGCGGAGACGCGCGCGCGGCTCGTGCGTCTCGGTGTCGTTTTTGGCGTCCTCGGGCTCGTATTGGGCGCTCGTCGGTGGACGGCTCCGGCCCGGGATCACACGATTCGAGCCCGTCGCACCGCGACCGCGATCGAAGCTTCGCCTCGGCGCGCGACGACGGCCTCGCGGCTTCGCGCGGACGTGCCGGCGAACGCGAACGCGAACGCGGCCCGCACCGCCGCTCCGGACCTTCGGATTTCGGCGCGCCCCACCCTCGCGAGCCCCATCGTCGCGTCGAGCGCTGCCTTAGGACCCACGCCCGCGCTCGCGCCGGCATCGTCGCGCGGTCGCGGCGCGGCGATCATCCACGGCTTCCGGGCGCGCGCCGAGCCGTTCGGTGAGGATACCCCCGACGTGCTCCGGCCGGGGGGTGGCATTGGCCAATGCGCGGCGGTGGCGTGTACGGCTTCACCCCGCGGCGGCGGCGAGATCGGAGACACCCACTGCCAGTTTCACGTCGGAACGGACGGGGCCGTGTCGAGCTTTCGGTGCCGAACCTACGTCGCGGGCGATCGCGAGGTGCCTTGTCCGGCGGTCGACGCGTGCTTCGCGCGTGTGCTGACGACGCGGCTGCCCGCGCCCACGCGAGGCGAGGGAGACTGCGTGGTAGGCGCCTATTTCGTGCGCTCACCATCGAAGTAAATATCGTACGCACCAGTCGGTCGTCCGCCCTCGTCATCTGGACGAGCCCACCGAGCGAGAGTCGCCCAGGGCGGGTTCTTTCCAAAAAAAACGAGGTCTCCAATGAAAATCTCCAAGGTCGTACTTGCGTCGTTTGCGCTCTCGGTCGTCGCCATGGTCTCCGGTTGTGCAACCGACGTCGGCGAGGACGGCGCGCCGACGGCAACCGAAGAGGGCGCCGCCGCCGAGACCGAAGTGGACTCCGAAGCAGCGGACGACTCCTCCGCGGTGGGGCGAACGTCGAGCGCGATGACCTCGATCGCCGTATGTGCGAGCGGCTCGGACCCGAACGCGCTCGGCAATCTTCAGAGTGTGGGTGCCTTCGAAGAGTACAAACGAACCAAGGCCACCATCGACTTTTGCACGTTGGGCTCGCTCGATCGCCGCGAGACCATCGTCGACTTCAACGTCGCGAGCTGGCCGGCGCACAAATACGAGTTCATCGCCAAGTCGGGGAACCCCTATGCGCCCAAAGACTTCGTCCAATGCGGCGGGCAGCTCCTCGTCGCGAGCCTGCAAAAGTGGGACAGCGCGACGTCGAAGTTCGTGCAAATCGGGGCGAAGATCACGAAGTCGGGCACCTGGTCCGGCCCTTTCGTCGGCGGCCACTGCGTGGTGCCGAGCCACGTCTTCACGCGCGTGAACATGGTCGACTCGTCGACCATCGGCGGAGAGACCACGAAGTACCGAGTGGTCATGAAGACCGAGCGCCTCGGTGGTCAGGCCGAGGACGCGTACGTGCGCGGTCGCAACCTGGGTAGCGGCTACTGATCGCGGCGCCACCCGAGACGCCGCGGAAGCGCGGTCCTCGCCCGTCCCTGCGACCGCCGCCGTCGCACGTCCACCCCGCCGCACGCGCTCGTCGCGCGCGGCGGGCGAGACGTCACTCGACGAGCGAAATCGGCTCGATTTTCCCCTCGATCGTGCTCTTCCCGGCCACGACGTAGAGGGCGCCGGCGGTGCGCGTGATCTCGAGCGCCATCCGCCGCTCGACGGTGGCCTCGACGGCATCGAGGAACGCGGGCTCGAACCTTTGCACCTCGATCGTCTCGACCTTGTGGATGGCACGCGAGGCCGCTTCGCGCCGCAGCAGCGCGGGCTCGACGTGGGTATAGAGCGCGACCCGCCGCGCCGCCTTCGAGGCCTTGTGGAGCCGCTCGGCGGACGGCGCTCCCACGTCGATCCACGCGAGAAAAAGGCCGGTAGGGTCGTCGATTCGCACCGGCGGCTCTTCGGCCGAGGAGAGCCCGCCCTTGCTGAACGCGATCCCCTCTTCGTACGACAGCGCGTACGCCAGCATGCGCGTGAGCATGTACCGTAGGGACTCCGATGGGTGCCGCGCGAGCCGAAGCTCGAGGGTCTCGTACACGCTCCGATCCACGTCGGAGAGCGCCACTTCGAGCTGATAAATCGTCGCGCCGAGGGCCATCGCGCGACGTTACCCGGAGCGGGCCTCTTTTTGGCGATCTCCGTCGAACCAACGCGCCAGACGAGTCTTTTCGGCGCGCCGTTCGTATCCTCGAGCCTCGAGGCTACCGAATGGCTCACCCGCGTCTCGCCGTCGCGCTCGTCCTTCCTCCGAATTGCATCGTGTGTCTGTCGTCCACTTCCGGGCCGCCGGGTTGGACGTGGCGGACGGATGCGGTCTGCGAGGCATGCTGGCGCGACGTGCTCACGCTCTTTCGTGATCTCCCTCTCGTTTCCCTCGCCGCGCTCTTCGACGTGGACGGAGTGACGTTCACCCGTTCGATCGCGCGCGCGGCCGCGGACGCGGCTGGGACGGAGGCAGAGGCCCACGCCGACCTCGGGATCGCCTATTCCGAGCTGGGCATGACACACGACGCCGAGACGGCATGGCTCGTCGCGATGCGAATCGGAGGCGAGCCCATGGTCGCGGTTCTGTTCGCGCGGCTCGTCGTTCCACGCCTCGCCGACGCGTCGGTCGGCCACGTTCTCCGCGACGCGATCGCTCGGTCCGGAGAGCACCAGGGCCCCGCGTGAGGGCGCCACTTTCGGACAGCGCCGATCGCAGGTTGACGCCATCGCGGAACCCATCGAAACGCTAGGGCGCGCCACGAAGGCGCTCCCGAGAGCAACAATGGATTACCAAACCATCTACCGCGACCACGCCGACGCCTACGACGAGCTCATCGGCGCCGAGGATTGCGACGGAAACCTCCTGCCTGCGCTCGAGGCGATCCGTGCCCTGACTGGCGCGCGGGTACTCGACGTGGGCACCGGCACCGGGCGAATCGCTCGTCTCGTCGTCGCGCGCGCCGCCCACGTCGTCGGAGTCGAGCCCTCCGCGGCCATGCTCGCGATCGCGCGGCGCCACCTCGAAGCGATGGGGGTAGGCTCGTGGGAGCTGCACCAAGGGAGCGCAGACCGGCTCCCCGTGCCCGACGCGTCGGCCGATGTCGCGGTCGCGGCGTGGGTGCTCGGCCACACCCGCCACTGGCACCCCCAAGATTGGCGTACCCGCATCGCGGCGGGGCTCGCGGAGATGGACCGCGCCCTCGCGCCGGCTGGCACCCTCGTGCTCCTCGAGACGCTCGGCACCGCGCGCGACCACGCCGCGCCGCCGAACGAGGAGCTCGCCGAGTACTATCGCTGGCTCGAGGACGAGCAAGGCTTCACCCGCGCCACGATTCGAACCGACTATGCGTTCCCGGACGTGGCCACCGCCGTACGCGTCTGCGCCACGTTCTTCGGCGAGGCGATGGGCGCGCGCATCACGGAGCGAAGCTGGGCGCGGGTGCCCGAGCATACGGGCCTATGGTCTCGCCCTCGCCGCGCGAAGTCGCCATGAGCGCGCGCGACTATTTCGTCTACACCGACGGCTCGTGCCGAGCATCGGCGGGCGAGGCGCGCCCCGGCGGCTGGGGTTATGTCGTAAAGCCACCGAAGGGCGAGGCGATCGAGGGTTATGGCTCGTCCCCCGATACCTACGCCAAGACGATGGAGTACCAGGCCGTCGCCGAAGGCCTCGCCGCGCTCCCGGTCGGCGCGACGGCGTGCGTGTACTCGGACAACCAGTCCCTCGTGGAGAGCCTCGCGAAGAAGCTCCGCGACTGGACCGCCTCCGGGTTCGTGAACGTCGATCCGCTCGTGGTCGCGAGCGTGAAGCGCGTCGCCGCCACGATCGCCGAGGGGCGCCTCGTGGTCCGCTTCCAGTGGGTTCGCGCGCACAACGGCAACCCAGGGAACGAGCGGGCAGACGCCCTCGCCGCCCAAGGCGCACGAGAGGCCAAGGCCGATCTCGACGACGCCACGAAACGATCGCGCTGACCGCGCCGAGGAGGGGCGCCGACCGAGAATCGTAAAGATTCGTTTTTCGGGAAGGCTTCATGCCCTTCGTCTGCTTCACTATAGGAAGTGACCACGCGGGGCGAAAGGAAGCGCACCATGAAAGATCGTTGTGAATCCGTTACTTTAGACGCCCTCGCGACCCGTCTGGACGTGAAAAACTCGGCCCTCGACGCCCACCAGCGCCTCGAAGAAGATTGGAAAATGGGGCCCTCGGACCTCTTCCTGGTCGCCCTCGAGATCGCAGACGCCCTCGGGCGGGTGATGACCTTCGACGGCCTCGCCTCCATTCGCACCGTGGGGGACTTCGTGAACCTCGTCCGCGCGTCGCCCACCGACGCGGAGGCATTCGAGGGCAAACCGGTCGAGCCCCTGTGGCCGATGTTGGAGAACCTGGCCGTCGGGTGATTCATGGTCCTGCGCTCCCCGCCGCGGCACCGGGCCATGCTCGGCGCCGCGGTCTTCTTTTTTGTGACGCTCGCGATGCCGCCGGCCGAGCGAAGGCCCGATCGATCTCCTGGTAGTCTCGCGCGATGCGAGACGCGCCGGCCCCGGCGATGAACGAGACGATCCGCGCGCTCGTGTGCAACGCAACGCACGCGCGCGGCGTCTCTAGCGCTACACGAATTCAATCCTTGTGGAGCGGCTACGGCGAGCTCTCGCGGGTGCACGTCGAGGGCGGCGACGCGCCGAGCGTGGTCGTCAAATGGGCCAAACCTCCGCGCGAGGTCGCGCGATCGAGCGTCACCTCGGACGAACGGAAGCGGCGCTCCTACGAGGTGGAGACCCGGTTCTACCGCGACCATGCCTCGCGCTGCGGGCCGGGCTCGGTGGTCCCTCGGCTCCTCGCGCACCACGAGGGCGACAACGAGTGGGTCTTGGTGCTCGAGGATCTCGACGCACGCGGGTTCGCCGAACGAACGTGGTCGCCGCAGGGGAGCGCCCTCGAAGCCTGCCTCGCGTGGCTCGCGTCGTTCCACGCGACCTTCCTCCACGCCGCGCCGAAGGGCCTGTGGGAAGTGGGCACGTATTGGCACCTCGCCACCCGCCGCGACGAGCTCGCGCGGATGACCGATACGCGCCTCAAAAGCGCCGCCGCCACCCTCGATCGTGCCCTGTCGTCCGCGCGTTACCGCACGTTCGTGCACGGCGACGCAAAGCCGGCGAACTTCTGCTTCACGCCCTCGAAAGACCGTGTCGCAGCGGTCGACTTCCAGTACGTCGGGGGCGGAGTCGGCGTGAAGGATCTTGCCTATCTACTCGACGACGTCGATTCACGTGTCGAAGCGCACGCGCTCGATACGTACTTCATGAAGCTGCGCGCGATCGTCGGAGCGGAGGGCGAGGCCCTCGAGCACGAGTGGCGCGCCCTCTATCCGCTCGCGAAGGACGATTTCCGGCGTTTCCTCGACGGTTGGCGCCGCTGAGCAGTCGAGAGCTCGGCTCTGCGCGCTGGGCGGGATCCTCCAAAGTTGGAGGATCTACGAGGCGCACGAAGGCAACCGACGATAGGTAACGAACCGGCCGCGAATCGGCTCAGTTGCCGTCGACGTCGTCGATGGGAGAGGGAATGACCACGCTGTCGAGACCGGGCACGAACGGGCCTAGCTTCGGCACGTCGGCGTGGTCGCTCGCGGGCTTCTTTTCGGTCTTCTCGGCCTTCTCGCGCTCTTGCACCGGCGCAGGCTTCGGAGCGGGGGCGCTAGGCTTGGGTGCGTCGTGACCGCCGGCGCCGGGGTGAGCGGGTGCGCCGTGCGCGGGTGCGCCGTGACCGGCGGGGTGGGCTGCGTGACCGGCACGCGCGGTCGCCCCGTGACCTTTCGCGCCGTGCGCGGCGTGGGCCACTTTGCGGGCCGGGTTCTCGACGCAACCTTCGGATGTCTTCGGGCACGCGATCCGGACGTGGAAATGGTCGTCGTGGGGGAGCGCGCCCTTCGGCTGGGCGAGCGTCTCCGAGGCGCGGACGCGGACGTTCTCGCGCACGCCCATGCGCTGCGCGTAGGCCAAGAGGCGCTCACGGAGCGGCTGCGCGACGAAGATGTGCGTCACGTGCGCTTCCGGATCGGTGAGCAGCGCCTCGACGAGGGCCCAGTTTTTCTGGTCGTCGAAGTGCGCGCCGGGCCACTGCTTCGCCTTGCCATCGCCGGTGAACGCGACGAAGTGCGGCGCGTAGAGCGGTTTGCCCGCCGTGCCGGAGACGTAAAACCCGAGGTCGGCGTCGCGTCCGCTCTCGTGCGAGGCGTGGTGGTCGAGCTCTCCCCCGCCCTGCCGCGAGAGGTGCCCCACCGAGAGCACCGCGTCCGGGAATTGATGCCGAACGCGCTTCGACGCGCGGTCGATCATGTGCACGAGGTAGCGCGTGCCAAAGCGCACGTTGCCGCCCACGTAGACGGGGGCGATCCGCAGCGCAGCGCCCTCTTCGAGCCGCACGCCGTCGACGAGGTGACCCTCGGTGGGCGAGCCGGTGCTCCTCCCGAGCGGCTCGCGGGCGGGCTTCCGCTCGGGCGCGGTCGTGCTCGCGGTCTTCCCCGGCGCCCCCTTCCTCGCCGGGCCCTTCGCGAGGGCCTCCGCAGGGAAAAACCCGAGCGAAAGCCCGAGTACGAGGACGGAGAGGAGAGCTGTGCGGGGGGTTTTGGAGCGAGGCAAGGCTCCACGACCCCACCATGAGCCGGCGGCGGTGGCCAAATTCCGTGGCCGAATTCGAGTCACGACGCGACGCGAGGAATGTGGGCACGGTGCCCCCTGCACCGAACGGTTCGAGGCTGGAAGACGGCCTCGAGCCCCCGTCCCCGCGACGCATGACGACGACAAAAATCGGCGAAAAGCCGAACGAATCGCGCGGCACGGTGCTCTCCGAGGTCGAATATTGTTGCGCTGCAAAACGGAGGCGGTAAGGGCCTCATGCAGGGTTTTGGCGCGGCGCGAGGAGCTCTGGCCGCGCAAAGGAGGCAACGTTGGACAAGATCAAGAAGAGCGCTCTCGAGGCCGTGAAGGCCATCTCGAGCGGCGCGACCGTGCTCGCGGGCGGGTTCGGCCTGTGCGGCATCCCCGAGAACGCCATCAAGGCGCTCCGTGAGCTCGGGCCTACGGGCCTCACCGTCGTCTCGAACAACTGCGGCGTGGACGACTTCGGCCTCGGCATCCTCCTCCGCAACAAGCAGATCGTGAAGATGATCTCGAGCTACGTGGGCGAGAACAAGGAGTTCGAGCGCCAGTACCTCTCCGGTGAGCTCGAGGTCGAGCTCGTGCCGCAGGGCACGCTCGCGGAGCGTATCCGCGCGGGCGGCGCGGGCATCCCCGCGTTCTTCACGCCCACCGGCGCCGGCACCGCGGTGAGCGACGGCGGACTGCCCCTCAAGTACGGCGAGGGCGGCAAGGTCATCAAGTACAGCGAGAAAAAAGAGATGCGCGACTTCGACGGGAAGCCGCACGTGCTCGAGCCCGCGATCAAGGGCGATTTTGCGATCGTGAAGGCCTGGAAAGGCGACCGCTTCGGCAACCTCGTCTACCGCCACACCGCGATGAACTTCAACCCGATGATGGCCACCGCCGCGAAGGTGACGATCGCGGAGGTCGAGGAGATCGTCGAAGTGGGCTCCCTCGATCCGAACCACATCCACACCCCGGGCATTTACGTGGCCCACGTCTTCAAGGGCGAGTCGTACGAGAAGCGCATCGAGCGAAGGACGGTGTCGACATGAGCCAGGGACTTTCCCGCACGGATCTCGCGAAGCGCGCCGCCCAAGAGCTCCGCGACGGTTATTACGTGAACCTCGGAATCGGCATTCCCACGCTGGTCGCGAACTACATCCCGAAGGGGATCGAGGTCGTGCTCCAAAGTGAAAACGGCCTCCTCGGGATTGGCCCTTATCCCAAGGAGAACGAGGTCGACGCCGATCTCATCAACGCCGGGAAAGAGACCGTGACGATGCAAAAAGGCTCCGCCATTTTCTCGAGCGCGGAGAGCTTCGAGATGATCCGCGGCGGCCACATCGACCTCGCCATTCTCGGCGCGATGCAGGTCTCCGAGGCGGGCGATCTCGCCAACTGGATGATCCCCGGCAAGATGGTGAAGGGCATGGGCGGAGCGATGGATCTCGTCGCCGCCGCGAAGCGCGTGGTGGTCGTCATGGAGCACGCCGCGAAGGACGGAGCGCCCAAGATCCTGAAAGAGTGCAACCTGCCCCTCACCGGCCGTCGTGTCGTTCACCGGATCATCACCGAGCTCGCGACGATCGACGTCACGAAGGACGGCCTCGTGCTCCGCGAAGTGGCCCCCGGCTTCTCCGCGAAGGACGTTCAGGCGCGCACCGAGCCCACCCTCAAGGTGCCTTCGGATCTCGCGACGATGAAGATCGACTGAGGCCGTAGGAGCCGAATCGTGAGCGACCCGTCGGGAGACCGGCGGGTCGTTCGTTTTGTGAACGATCGTGGTCAGTCGCCGGCCGCGTCGGCCGCGTCGCCGTCGCCGGCGTCGGCATCGACGTCCGCGTCCGCGTCGCGCTCCGGCTCGGAAGCGTCGACCCCCGGATTCTTCGGTAGGAGCGTCGGACCCGCCTCCGATTTTGCACCCTGCCCAGCGTCACGGGGGGTCGGGGGGCGAGTCCGCCAGGCCGTAGCTCGGGGCAAGGGAAACCGAGCAGGCCCCGAGTCCTATCGCGGCGACCGCAGCCATCGCCGCTGCGACGCGGGGCGCGCGAAGAACGGGCGAGGGCTTCGACGTGTGACGGACGTCGCTCCCGCAGTACGGGCAGGCCGCGAGCGCGCGGACGTGGCGATCACACGTGGAGCAAATGCGAAGCATGGAGACCTCGTGGCCGAAGAGGGACAATCGAACAATTGACCTCCCGCTCGGGAACCCGCCACTTCTTTCTGCCGACCTGCGTTGGGGGCATCGGTCGCGACGAGGCGAATCGCCGGCTATTCACGCAAAGCGCGCCGATTTATTCTTCGATTTTCTTTCGTAATCCCGAGGGCCGTTCGGCACTCACCTCCCGAAATCGCTCGTCCGGATCGAACCCCGTAGCCGGCGTGGACACCCACGCTGCGCGACGTTCACGCTGCTCTCGTCCCGTGGGATCTCCGCGCGACGTGGATGCGTGCGCCGAGGACGAGCCCAGCTTCAGGAGATATCCATGCTTCGTCTCGTCGCTCGTTCGTCCTTCGTACTCGCCTCTATCGTCGGCTCACTCGCTCTCGCCGCCTGCTCGACCGACGTGGTCGTCTCCGACGGGGATCCCTCGACGGTGCCCACGACGGGGCCGACCACGGCCCCCACGACCGCGCCGACCACCGCGCCGACCACCGCGCCGACGACGACGCCGCCGGTGAAGGTGAACCGCGCGTGGACGACCGTCACGCTGCCGGATCCGACCCTCTCGGTCGCCTCGATCGACGGCTCGTCGAAGACCGACGTGTGGATCGTGGCGAGCGCGCAGGGCGCAGCATCACGCGATCCGTGGAGCGCGTACCACTACGACGGCGCGAAATGGACCACGTATCCGCTCACCGCTTCGGTGGGCCGGCCCTCGTTCGGTGTCGCCGCGCTCAATCCGCAGAAGGTGTTCCTCGGCTTCTCGTACTCCGCCGAGGTGTTCGAGCTCGCGGGTGGCGACTTCTCCAAGAAGGCAGCCACGTTCTCGGTCACGGACGGGTACTCGATGTCGAAGGTGGGCGACCAGATCTTCGTCGGCACACAAGAGAACTTCGGCGCCGGCCCGCTCTACCGCTACGACGGCACCCGCTTCGCGCAAGTCGCGCTCCCGCGGGGCGGCGGTGTGTCCGCGGTGTGGGGCGCGTCTGCCGACGACGTGTGGATCGCGCGCGGCGAAGGCCTCGGGCACCTCGCCGGGGGCAAATACGAGGACGGCGGGCTCCCCTCCATCGGCGACGTGCACGGCAGCGCGAAAGACGACGTATGGGCAGTTGGCAGGCAGGCCGGCGTGCGGCGCTTCGATGGTACGAAGTGGAGCACCGTCGCCTTCCCCGGCGACGCGACGCGGCTCGCGAGCGTGCACGCGTTCGCGAAGGACGACGTCGTAGTGCTCGCGGAGAAGACCTACCGCTGGGACGGCGCCGCGTTCACCGTCGACGCGCGCCCGAACGCACCGAAGACCACGTCCGAGCGCGCCCGCGTGGGCAAGGACGAGGCCTGGTTCGTCGGCGACGGCAAGCTCTACCGCCTCGCCCCCGAGGGCACCTGAGCCGCCGCGACGACACCAAGGCGCCAAAATTGGCGCACCAAATTTCACCTATACTTACGCATTTTTGCGCACAAGCGAACCGCAGCGGGCTCGCTCGAAAGCAGGTATTCTCATGATTCGCAAAGTCGCCCTCCTCGTCTCTGCTCTCTCCGTAGTCGCGCTCGGATCCGGATGTGCATCGATGATCGCCGGCTCGTCGGCTTGGTTCGAGAACCAGCGGTCGGACGTGGAGCCTCTCGCCGCTGCCGACCTGTCGTGCGCGGGGAAGCCGCTCGCGTTCAAGCCGGTCTCGTCGGACGACTACCGTGAGGTCGAGGCCTCGGGCTGCGACAAGAAGGTCCGCTACAAGCTGGTGAAGGTGGCGATGATCTCGAAGTGGGTCAAAGACGGCGACGTGTCGTCTACCCACTGACGCGCGAGGCGACGGGCCTCGTGGCTACGCGTACGCGTACGCGGACGGAGGGCCCGCGCGCCTTCGAGGTTGCGCTCTTTGCGCGGTTCTCCATAGTAGCGGCGATGGTTGCTCGCGCGTTTTCCTTCGATCGTTTCAGCGTCCCGCTCGTCGCGATCGCCGTCGCGACCGTGGGCGTGGCGTGCACGAATCGGGTCGAGGTGGGCACCTACGAAGAGACGATCACCACCCTCGAATCCGTGAAGAACACGAGAAAGCCCCTACGCCTCGCGGCCGGGGGCTCGTCCACCTGCGCAATAGCCCCGAGCGGTGGCGTGGTGTGCTGGGGCGGAAACGAATATGGCGAGCTCGGCACCGGCTCGGCGTCGCCCGTGAAGAGCGCCGTGCCCGTCCCGGTGAAAGACTCCGCGAGTGGCGTGGTCGCCCTCTCTGGGTCTGCGTTCGCCTACTGCGCGCTCTCGAACGACGGCCGCTCGCGCTGCTGGGGCGACTCCGTGTTCGGCGAGACGTCGCTCAACGCGGGGGAGCCCAAAGGCATTCATCGCGTTTGGTATTTGCCACTCGACGTCTACAACCTCGAGGACGACGTCACCGCGCTGCGGTCGGGCCTTTATTACGGCGCCGCGCTCACTGCCGACGGCCGCATTCGCACGTGGGGCCTCGACGGAAAAGGCCAGCTCGGCCAAGGGGCGCGCCCGTACAACCTCATCCCTGCCGACGTGCCGGTCGCGAACGTCCGCTTCGTCGACGTGGCCGCGTCGCCTTCGGGCTATTTTACCTGCGGAGTGGCGAGCGCGGGCGACGTCTACTGCTGGGGCGCCAACGAGCGCGGGCAGCTCGGGGACGGCACGTTCGTCGATCGCAGCACGCCGGTGAAGGTCACCGGGCTCGGCGCGAAGGCTCTCGAGGTCACCTGCGGGCGCAGCCACGCATGCGCGCGCACGGAGGGCGGCCTCGTGGCGTGTTGGGGCAACGCGGAGCTCGGCCAGCTCGGGCAAGGCGCCGGCCCCGCGCGCAGCGAAGCGCGGGTGATCACGTCGCTCGCCGACGTCGTCGAGGTCCGCGCCGGCAACGACCATTCGTGCGCCCGCCTCGGCAGCCACGAGGTGCAGTGCTGGGGCTCCGACGACGCGGGGCAGCTCTCTGGCGCCGTGCTCGGCACGAACGATCGCGGCCCTCGCATGTCGCTCCACGCTCCGTTCGGCGCCGAGAGCATCGCGGCGGGGGGCAAACACTCGTGCGCGATCGCCGGCGGTCAGGTGCGCTGCTGGGGCTCGAACACCGCCAATCAGCGGGGTGACAACGGCGCATTCGAGCTATGAGCCGACCATCGCGCGCCGCCGAGCGCAATTGTCGCCCGTGCAGTGAACACCCCACGAACGCGGCCGTCTGAGGTTCGCTCACGTTGGGAGGCTCGTTCATGAGGCACGTTCTTACGTCGTTGATCGTTTCGTTCGGGCTCGCGGGCAGCGCGCTGGCGGGCGGGTGCTCGTCCGCGGCGACGACCGCCGAAGACGCCGGCAGCGCCCTCGCCGACGCGGCCACCGCCGACGCGACCGACGCAGCCCCTCCGAACGCCGACTGCGACACGTTTTGCGCGAAGGTCTCGGCGTTGGGGTGCAGCGCGGCGGGCTCGTGCAAAGCCGACTGCCAAAAACAGATCGCGCAGACTCCCTCCCAATGCAGCGCCGAGGTGCTCGCGTTGATCTCGTGCAGCGCGAACGAAGGCAAAGTGGCGGGCTGCGACAGCAAGGGCAAAGGCCGGATCGAAGGCTGCAGCACCCAGCTCACCACCTACGCCAACTGCCTGCTCGGCGGCGGCGGCGGTGGTAGCGACGGCGGCGCGCCTCGATGCGGCGAGATCACCACCGGCAACACCGCCTGCGACCAGTGCATGGACAAGAGCTGCTGCGACGAGGAGTCAGCGTGCGCGGCGTCCCCCGACTGCATCGCGTTCGACGCCTGCATCACGAAAGGAACCGCCCGCGCCACGTGCGAAAGCGACCACCCCCGTGGCCGCGATCTCTCCGCCGCGTCCCTCTCGTGTCGCGCGCGGAGCTGCCAAGCGCCCTGCCCCTGAGGTCCGCCGCCTCCTCGCTCGTCCCGTCGGATCGGAGGGCCGGACCGACCGATGACGATCGGCTCGCTTCAGAACAGCGCGTCGAGCTTTCGAAGGTGCCCCGAGCCGGGGTAAGCCTCGCGGAAACGGGCGAGCCTCGCGCGGGCCTCGGGCTTGCGACCGAGGCTCACGAGGGCCTCGATCGCGAGCGAATCTCGTTCTTGCGCGAGCGCACCACCGGGGAACTTCTTCGCGTGCTCGTTGCAAACGCGCAACGTCGTCGCGGGGTCGCTTCGGAGCGTCTTTTGCGCATCGGAGAGCAGCTGCACCTCTTCGCGCGAATCGACGGGGCCGGGCTTCGCCGACGTTCCGGGTGCTGCCGTTGCGGTGACGGCGGTCGCGGTCGTCGGCGCGAGCGGGAGATCGTCGATCGAGACGACCTTCGCGGTCGACGTGACGGAAGCGGCGGGAGGCACGAACGCCGACGGCGGCGTGAGCACCTCGCGCGGCGCCTCGACGGAGACCGGCGTGGGCGGCGCGACGCCCTCCGAGGACGCGGGGCCGGAGAAGTGCGACACGAGAAGACCGCCGCACACGAGGGCGGCCACGGCGAGTCCTGCACCGACGAACGTGGACGCCGAGGCCCCCGCGGCGCCCCCTCCGACGGCTCCCCCCGTGGCCGGCGGTGGGCCGCTCGTGCCGGGATTTCCAGCGCCGGAAGAGCCTTGCGACCCACCGCCGCCCGCGACGCCGAGCGCGAGCCGCGCCATCAGCAGGCCCTCGACGCGGCGCAGGTGGTCCTCGTCCGGCACGTCGTCCCGCGCGGCACGGAGGGCGCGCGCGGCCATCTCCGGCACGTCCGCATCGACGTCGAGCCGCGGGGGTGCTTCGTCGCTCACGAGGGCATCCCTTCTCCCGCGCGACGGAACGCCGCGAGCACGATTTCACGCGCCACCTTGTGACGCGAATAGGCGGTTTGAAGCGGGCAACCGAGCGCCTCTGCGACCTCCGGCATCGAGAGCTGCTCCACCTCGTAGAGTACGAACACCGCGCGTTTGTCGTCGTCCAAGGTGGACACCGCTTTGTCGAAGAGCTGGAGGGAACGGCGATCCATGAGGTCTTTTTCGGGGTTCGTCGAGGTGGCGACCTCGGGCAGCTCTTCGGTGGGGATCTCGCGCCGCGCGGGGGCCTTCCGCCGAAACGCGAGCGCGGTCCGCATGCAGATTCCGTAGAGCCAAGTGCGTAGCGACGAGCGCCCCTCGAAGTCGGCCAGCTTTTGGTGAACCAAGACGAACACCTCCTGCCACGCGTCGTCCTGATCGGACGGAGCGACGCCCATCCGACGAAGCACGCGAGCGACGAACGCCCCGTTTTCTCGGCAGATGGTGGTGATGTCAGGACGTTCGACCGGCGCTTCGGACAATCACTCCTCGTGCGGCCCGCGAGTCGAGCGCGCCCTCTGTGTCACGTTCACGTGGCACGAGTCATACGGGTAAGCGCCATTCAGCTACTCGAATTATGAATAAAAGAACACGAGCCCCAAAAAAGCGAAAAACCGCGCTCGGCTGGTGGTCTGCGGCTGGGTCACGGCAAGCGTAGGCCCAAGCCCACGTCCGAGAAGAGGCCGATCGGCGCCGACGCGAAGGCCGTCTTCGACTCCTGTGCTTCGCGATAGCCGATCTCCGCCCGCACGAGCGCGAAGTGCCCACCGAGGCCGACGTACACCGCGAGCGGGCCCGCGAGGCGGACCGCGCCTCGGGCAGTGAGCACTCCGCTCACGAGCACCGCGCGATCGGCGTAACTGTCGTCGAAGCCGGTCCCGCGCGCGTCGAGACTGCCTACGAGCACGCCTCCGCATCCGAGCAGCTCGAGGCGACCGGAGCCGAGCGCGAGCGGGCAAATCCCTGCCGATCCGAGCTTCACGTCGGCGGCGACGGTGCCCCCGCGCGGCACGGTCGCGTCCGTGGACGGGTAGAGGCCGGCGCCGAGGTAGAACGGCACGAAGTGCGGCGGCCGAAGGAGCGCGGTCGCCGCGAGGCCGAGCCCCACCCCGGGCTGGAAGCCGGTCGTTACGCCCAGGCCTACGTCGAGCGAGAAGCGCCACCCCACGTCGGCGCTCGCGGCGTCATTCGGCTCGACGCGTGGGGCGGAGGGCGGCGGCGCGGAGGGTGGCGGCGCGGGAGCGGGTGGCGTGGACGGAGGCGGCGGGACCGGCGCGCGAGCGGGCGTGGTCGGGAGGCCCTTGTCGCGCGCCTTCGCGGCGTCGTCCACGAGGAGCGAGGCCACGAGCGCCGCGCGGTCGTCGAGCGCGCGGCAGCTCGCGTCGTGGGCCTCGACCTGCCTCGACCCCGTGACGTTGCCTTTGGCGTCGAGGACACGGAAGCTCGCGCGGAACCCGGGCGGCGAGCTCGACGGCGCGACCGAGCCCTCGAGGGTGACCTCCGCGGTGGCGGGCGAGCCAAACACGGCATACCC